>NZ_CP031148.1:3000000-3300000 GCF_003342675.1 Haloplanus rubicundus | reverse complement strand
CGTCCCGCCGGTGATGGCACTCGCCAGCGCCCCCCTGACGACCGCGTCGCCGTCCCGATCCGTGAGCCGTATCTCGGGCGTCCTCGCCACCCGAAGCAGGGAGGGCAGGCGGTCACGGATCGGCCCGAGGATCCGATCCGGGTTGTTGCGCGCGACGCCGCCGCCGACGGCGACGACCCGCGGCGCGTAGGCGTGGACGACCGTCGCGACGCCGAGGGCGTTCCAGCGACCGATCCGATCGATCACCCGCGCCGCGAACTCGTCGCCGTCGGCGGCGGCGTCGAACACCCCCGCGGCGCCGAGGTCCGGATCGTCGAGGTCGAGGGCCGTCGCCTCGCCGTCGTGCAGGTCGCGGGCGTAGCCGGCGACGTTCGCGCCGCCGCAGTAGGCCTCCCAGTGTCCCGTCCCACCACAGTTACAGATTCGGGCGTCGTCGGAGGCGTCGAGGGTCACGTGGCCCAGTTCGGCGGCGTTGCCGTCCCACCCCGAGAGGACGTGGCCGTCGACGACGGCGCCCGCCCCGACGCCCGTCGAGAGCGTGAGATAGACTAGGTCGTCGCCGCCGTCGCGGAAGAATCGCTCCCCGATGGCGCCCGCCGTCGCGTCGTTGTGGAAGTGCGTGCGGTCGGTCGAGAGGAGGGTTCGGAGCGGGTCGACCAGCGGAATCCGGCCGACGTCGGCCGGTAGGTTCGTCGGGTCGACCGAGACGCCGGCGTCGTGATCGAGCGGCCCGACGGCGCCGACGCCCGCGGCGACGACGGACTCGGGGTCGACGCCGGCGTCGCCACACGCCCCGCGGACGGTATCGAGCACCGCCTCCGTGATCGCGACGCTGGTCGGTCCCGCCGGCGTCGGCGTGCGGTCGGCGCCGACGACGCGACCGGCGCGGTCGCCGACGACCGCTCGGATCGTCGTCGCGCCGAGGTCGACGCCGAGATACGTCGCCATCTACTCCGTGCCGGTGCGGACGTAGAGGGTCGGGCAGGGGGCGTCGAGCATGATCGACTGGGCGACGCTCCCGAAGAGGGCCTTGCCGGCCGGCGAGCGCTCCTGGCCGCCGACGACGACGATGTCGGCGCCCGTGCGCTCGGCCATCTCGACCATCCGTTCCCCGGGGTCACCGACCGTTCCTCTGATCGTGTAGTCGATGTCCGCCGCCTCCAGCACCGCTTCGAGGTCGCGGATCGGCTCGTTGCGCTCCGCGACCCGATCCGGCGTCGTGTCGTCGAGGTTGAGCTTCGAGCGCGCCACCTCGTACCCATCCTCCGTGAACGCGTGGGCGAGGACGACGTCGGCACCTGTCGGTCCCGCGATGTCGACGGTCTCCTCGGTCAGCCGTTCGACGCGTTCGTGATCCTTCGGTCCGACTGCGACCAGAATGGTCTCGACAGCCATGCCCGATCGATTCACGGGCCGGGTACAAACCGTTACCGCCGCCCGGAACCCCTTTGCGGCCCCCTCTCGATGTCCCCCTATGCTCACGACGGACCTCTCCGACCGGGTGGCCCTGGTGACGGGGAGTGCGAACGGCGTCGGCCGCGAGTTCGCCCTCTCGATGGCCGAAGCGGGCGCGTCGGTCGCGGTACACTACCACACGAGCGACGCCGACGCGCGCGCGACGGCCGCCGTCGCCCGCGAGGAGAGCGGCGCGGCGACGACGGTGCAAGGCGACGTGACCGACCCCGACGAGGTGGACGCGATGTTCGACGCCGTCGAAGCCGACCTCGGCACCGTCGACGTCCTCGTCAACAACGTCGGCGACTTCGCCCCGCGCCACTGGGAAGACCTCTCCTTCGAGACGTGGAACCGCGTCATCGACACGAACCTCACGGGGACCTACCTCTGCTCGAAGCGGGCGTTGCCCGCGATGCGCGAGGCCGAGTTCGGCCGCATCGTCAACGTCGGCTACGCGGGCACGGAGCGGGCGCTCGTCTACCCGAAGAACTTCCCGTATCTCGTCGCGAAGACGGGCGTCATCATGTTCACGCGAATGCTCGCCAACGACACGACGTCGGACGGCATCACCGTCAACTGCATCTCGCCCTACGTCGTCGAGAACTCCGACGAGTTCCCGGACGAGGCGCCGCGGGGCCGGTGGGCCTCCTTCGCCGACCTGCGGCAGGTGCTCTTCTTCTTCCTCGATGCCGACAGCGGCTACGTGAGCGGCGAGAACGTGGAAGTCGACGGCGGGTGGATCCCCGAGGCGCTTTAATCTACGCGTTCGGCACGTCGTCCGGGTCGTCCTCGACGGAGCGTTTCATCGAGTCGCGGCGGGACTTGGCGTCGCGGCCCGTCACTTCGAGCAGGAAGTCGTTTTTCGCGCTGACGGCGTCCTCCGCGGCGTCGGCGTGGCCCTCCTCGATGACCTGGGCCGCCGGCTTCTCCTCGAAGTGGACGCCGAGTTTGTCCTTCTTCCCGCTGTACTCGACGGCGCCGGCGACGATGCGCTCGAAGACCGGGTTGTCCGGTTCCCCGACGACGTAGAGGTCGCTTCCTTTGTACTCCTCCGTCTCCGTGACGGGGCCGAAGTAGCCCTCGACCGTCCCCTTCAGATCGGGCGCGTTCTCCTCCAACGTCTCCCCACGACGCATCTTGTACTCCTTCATGGACTCCGGTTCGAAAGGCGACGGTTTACCAGTTTCGTCCTTCGGGCCGGCTCACTCCGCACGCTCGCGCTCGGCGATGTAGCCCTTGTGACAGTCGGGGCAGATGTCGCCGGCGCGCATCGACGACCCGCCGGCCGTGCGGACGTAGCCACAGTTGGGACAGAAAAACTCCGTCCGCCCGGCCGACTCCTCGCTAACCGGTTCGACCTCCTCGGCGGCGACGAACTGCTTGCCCGCGACGGCGCCAGCCTCGCTCGTCGCCTCCGCCTCGCCGTTCGCCGCCGCGTCCGCTCCCTCCGGTGTCAACCCGCCGCCGAAGGAGACGTCCGTCGGCGTGCCGTCGCTCGGTTCGGCGTCGAAGCCTTCGCCCTCGCTGCCCGGCTCGGGCCACCCCTCGTCGCCGCTGACGACGGTCGTTCCATCGTCGGCCGGTTCGGGGTTCGTCGCCGCGTCCGCATCTGCATCCGCTGCCCCCGGCTCCTCGGCGTCGTCCGGGCGTTCGGCGTCAGTCCCCGGCCACTCGCCGCGCGCGCGGCCGTCGTCGCCGTCCTCCGTCGCCCCGTCGTCGAGGATGACCGCGTCCTCCTCCGCGGGGTCGGGGGTCGGCGTCCCGTCGTCTCCCGCCGGCCCGCCGTCGTCACCCGTCGACGCCGTGGCGGCCGGTGTCGATCCCTCGTCGGCGTCGGTATCGGCCGTCGGCGCCGGGTCCCCGCCGGCCGCCGGCGCCTCCTCGCTCGCCGCCGCGGGCGCGTCGTCGGACGCCGACGGTTCGTCGAGGTCGGCCGTGACCCCGCCGCCGCCGAGGCCCGTCGCCACGTCGTCCTCGCGTGGGTCCCGGATCGGGCGGACCTCCTTGTTCTCGCTGACGACGCGGCGTTCGCCACAGCGATCACAGGTTTCGACCGTCCGGTACGTCACGACCACCTCGTCGCCGCGCTCCTCCCGCTCGCGCTCCACCTCGCGGTTCGCGTATTCGTGTCCCAGTAGGCACCTGAGTCCCATTGTGTAGGGGTAGCGACGCCCGACACCAAAAGCGTCCGTCAGACGTGCGTCCGACCCTGGGGCGACCGGCGGTACTGGTAAACCATCCGCGGCCGTTACGACCGGATATGAAGGCCAAACGGGAGTTCCGCGACCGCGAGGAGGTCGAGGTGGCCGTCCTCGACGCGCTGGTCGACCGCGGCGGCGACGGAATGACCGTCTTCGAACTCCGCGCGGCCGTCGACGTCGACATCGACACGCTCGAAACCGCCCTCTCGGAGCTGAAGGAGGATGCTCTCATCTCCGTGGAGCGCGACGACGGCCGCACGGTGGTGCTCCCCGACGACCGCGTGGTTCCGGACCCGACCGAGATGCCGGACGACGACGAGGGACTGTTCGACGCGATCCGGGACCGACTCGGACTGTAACCCGTCGGGAGTCGGTCCCGGGGTTCGCCGTCCCGTCCGGGCCCGTCGCGCAGGGACGCCGACCCGTCCCCGGTGTCCATGTGGTATATAGACATGGCTGCCCCAATTAGCGCGCTTTATGTAAGTCGCCCGTCCTCTCGTGAGTGTGATCCGGACCGACGCGCTCGACGCCAGCCTCGATCTCGCTCTCGGCGACGAGCACCACCACGTCGACATGGACGCGTGGGACGACATCTACGTCGTCGGCGACGTCCACGGCTGTCTGCGGGCGTTGGAACACCTGCTCGACCGGCTCGATCCGACCGCCGACGACCTCGTCGTCTTCGTCGGCGACCTCGTTCGCAAGGGACCCGACAGCGCCGGCGTGATCGACCTCGTGCGCTCTCGACCCAACTTCGTCACGGTCCGTGGCAACAACGAGGAGAAACTCCTGCGCGGCGAGAAGTCGCTCGACGAACTCGACGACGAGGACCGTCGGTGGATCGCCGACCTCCCCGTCGCCATCCACTGGGACGACACGCTGGTCGTCCACGCCGGCGTCGACCCGCGGAAGTCCATCGTCGAACACACCGTCGACGACTTCGAGAATATCCGTGAACTCGGCGACGGCAGCTACGAACCCCCGTTCTGGTACGACGAGTACGAGGGTGACCGTCGCGTCTTCTTCGGCCACACGCCCCTCGAGGCCCCTGTGGTCCGCGAGAACGCCGTCGGCCTCGACACCGGCTGTGTCTACGGCGGCGCACTCACCGCCTGCGACCCCCGCCGGGACCGCTTCGTGAGCGTCACCCCGGACCGAACGGTTCAGGAGCGCCCGTCCCGGAAGTTCGTCACGCCGCGCCGGACCGTCACGGCCGACTAATAGGGATTATCGGAAGTCATCGGGGATTCTCGCCGGCCCGGCGAGAATCTATGGACAGTTACGAGAACCCCGATAACGCTCCGCGACGGCCACCTGCATCGACTCGCTGTTTCTCGCCGCGCCGACCCCGTCAGGCCCGCAGACGATCACCCCGGCCGTCGATCCGGTCAGTTCCTCGAACTCGTCGATTGCGAGCGCCGCGGCCCGGTCGGCTGCGGCGCCGTCCGCGAGGTGATCGACCGCGCGCCGGGCGAGGGTGACGCGCGCGATGTCCTCGCCGGCCCCCGTCGCACTCGCGCCCCCGGCGGGCGTACAGAAGAAGCCGGCGCCGACCTGTGGCACGTCACCGACGCGGCCGGCGAGGGCGAACCACCGGCCGGCGGTGGAGGTGGCGGCGGCGAAGCGGCCTCCACCGGCCGTCGACCGGCTTCCCGTGGAGCGTGGCTCCACGCCCGCGACGGCGCCGACGGTGTCGTGGTCGTGCTCCCCGCCGCGGCCGAACCGTTCGCGGAGCCAGTCGAGGTGTGCCTTCGGGGACCCCGTCGGCGGGTCGGCGTCCGCGAACCGCTCGCGGGTGCGCTCGGTCGTCAGGTCGAAACCGGTTTCGACGCCGAAGTCGGCGGCGAGTTCGGCCGCGTGCTCGCCGGCGACGCAGACGTGGGGCGTCTCCGCGGCGACGACTCGCGCGGCGTCGACGGCTGCCTCGACGCCGGGAACGTTCGCGACGGCGCCGACGGTTCGGTCGCTCGTCATCAGGCCCGCGTCGACGCGGACGACGCCGTCCGACTGGACGGCGCCGCCGCGGCCGGCGTTGAACCGCTCGTCGGCTTCGAGCCGCCGGATAGCGGTGACGACGGCCTGGAGGGGGGTCGCCTCGGCCGCGCCGTCGCTCGCGGCGGCGTCGAGGACGGCCTGCCGTTCGGGTGTCGGTCCGCCGAGGCTCGCACCCGATCCCGCGCCGCCGTGGACGATGATGCGCATACCGACCGGTAGACCGCGGCAGGAATAAGCCTCGTGCCGGATAACGGCAGGTCTTTCACGGTGGTCGGCGAACCCGCCCACGACATGAGCTACGATAGAGTCGAGGTCCCTGCCGACGGCGAACGGATCACCGTCGACGAGGACGGAGAACTCGACGTACCGTCGAATCCGATCATCCCGATCATCTACGGCGACGGCATCGGGAAGGACGTGAGTCCGGCCGCCCAGCAGGTGCTCGAGGCCGCCGCGGAGGCGACTGGCCGCTCGATCAACTGGATGCGCCTCTACGCCGGCGAGTCGGCGCGGGAGCGCTACGACGAGAACCTGCCCGAAGAGACGGTCGAGGCCATCCGCGAACACCGCGTGGCGATCAAGGGGCCGCTGACGACGCCCGTCGGGAGCGGCTTCCGGTCGCTGAACGTCGCGCTCCGGAAGAAACTCGACCTCTACGCGAACATGCGCCCGACCTACCACCTCGACGGCGTCCCCTCGCCGGTCACGCATCCCGAGAAGATGGACATGGTGAACTTCCGGGAGAACACCGAGGACGTGTACGCCGGCATCGAGTGGGAGGCCGGCACCGACGACGCCGAACGCGTCCGCGAGTTCGTCGAGGAGGAGATGGGCTTCGGGGACACCATCCACGACGGCCCGGTCGGTATCGGCCTCAAGCCCATCTCGGAGTTCGGGAGCAAGCGCCTGATCCGACAGGCCATCGACTACGCCCTCCGCAACGGCCGCGATTCGGTGACGCTCGTCCACAAGGGCAACATCATGAAGTTCACCGAGGCGGCCTTCCGCGACTGGGGCTACGAACTCGCCGCGGAGGAGTACGGCGACGAAGTCATCACGGAAGACGAACTCTGGGACGAGTACGACGGCGAGGCGCCCGACGACGTGGTCGTCGTCAAGGACCGCATCGCCGACAACATGCTCCAGCAGCTGCTGACCCGGACCGAACAGTACGACGTGCTCGCCATGCCGAACCTCAACGGCGACTACCTCTCGGACGCCGCGGGCGCCCAGATCGGCGGTCTCGGCATCGCGCCGGGCGCGAACCTCGGTGAGGGTGCGTGTCTCGCCGAACCCGTCCACGGCTCCGCGCCGAAATACGCGGGGGAGGACAAGGTGAACCCGACGGCGATGATCCTCTCCGGCCGGATCATGCTCGAACAGCTCGGGTGGGACGACGCCGCCGACCTCGTTCGCGACGCCGTCGAGGCGACCATCTCCTCGGGGAAGGTCACCTACGACCTCCACCGACAGATCGAGGGCGGAACCAAGCTCGCGACGAGCGAGTACGCCGAGGCTGTCGTCGAGAACATTCACGAACTGGCCTGAGCCAGTTCGTGCGTCTACCGAGCGTCGCTCGGTAATATCGAGAAGCTGGCGTAGTCGGGGCGGACGACTCGGCGTTCCGATCCCGTCAATATCGCGGGCGTTTCTTCACTAATTTATACTCGGAGGGGGGAGATTCGTGCATGAGCGAGCCTCATGTGCTGTTGCTCGGCGCACCGGGAGCGGGTAAAGGAACCCAGAGTAAGCGCCTCGCCGAGGCGTTCGACATCGAACACGTGACGACCGGCGACGCGCTCCGTGCGAACAAGGACATGGACATCAGCCACATGGACACCGAGTACGACACGCCGCGGGCGTACATGGAGGCCGGCGAACTCGTCCCCGACGCGGTGGTGAACGAAATCGTCAAGACCGCCCTGCAGGAGGCCGACGGCTACGTCCTCGACGGCTACCCGCGAAACCTCGATCAAGCCGAATACCTCTCCGACATCACCAGCCTCGACGCCGTCGTCTTCCTCGACGTGAGCGAGGCGGAACTCGTCGACCGCCTCACCGGCCGCCGCGTCTGTGACGACTGCGGCGCCAACTACCACGTCGAGTTCAGCCCGCCGGCGACGGAGGGCGTCTGCGACGAGTGTGGCGGCGACCTGATCCAGCGCGACGACGATTCGGAAGACACCGTCCGCGAGCGCCTCCGCGTCTACGAGGAGAACACGGCGCCCGTCGTCGAACACTACCGCGACGAGGGTGTCCTCGTCGAAGTCGACGGCGAGGGGACCCCGGACGAGGTGTTCGCGTCCATCCGCGAGGAAGTCGACGCGGCGACGTAGGCAGGAGATCCGGCTGCCGATACTCGGACCGAACGGCCATCGGAATGCACTCTCCCACTCACAGACGGCTGTGTGGTGCCCTCGGCGCTGGCCTGTTGCTGCTCGCCGTCGCCGTCGTGGGTACGCCCCTGACGCGCGTTCCGCGACCGCCACACAGGTCGCGCTCCTCGGTGTCGCCGGCCTACTGGATCTCGTCGCCGCGTTCGAGAATCCGGTGACGGCGCGGGTCGATTGGTTTCGGCTCGGCGGAGTGGCGAACGTGGCGCTCGGGGTTGCGCTCCCCGTCGGCCTCCTCGGGTGGGGAGGCGGCGCCGGGGGAACGCTGTTGCTCGTCGCCACGACGGTCGGCGGCTGCTCGCTCGCCGCGATGGGCGTCGACCTCGCGGTGTACGCGGGCTCCCACATCTACGAACGACCGTTCGATGCCCGCGAGTCAGAGTAAAACCTTCTTAACCGCCGGGGGGCTACTGAGGTGCAATGGCACGGATCGAGCAGAAGGTGCGGGACCTCGTCTCCGAAGACGCGGCGATGGAGGACGTCGTCCGGACGGTCCTCGACCGCGCGGAGGACGGCGAGGTCAAGTGGGTCGACGTCCGCGACGACCTGTCGAGCGGCCAGTGGGGCCGCCTCATCGAGACGGGCGTGTTGGTCGACGGCGACGCCGGCTTCCGGCTGGCCGACGCCGAGGCGACCCGCGACGCCCTCGAAAACGGCGAGGCAG
Organism: Haloplanus rubicundus; assembly: GCF_003342675.1. Lineage (NCBI taxonomy): Archaea > Methanobacteriati > Methanobacteriota > Halobacteria > Halobacteriales > Haloferacaceae > Haloplanus > Haloplanus rubicundus. The sequence continues at coordinate 3,291,292 of NZ_CP031148.1, read as the reverse complement.
AGACGACGGCGGGAACGACGTCCACCTCGACGTCCACGTCGAGCGACGACGACGAGGGCTCCTCGTGGTCGATGTGGGACAAGGGCGCGGCGGTGTTCAGCCTCGCGCTCTTCGCCGGCTACTCGTGGGCGCCGATGCGGAACGTCATCGGCAACGCGATGAACGTCTTTCTCGGTCCACTGAACGCGCAACTGCCCTTCTACGCCGTCGTCATGATCCTCGCGGTCGTGACGGGGCTGTACTCGACCATCCTGCAGGCGAACCTGATGGACTCCGAGAAGATGGGCGAGTACCAGGAGAAGATGCAGGAGATCCAGGAGAAACGCAAGGAAGCCAAAGAGCGAGGCGACGACGAGGCGCTCGACCGGATTCAGGACGAGCAGATGGAGGCCATGGGCGACCAGATGGGCATGTTCAAAGAGCAGTTCCGCCCGATGGTGTGGATCATGTTCCTCACCATCCCCGTCTTCCTGTGGATGTACTGGGGGGTCGGCATCGGGGCGAACGCGACGCCAATCTTCGACCTCGAACCGCTGGTGCTCCCCTTCGCTGGCGAGAAGGCGTGGACCGATCCGGTGCTCGGTCCCGTGCAGGTGTGGATCGTCTGGTACTTCCTCTGCTCGATGGGCTTCACCCAGATCATCCGCAAGGGGCTGAACATCAACATCAGCCCGACCGGCTCCTGACCGAAGTGAACACGCTCTTTTAGTCGGCCGCCATCAGTCCCGCTATGTTACTCACCGTGTCCGGCCCGGCGGGCAGTGGGAAGAGCACCACCGCCGCCGGGCTCGCGGAGGCGCTCGATCTGGAGCACGTCAGCGGCGGCGATATCTTCCGTGACCTCGCCGCCGAACGGGGCTATACGCCCGTCGAGTTCAACGAACTCGCCGAGGAGGACGGACAGATCGACCGGGACCTCGACCGGCGCCTGTACGAAATCGCCCGCGACCGCGACGGCGTCGTCCTCGAATCCCGTCTCGCCGGCTGGCTCGCCCCCGACGCCGACTTCCGGCTCTGGCTCGACGCCCCCGTCGACGTGCGGGCCGCCCGCATCGCCGACCGCGAGGAGAAGTCGGTCGACCGGGCCCGCGAGGAGACCCTCCGGCGCGAACGAAGCGAGCGGAAACGCTACGCCGACTACTACGACATCCCCATCGACGACCTCTCCATCTACGATCTGGTCGTGAACACCGCACGGTGGACGGCCCCCGGCGTCCTCGCCATCCTCACGACTGCCGTCGAGCACTACGATCCGACGGCCGACGAGGGGGGCTACGCCGTCGAGGGCGTCGACCTCGGCAGTCTCGATATCGACCTGTGACCCGCCTCCGCCCCCCGCCCGCGGAGCGCGACCTCGACGCCCTCCTCGCGTTCGGCGTCGTCAACCTCGACAAACCCCCCGGCCCCTCCGCCCACCAGGTCGCGGGGTGGGTGCGCGACCTCGCCGGCGTCGACCGCGCCGCCCACGCCGGCACCCTCGACCCGAAGGTGACGGGCTGTCTCCCCACGATGCTCGGCGACGCCACCCGGCTCGCCCCCGTCTTTCTGGAGGGCCGCAAGGAGTACGTCGCCGTCCTCGAACTGCACGACCGTCCGCCGGCCGACCTCGAAGCGACCGTCGCCGAGTTCGAGGGCGAAATCTACCAGAAACCGCCGCGCAAGAGCGCCGTCGCGCGCCGCCTCCGAACCCGGACGATCCACGATCTGGACGTCCTCGAAACCCGCGACCGACAGGTCCTCCTCCGGATCGAGTGTGCGAGCGGCACCTACATTCGCAAGCTCTGTCACGACCTCGGCCTCGCGCTCGGGACCGGCGCGCACATGGGCGCGCTCCGCCGCACCGCGACCGACCCCTTCGACGACCGGGACCTCGTCACCCTCCACGACCTCGCCGACGCCCTCGCCTTCGCCGAGGAGGGCGACGAGGAGCCGATCCGGGCGGTCGTCGCCCCGGCGGAGCGGGTGCTCGAAGAGCTGCCAGCGGTGACGATTGCCCCGAGCGCCGCCGAACAGGTGGCGACAGGGGCGCCGGTGTACGCGCCGGGCGTGATCGACGCGGAGCCGGCCGAACAGGACGCCCTCGTCGCCGGTTTCACCCCGAACGGGTCCGCCGTCTGTCTCGGCCGCTTCGTCGGTGACCCCGACGCCGACGAGGGCGTCGTCGTCGACCTGGAGCGGGTGCTGGTCTGAACGCGAAACGACACGCTTAACCCGGATACCGCCCTCGCTCGAAACGCGGGACCGTGGGGTAGTGGTATCCTCTGCGCATGGGGTGCGTTGGACCCGTGTTCGAATCACGGCGGTCCCACTTTTCGCGGAGCGAAAATGGGAGCAGGCAGACGAGCGAAGCGAGTCTGCCGTGGTCCCATACTCCCACCTTTTTACTTCGTCGGGTGCGCCTTCGGCGCACCGCTCCTCGCAAAAAGCTGGACCAAAAACGGCCGCGACTCGCTTCTTCGCTGGCGCTTCGCGCCGGCTGCCCGAGGGATCTGCGATCCATCGCCGCTCGTCGCGGTAAGTACGTGTGGCTACCACCGAGCAGACAGCGCCGCACGTCTGCCACCGAAACGTTCACTCGCCACACAGAATTTATTACAGTACTGTCGAATCGCCTTACGATGGCCGACACGGCCTCCCCCCGCTCTCTCGCCCTCGACGCCACCCTCCTCCTCTCCATCCCCCTCCTCCTCACCGCAATCCACTTCCTCGCTCCCACCACCCTCCAGCAAGCCCTCGTCTTCGACCACACCCGCTTCAACGGCTACACCCTCCTCACCGCGGCCTACGTCCACGCCTCGAACACCCACCTCGTCAGCAATCTCGTCGGCTACGGCCTCACAGCCACGTACACCTACGCCCTCTGCCTCTTCGTCGACGAACGCCGATGGTTCCGCCGCACCCTCCCGATCCACCTCGTAGCCCTCCCCGTCCTCGTCAACCTCACCAGTTACGCCATCTTCCAACTCCAGTATCCCGACGCCGACCCCGTCTCCCGCGGCTTCTCCGGCGTCGTCGGCGGTCTCGGGGGCTTCCTCCTCGTCGCCCTCTACGTGTTCGTGAAGAAGCGCCACGACGGACAGCTCGCCTACGCGGTCGGACTGACGATCTTCCTCCTGTTGATGCAGCTGATCGACCTGCGCTACGCGGGCGGATTCCGGGCGTCGGTGACGGGGTTGGTTCTCCTCGGGAGTGGACTGGTGTTCGTGCAGTACGCTCGGCACGGCGTCGAGGTGCCCGACGGGAAGGCGCGACGCGACGCCGTGATCACCGCGGGCGCGGTGGGGCTGGTGGGCGTCGTGCTGGGTGTGTTGATTCTGGGATTGTTTCCCGAGGCAGAGGCGTTAGTGGAGGGTGGGTCGTTTACGAACGTGTTTGCTCACGCGGCGGGGTTCGTGTGGGGTATCGCACTATCCAAACTTGCCACTCAATTATATTAACCCAAAGAGGGCGAAGATTATCCGGATACTAAGAACACTGATTATAGCCTCTGCAATAAGAAAAATCGACGTTATCCCTCTGTGCGTTTGATATTGCTTGATATGAACGTTCAGTGAAAATCTTTGAAAATTACGTGCGACTGGAACAGTAGCAATCGAAGGAAGAAGGACGAGTAATACGATGAGAAGCATTTGTTCAGCGTTTGAAGTAACCACGAGTACCCCGAGTGAGATCACACCCAACCCGCTTCCGAGTAAAACCGAGACAAGTGCTCCAATCGGAGAAAGATTTTGCTCTAATTTTATATTTGACCAATCAGTAAGCGGAATATCTGAGAGTATAATGAATAGCCCCATTCCGATAGCTATAATCAGAAGTGCGAAAAGTGTTTGAATTATAATAACTGAAATGATTGCCTTGTGTCTCTGATCTAAGGCGACCTGTTCAGCCGATATTTCGGGGATGAAAGAGTCAGCCGCCGCCCCGAAAGAATCAATTGACACCTCATCAGATATGTTATCATGCGGAGGGATTCTAGCAATCCAAAATTTCTGGGTTCTTTCACGTATCCATCTACCGGCCCGCCAAGCGATCAACCCAACAGCAGCCAACTGTATGTCAAGAAAAAGAATACCCAAATACACTCCCAACGAATCTGATATATTAATCCAAATTAGTACTGCTGTCGCGAATAAGACGCCGATAAATGCCACAGGTCCAAGAAGTTCCCCGAGACGGATAGTCAAAACAGCAATTGGATCATCAACATATTCTGGCGAAACACCCCAGTCAGTTACGACCCCGTCAACCGTTCCTACCAGCGACTCAGCTGAATCTCTCTCGCCTTTTTTATCAGACACTGTCAGTCAGATATTCCATACTCATTTGTTTTTCTCCCCCTCCTCATCATATATTTGCCTTCCAATATCCGTGATCCACCAAGTGTTGCTATTCCCTGCTTTCTTGTTGTCGATATATCCAGCATCTTCTAGATCTCGCAACCGCTTCAACATACCTGGTTGAGAAAGGTCAACCTGCTCCGCGACTTCGGTCGTAGTGAGAAACGGATCATCAGATTCTGATAGAACATGTAGAATCTCCTCGTCGGAGACTGTCGGTTTCCGACCCGCCATTTGGTTCATCCACAGGGAGCGACGACAAATATCATTTCATCGATAAAGTTATGGTTCCAAACTTAATTATGGCGACAAACTAAATGGACGGTGACTAGAGAGTCGGTACGGAAGCACTTCGCGGACCCGTCGCTCCCCGATGGGTTCCACTCGAAAGCAAGGCGAACCGCGCTGGTTAGGCCAACGGGTTCGCGCAGGTAGCAGGAAGGCCACAAAACGTTTCGGTCCGCCGACCCAACCCTCCCCCGTGACTCAGTCTTCAGACAGCGGAGCGACGGCTGAGGACGAGACGCCCCGTGGCGCACCGAAACCCGAAGAACTCGACGGCCGGGAGGACGGCGAGGAGTCGGGGGAGGACATCCCGCCCGAGGCCCGCGAGGAGAAGGAGTACGACGACGAGTACGTCGAGGCCCGCGAAATCGCGAACCCGGATCAACACCGCGACGACGAGGCGTACGACTGACGGCGGCGGGTCCCGTCGCGGCCCCACGGCCCGCGCTCACTGGCCCGGAAACAGCAGCATCCGCCCCACGACGTACACGAAGTAGGCGCCGATGAGCCAGACGCCGACGCGTCGCTGGAGGACGCCGCCGCGGTACCGGACGTAGAGGACGAGGCCGATGGCGGCGACGATTTTGAACGGCAGGTCCCAGACGGCGACGGCCGTCGGGACGTGGTACGTGGAGATGGCGCCGCCGAGGCCGAGGCCGAGTAGCGGGTTGACGATGTTGCTGCCGACGAGGGTCCCCACGGCGACGACAGGGGTCTTGCGGCGAATGCCGTCGAGGACGGTGCTCAGTTCGGGAAAGGAGGCGGCGATGCCGAGGGTGAGCACGCCGACCATCGACCCGCCGAGGACGACGCCGGCGACGACGTCTTGGACGACGGTCAGGAGGATGGACGCGCTCGCGAGGACGAGCAGAAGCATGACGACGGCCGTCCCGGCGTCGGCGGTGACGTTCGTGCTCGCGACTCCCTGGACGGGCGTGGGTTGCCGGCGGGCGTAGCTGTAGCCGAGATAGACGGCGAAGGCGACGAGGAGGACGAGGCCGTCGACCCGGGTGATCGTCCCGTCCCACGCGGTGACGAGCGTCAACGTCAGCCCGAGGATCATGGGCACGAAGGCGTCGGTCAGCGTCCGCGTCGACAGGTCGATCCGGCCGAATCCGAACAGGAGGATGCCGAACAGGAGGAGTTGCTGGGTCGTCGAGGAGCCCATGTTGCCGCCGACCACCACGGCGGAGGTGACGCGGTAGTCGAGGGCGCCGGAGAGGATGCCAACGGAGGCGGTGACGTGCGCCCCGAGTTCGGGCAGGCTCGTGCCGACGGCGACGAGCGTCACCCCGATCAGCGCCTCGGGTACCTCGTATCGGTACGCGAGCGAGAGCAGGGCGTCGATGGCGCGACCCGCGCCGGTGACGAGCGTATAGAGGGCCACGGCGCCGAGGGTGAGCTGGGAGACCAGGAGCGGGTCGAGTGCGGGGGTACCCATCGATCACTGCGAGAGCGCGGTCGTCTCCCAGTCGATCCGGTGGTTCGGATCGAGGCGTTCCCGCGTCCACGCGACACAGCGCTCACAGTTCCAGATGCGGCTGACCTCGCCGTCGAGGACGGTCACGCCGATGGAGGCCCAGACGTGTTCCGGGCAGTCGGCGGGCTGTCGAGACATGACTGTGCACCCGATCACCTGTCAACGATATAAGGATACGGTCGCGGACGGCTGCGCCGGTCAATCCCTCTGCTCGAAGCGGTGTTTGACGATTTCGGAGGTGTCGTCCCACTCGAAGTGGTCGTGGGCGCGCTCCAGAATCTGCTTGTAGTGGTCGAGGTCACGGGCACCCTCGGCCTGCGCGTCGGCGTCGGTCATGTCGCCGAGGGTTCGGTCGGCCACCTCGACGACTTCGAACGTCGTCCCGTCGATGCTGAACGTGTCGCCCTCGTCGGCGTACTGTTGCCCGCGATGAATCTGTGTCACGTCGCCGTCGAGTGCCTGCTGGCGCATCCGGTCGTTCGGTAGGAGCGTGCCGGGGTCGATGTCGGCCATACGCGGGAGGTGGGACTGGACGGTAAAAAGCGGTCGGACGGGGACGAACCGTCCGACCGCACGAAAAATCCCACAATTGTATGGACATATCGGCTGGCATAGCAAAAAATAGCCCATATTCAAGAACTAATATCGGCGATCGGTGCTAGAAACACCGATAAATATATAACTTCTTGGTCGAATGGTCACGTATGGAAGCGCACGAAGACGGATCGGCGGTCGCATCGCACACGGAGTACGTACGCACCCGGGTCCAGTGTGTCCGCTGTGGGATGCGCGTCCCGGCGCGGAAGGGGACCGGCCGGCGGCTGTGCGGTGGCTGTCGGGGTGCCCGGTGACGACGGACGTGACGCTCCGGCCGGCGCCGGAGTTCGAACTGGAGTGTCTCTACGACGACCCGTCGTCCCCGTCGAAGCTGACGATCTTTTCACCCGAAACGCCGGCGATGGCGACGGAGTGGCTGACGGTCGACCGCTCGTCGGCGTTCCGGCTGGATCGCATGCGGTAGCCCCCGGCCGTCTCGTACGGATTACTGTAACCGTGTCCCGGTGGGTCACCGAGAGGGGCCGGCGAACCACCGGTACTGACTTTCGATACCCCGTTTCACTCCGCGTCGGGGGAGACGAACGCGTCCCCGTCGTCGGACGACCACACGCCCGACACGTCGGTGGGATCGATCGGTACCTCCTTGCGGTTGCCCATCGCGCCGACCTCCCGCGTCGGAAAGTCGTCGTCGGGGGCCGATACCGTGATTTCGGAGTGAGCGAACAGGTACTCGGACGTGATGCAGACGTCGCCCGAAATCTCGCCGCGGATCACGCCGTCCGCGTCGGTGAACGTGAGCGCGCGTCGGTACTCCCGCTTGCACGCCGGACACGTCCCACCGTAGGGCTGTCCATCCGCCTCACCCGCCATGATGCGGTCGTTTGAATCGACCATGTGTCTACCAGCGGGTACGGAACCATATCGTTTGCCAGTCCCCCGTGGCGTCGCGGGGCGACCTAATACGAGATTAAGTACCTAGTACAGTACCCGACTCTCAAATGGAATGTGAAGGAATGTATTCCAAAGCGATATATAGCTGGACACATCGAGAAAGAGTTGACGTGATCGAATACATTCAGTCGGAGAAAACAGAGAATGGTGTAGAACTGATCGAATACGATGTGGCCGGCAGCGGCGCGGCTACGGGGAACAACTGAAACCGATGTTCGACGAGTTCGACAAGTCAGATCTCGAGGGACCACGGATCGACCGGCGTACGGCGACGAAGCTGCTCGCGGCAGGGGGTCTCAGCGGTCTCGCGGGGTGTAGCGGCGGCGGCGACTCGGGCGGTGACGGCGGCGATGGCGGCGACGGCGGCGATGGCGGCGACGGCGGCGGAACCGAGAGTTCCAGTAGCGAATCGACCAGTTCCGGTGGCGCAAGCGGCGGATCGATCACCGCTGGCTGGAACATCGACCAGATCGAGTATCTCGACCCCCACTACGTCGACAAGGGGCAGGAGATCTACCTCCAGTCCAACATCTACAGCGGGCTGGTGAAGATCGGGTCCGACGGATCCATCGTCGGCGACCTCGCCAACGACTGGACGCTCCCCGACAGTTCGACGTACGTGTTCGACCTGAAGGAAGGGGCGACGTTCCACAACGGCGACCCGCTCGACGCCGCCGCGGTGAAGGCGTCGTTCGAGCGGCTGATGGGTCTCGACGATTCGCCACACGTCAGCAAGGTGTCGTCGGTCGAGAGTATCACCGCCGAGGACGAGACGACCCTCCGAATCAGCCTCTCGGAGACGGTCGGCCCGTTCATCTCGTTCCTGACCCGGGGACCGGGGCGGGCCGGTACCATCGTCCACGCCGAGGAGGCACAGGCGAACCCCGACGAGTACAACCGCATGCCGGTCGGGAGCGGGGCGTTCGAACTCACCGAGCGGGAGTCGGGCGAGTACCTGCAGCTGGAGGCCCACGACGGCTACTTCGGCACCGACAGCGACGGAAACTCCCTCCCCTACCTCGACTCGATTCGGGTCAACCTGATCCCGGAGCCGTCGACGATGTGGACGGCGATGCGGGGTGGCGAGATCGACTACTCGATCAGCATTCCGGCCGAGAACGCCGGACAGGCCGAATCGATGAGTAACCTGAACGTCGTCGGCACGAACCCGGGGGCGTGGTTCTGTATCGCGCCACTCGCCAGCAACCCGAGCGAGGTCGACTTCGCCCAGTTCGCCAGCGGGAGCGCTCAGATCACGGACAAGTGGTCGGATCAGGACCTCCCGACGACGGACGTGCGGGTCCGCCAGGCCATCGCCATGGCCATCGACCGCGAAGCGCTCGTCGAACGCGCCTTTTTCGGCTACGCCGAGCCCGCGCACTCCCTGTTCAATCCCGCCATCTCGTGGCTCTACGAGGAGGAGCCCGATCCGGGCCAGTACTACGACCCCGAGCAGGCCCAGACGCTCCTCGACGAGGCCGGATACACCGGCGATCCCCGGATGACCCTCACCCTTCTCGGTGTGCCGGGTGACGAGCGCCGGATGACCGTCGTTCAGGAGATGCTCTCGCAGGTCGGCATCGAGGTGGAACTCAACGTCCAGCAGTCCTCGGCGTACTGGGACAACCTCTACAGCTACGAGAACGCGCTCGTGATGTACGACGGCTACGTCGACATCGACCCCTGGATGACGATGTGGAAGCAGCTGAAGACGCCCACCGAGGACGGGTCGTCCGGCGCGTGGCAGGCGAACCTCTACAGCAACCCCGACTTCGACGCCCTGCTCGAGCAGGACTACGGGACGTCGGACTTCGACGAACGAGCCGACATCATGCGGCAGGCGGAGGAGCTCTTCCTCGAGGACGCCGCGTGGGCGATGACGACGTTCCCGCTCATCCCGAAGGCGAGCACGTCCAGCCTGACTGGTGTCGGGAACCAAGCCGGGCTGAGCAACTTCCACATGGCCTCCCTCGAATAGATGGGTCTCAAACGGTACGTGGCGAAGCGAACGCTGCAGGCGCTCGGGGTCGTCTACGTAGTGGCGACCGCGGTGTTCGTCGCCGTCCGCTCGGTTCCGGGCGACCCAGCGCGGCTGGTCCTCGGCGGGAACGCCGAACCCGACGAGTTGGCTGCCGTTCGCGCCGAACTCGGTCTCGACCAGCCGATCCACGTCCAGTACTACCGGTGGATGGCGGATCTGGCCCGCGGTGACCTCGGCGACTCTATCTACACCGGGCAGTCGGTGGCCACGAGCATCGTCAACGCCGCCGAACCGACGCTGAGCATCGGCCTCGTCGGCATCACCATCGCAATCCTGGTCGCCATCCCTGCGGGCGTCGTCAGCGCCACTCGCCGCGACCAGTGGGAGGACTACGTCGCCACCGGCGTCGCCTTCCTCGGCATCAGCATGCCCTCTTTCTGGATCGGTATCGTGCTCCTACTCACGGTGGGCACGGCCATCCCGGCCATCCCCTCGTTCGGCTACGCGTCGATCAGCGAGGGCATCGTCCCCTGGCTCTCGCACGTCATCCTGCCCGCGACGGCCGTGGGGCTCCCGTACGCCGGCATCATCACCCGAATGACCCGGTCGTCGATGCTCGAGGTCCTGAGCGAGGACTACATGCAGACCGCCCGCGCGAAGGGACTGCCGCCACGTTTGATCCTGTTCAAACACGGGCTGCAGAACGCGCTCATGCCCGTCGTGACCGTCGCCGGCATCCTCTTTGCGCTCCTGCTGGGCGGCATCGTCGCCGTCGAGATGGTATTCGGGGTGCAGGGCTTCGGCCGCCTGCTCATTCGCTCCATCGAGCGCCAGGACTTCCCCATCGTCCAAGGGTCGGTGATCGTCATCTCGATCATCTTCGTGTTCATGAACCTCTTCGTCGACCTGCTCTACATGTCGATCAACCCGAAGATCAAGTACGGAGGTGGCGCATGAGCACGGACTACGGCGACGCCGACACGTTCCTCGGCGTCCGTCTCGACCGGTTCGACCGCCTGCGCGAGACCGTCGCCGGCGACTACAAGGCCACCTTCGGGCTGACGACGGTCGTCCTGTTCGTCCTCGCGGCCGTCTTCGCGCCCGAACTCGCACCCTACGACCCGATGGCCCAGGAGTACGCCATCATGCAGGCGCCGTCGCTGTCGACGGCCCACCCGCTCGGTACCGACTCCTTCGGCCGCGATCTGCTCTCGCGGATGATGTACGGCGCGCGGATCAGCCTCGGGGTGAGCCTCGGTGCCGTCACCATCGGCGCCGTCGTCGGCGTCTCCCTCGGCGTCGTCGCCGGCTACTTCGGTGGCTGGGTCGACGACGCCCTGATGCGCTTCGTCGACGTGCTCTGGGCGTTCCCGTGGCTCCTCGTCGCCATCATGCTCGTCGCGGTGTTCGGCCAAGGCGTCTGGAACGTCGTCGCCGCCATCGCCTTCGCGTACATCGACGACTTCGCGCGCCTCGCGCGCGGCGAAGTCCTCTCCATCCGCGAGGAGGAGTACGTCCTCGCGGCGAAAAACGTCGGGCTCGGCGACCTGCAGATCATGACCGAGGAGGTGCTGCCGAACGCGGTGGCGCCGTTGATCGTCCAGTTCACAGTCCTCGTCGCCCGGGCGATGCTCGCGGAAAGCACACTCTCCTTCCTCGGCATCGGCGTCAAACCGACCACGCCGACGTGGGGGGCGCTGCTCGGGCAGGGCCGCAGCCTAATCGGGCAGGCCTGGTGGATCTCCATCATCCCCGGCATCGCCATCGTCATCACGGTGCTCGGCATCAACCTCTTCGGCGACGCGCTCCGCGACGCGTTCGACGTGCGCGGGGAGGGAGGGGCGCCGTGAGCCTCCTCGCCATCGAGGACCTCGCGGTCACCTTCCCCGTCGAGGACGGGCCGGACGTGCCCGCCGTCGACGGTGTCGACCTCCAAGTCGAGACGGGGGAGATCCACGGCCTCGTCGGCGAGTCCGGATCGGGCAAGAGCGTCACCGCCCGCTCGATCATGCGGTTGCTCGACGGCGCCGAGGTGTCCGCGGATCGCTTCGACTACCGCGGCGAGGACCTCTACGCCAAGTCGGAGGCGGAGATGCGACGAATCCGTGGCGACGACATCGCCATGGTGTTTCAGGACGCCCTGTCGGCGCTCAACCCCGTGATGACCGTCGGCGAACAGATCGCCGAGGTGGTGAGACACCACGGCGACGTCGACGAATCGGCCGGCCTCCTGAGCGAACTCCGGCGCAAGTACGTCACGGGGACGAGCAAGTCGGCCCCGTCGTGGCGCCGCGCCGTCGACCTGTTGGAGACGGTGGGCATCGCCGATCCGGAGGACGTCGCCACGTCCTACCCCCACCAGCTCTCCGGCGGCCAGCGCCAGCGGGTGATGATCGCCTCGGCGCTGGGTGGCGACCCCTCGCTCATCGTCGCCGACGAACCCACCACCGCGCTCGACGTGACCGTCGAGGCCGGCATCCTCGACGAACTCCAGCGCCTCTGTGACGAGTTCGACGTGGCGATCCTGCTGATCACCCACGACCTCGGCGTCGTCGCCGAGACCTGTGACCGCGTGACCGTCATGTACTCCGGGTCGGTGATGGAACGCGGGACGACCGACGGGTTGTTCGAGAACCCCGCGCACCCGTACACCAAGGGCTTGCTCCGGAGCATCCCCGAGGGGGCGCCGTCCGAGGACGGCCAGTTAGCGACGATTCCGGGGTCGGCACCGGAGCCGACCGAGCGACCCGCCGGCTGTCCGTTCCGCGACCGTTGTCCCGCGGCGTTCGACGCCTGTTCCGACCCGCTTCCCGAACACGTCGTCGACGGCGGCGAGGCCCACGTCGCCCGCTGTCACCTCTACACCGAGGGCGACGACCTCGGCGAGGTGACGTGGGAGACGGACGCGGCGGCGAACGGTGAAGCGACCGGCACGGCCGACCGAACCCCCGCGACCGAGGTGACCGACGGATGAGCACGACCGACTCCGACGCCGACGGATCGTCCCGTGAGCTCCTGAACGCGACGAACGTGAAGAAACACTTCCCCCTCGACGAGGGGCTGTTCGACCGCCTGTTCGGGGACAGCCAGGTCGTCCGCGCCGTCGACGGCGTCGACCTGACCGTCCACGCGGGCGAGACGGTCGGCATCGTCGGCGAGTCCGGATCGGGCAAGAGCACGCTCGGCCGGACGGTGTCGCGGCTGTACGAACCCACCGACGGCAGCATCACGTTCGACGGCGAGCACATCGAGACCCACTCCGGGCGGGAACTCCGCCCGATCAGGCGCCGGGTCCAGTACGTCTTCCAGGACCCGATGTCGGCGCTCAACCCGCGCAAGACGGTCGGCGAGAGCGTCGCCCGCCCGCTCACGGTCCACGACATCGCCGACGGGGCGGCGAAGTGGGACCGGGTCGCCGACCTGTTCGAGGAGGTGGGGCTCGCGCGCTCACAGCTCGATTCCTACCCCCACGAGCTCTCCGGCGGGCAGCGCCAGCGGGTCGGCCTCTGTCGGGCGCTGGTGACCGAACCCGACCTCGTCGTCTTCGACGAACCCGTCTCCGCGCTCGACGTGACCCTGCAGGCCCAGATCCTGAATCTCATCGACCGCCTGCAGCGGGCGTTCGACCTCTCGTACCTGCTGATCTCGCACGACCTGAACGTCGTCCGGCAGGTGTGTGACCGCATCGCGGTGATGTACGCCGGCGAAATCGTCGAACGTGGGACGGTGGCGGACATCTTCGGGAACCCCCAGCACCCGTACACGCGGGCGTTGCTCGACGCCATCCCGCAGGTCGGGGGTGGCCGACGGAGCGGTCGAACGTCGCTCGGCGGCGAACCGCCGAGCGCGACGACCCCACCCAGCGGCTGTCGGTTCCACCCCCGGTGTCCGGAGTTCATCGACGGCTCCTGTTCCGGGCGGAAACCGGCGCTCCAAGCGGTCGAGGGCGACGCCGGTCACGAGGCTGCCTGCCACTGGCTCGACCGGAGCGAGGCCGAGCGGGTGACCCACACGCCGCCGTCGCGAGCCGAACGCGAGGTCATTCAGGAGTCGAGCGGGGACTAGGAGCGGCCGCGTTCCCACGCTCACTCTCGCCACCGAAACCGCTCGATCTAGTTGTCCACGTCGGTCATACTGTAGACGCGTGGCGTTTGCGACTGCCACCGCCGGCGGCGACCGAACCGCGAAAAAAGCCGCACCGGGTGACCGCTTCCGGCGGTCAGTCGTGATTCAGTCGTTTAGTTGTCGCGCCGGACGGCCAGCAGCGCAGCCGCGATGAGCGCGATGACGGCGACGAGGGCACCGAAGCCAGGACCGCCACCCTCAGTGGGCGTCGGCGTGGCCGTTGCCGTGTCCGTCGGTTCCGGCGTCGGTTCCGGCGTCGGTTCCGGCGTCGGTTCCGGCGTCGGTTCCGGCGTGTCAGTCGGCGTCGGCTCCGGCGTCTCCGTCGGTTCCGGCGTTGCCGTCTGGACGCTCTGGACGATCTCTACCTGAACGAGGTCCGTGTTCTCACCGTCGTCGGCTTCGAGGTCGTACGTGCCCGTCTGGACGTCTTCCAGCTCGAGGCTCGTCGACCACGTGCCGTCGTAGGACCACTCGTCGGTGGTCGCGAGGGCGACCGAGTCACCATCGCTCGTCAGCAGTTCGACGGTGATCGAGTTGTCGTCCGGACGCAGGTTGGTCGCACCTTCAACGACCATCGTGTCGTCGACACCAACCGGGTTGACACCGGAGGCTTCCATGCCTTCGGGGTAGACCGTCTGAATCTGCGTCTGCGCGTCGGCGTAGCGGAAGTTCGCCGTGACCATGCGGTCGTCACTTCCAGTCTCCTCGATCGTGTCGGCAACGACGTTCGCGCGGATCTGCGCACCCGTCGAGCTGCCGAAGTTCTTCGTATCGAGGTAGCCGTCGATGTCGGACTCGCCGGTCGTGCCGTATTCGCCGTCACGACCGGGGATCAGGATGTGGACGCTGACGCGCTGGCCATCCTCGAGACCGCTGATGGACACGTCGTCCTCGTCGAACGTGTTGTCGTCGTCGACCGAGATGTCCGCGGTGTGCGTGCCACCACGGTCGCCGACGAACAGGACGTCGACGTTCGAGGCGCCGAACGCACTACCCGAGATGTTCACGGTCGAGTCGGTGGTCGAGACCTGACCGCCGACGGTCTTGACCGTCGCCGACAGTTCCGTGTCGGTCACCCGCAGCGACTGCTGGGTGCTCGTGTTCGTGTTGAACTCCGAGGGCGACAGGTCGTAGTCGTCGTCGGTGTCGGGCGAGCCCGAGAGGCCGCCGACGTCAACCACACCGAAGCGGTAGGTGCCGGGGAGCGACAGGATGTCGTTCCCGGTGCCTTCCCCTTCGCTGAGGACGACGTCTTCCTCTTCGAACGTGCCGTCGGCGTCGACGGTCAGCGTGTTGGAGCCGTCGATTTCGACGATCTCGTAGTCGTCGTTACGGCGGGCGAAGAAGGCAACGTCGTCGATGCCTTCCGAGGCCGTGCCGTTGACCTCGACTTCGCTGCCGACAACGTACGCGTTACCGGGCGATTCGATCGAGAGGTCGCCTTCCTCGACTTCCAGCGTCTGCTCGTCGTCCTCGCCTTCGGTGTCGGTCGTGCTACCGAGCTCGAACGGCACTTCAGTCGTCCCGTTGTAGAGCGTCATCTCGACGTCCGTCTCGTCGAGGTACTGCGTCTCGATCTGACCGACGCCGACACCCGTGTCGTCGTCGATCGTGATGTTGGCGTAGGCGTACTGCATGTCGCCGTTGATGCCAGTGTCGTCAACCGTCGACCGGTTGTACTTGGCGGCATCGCCGGGCGAGTCGGTCACGACACCGACTTCGCTGGTGTCGCCGACCTGCCGGAAGATCCGCGCGGCGTTCTCGGGGGAGACGCCGTCACGGAAGTCGTCGGCCTCGATGATGACCACGTGGCTGTCACCGGCGTCCGAACCCTGGATCTCGAAGCGGACGTCCTCACCGCGGACGACGTTGTCCGAGTCCAGTTCGATGTTCGCGTCGTCGTCACCGGTCACCGTGATGGTCGTCGACTGGCTGGCCTGACCGAAGTCGAGGTCGTCAGTGCCGGCCAGGATGATCGTGTACGTGCCCGTGCCCGTGTTCGCGAGGTCGATCGGGTACAGCACTTCGTTGACCGCTGCGTCGCCACCGCGGCTGGCGCCTTCGGGGTTCGTGAAGCTCTGATCCGTCTCGCCACCGGTGCGCACGGCGTCGTTGGATTCCTGCACGTTGTCGTCGATGACGTCACCGGTCACGTCGAGACCGGAGTCGTCCTCGACGGTCAGTTCGAGGTTCTCGGCGTTCTGGTAGTTCCAGGCGCCGACGACGGTCAGGTTACCGGCGTTCGTGCCGTCCTGACTGTTGGTCGGGCTCGTACCCTCAGCGACCGAACCGCCCGCGATGTCGTTGAGGTTGCTGTTGAGCACGTCCAGCGTGGTCACACGCGGCGTCTGGACGGTCACGCCCGGATTGCCGGAGGTACCGGTGGTCGTGTAGGACCCGGTCGGCTGGTCCTGGGGGACGTTCGGCGTTTCGAGGGGGACGCCCTCGGCGTCGCCGGCCGTCTTCGTCACGCCGTCGGAGATGGAGCCGCCCAGGAAGATGTCGGACTCGCCCTGGAAGACGGTCGCGCCGTCGAAGACGTAGCCCGTCCCGTCCTGGGTGTCGAACGTGCCGGTCCCGTCGTCGGCACCGGCGCGGTTGCCGGAGCCGAGCGACGACACCGACGCGCTGGTGTTGGTGGTCGTGTTGGATTCGACAGTCGTCACGGTGTCGCTGTCGTCGGCGGATAGCGTCACGGTGAGGGTTCCGGGTTCGGCCTCACCGCCGGCGAGGTTCGAGAGGTCGAACGTGGCCACCTGGTTGGTGCCGGTGCTCAGGCTGTTGTTCGTGATCGTGTCGGTGTTACTGTCCTCGACCTCCAGGAACGTGTTCGCGCTCCCGGTGTCGACGCCAGTCCCGGCGTCGGTCAGGTTGTAGTCGACCGTCACCGAGCCGTACTGTCCGACGGAGGTCGGCTCGACGCTGTTGATGACGACGGACGGATCGGTGGTGTCTTCGAAGTCGTAGCTGACCGTGTCACTTGTCGCCCCACCCGGACTCGCACCGCTGTCGATGGGGTACGTTTGCGACGACTCGCTGCTAATACTAGTCGTGTCGTGGGTCAACGTGGCCGTGATGGTGACGGTGTCAGTCCCGGATGTAGTGTCGGTGTCTTCGAGCCCGATATCGATGTGGGGCGTCCCAGCGCCCGTATTGTCGGTAACGGAGTCGATGTTTACCTGGCCGGTGTCACCGCCAGTGATCGTGATGTTGGTCGTGTCGATACCACTGATACTCGAGCCGGTACTGGTGGCGGACGAGACGTCGATACTGACGTTCTGGAGCTGGTCGTTCCCGTCGACGTCGACGGTGAATACGACGTCCTGTGTCACTGAATTCTGTCCGATCTCAACGTTCTGAGTCGAGGCTGAGTCCCCAGTCACGTTGCTCACGGCTGCCGCGGCAGTGCCCGACAGCGCGACGGTGCCCGCGAACACGGAGAACACCATCAGCGCCGCGAGGATGACCGCGCGGATCTTCTGGTTGTAGTCTGTCATGTGTTGGCTGTTTGATCTACTGACAATCCGGAGCGGGTCCCTTTCATGTCAGGTTCGTGGCTCGGTCAGATGTCAATGTAGCCACTGGTAGGGGTGTTTCCAGACGGTCCCTACACTCCCAAATACTTTGTGCCCCTCGCCCGAGGTAGGCGGTCGGCGCCCGTGCCGACGGTTCGGGGGCGATGGATTACCAGCGACCCGAACCGGATCGAATCGCCGCCGTCGGTCAGTTCCGGCGGCGCGCCGCGGCTTGCCGCAACCGCTCGATCCGGTCGTCCATCGGCGGATGCGACGCAAGTAGGTCGGTGACCAGCCCCTCCTCGTCGCCGTGGACGACCAGCGTCGACAGGAGGCCGCCGGGCGTCGTCGCGCGGTCGATCTTCTCCAGCGCGCTCGCCAGCGCCAGCGGCCCGGTCAGCCGGGCCGCCCGGTCGTCGGCCGCGTACTCCCGGCGGCGCGAGTACGCCTGCACGGCGGCCGTCAGGGTGAACAGGCAGACGACGACCAAACTCGTCACCACCGCGTCGGCCGTCCGGACCGTCCGGCGGAATTCGGCGGGGTCGTCGCCGCGGAGGAGCGAGACGGTGCGGGCGACGCCCCCGACCAGCAGGAGGATGGGGAGGAGGACGACCCAGACCATCCCCGTCACGGTGCGCACGACGCTGTAGCCGAGGGTCTTCACCAGGCTGTCCCGGCCCTTCAGGTGGACGAGTTCGTGCGCGATGATCGCCTCCAGTTCGGTGGCGGTGAGGAGTCGAAACAGCGAGCCGTCGAGCACCACGTCGCCGTCGCGGGCGCCGCCGAGGGCGAGGGCGTTCGGCCCCTGGAGCGACGCGACCATGAGCCGCGGCGTCTCGACGCCAACGCGGTCGGCGAGGGCGTCGACGCGGCGGTAGAGTTCCGGCAGCTCCGCCCGCGGGAGTTCGGCGGGATCGAGCGCGAACCGAATCCGCGCCGTCCCGAGCCGGTAGCTGGCGTAACCGGCGGCGAGCGTGAGGGCAACGACGACGGCGGTCGTCGTGGCCGGATCGGGCTGCTGTGCCCAGAGATACAACAGTGCGCGGTAAGTCAGCACGGAGAGGGTGGCGTAGACGACGAGCGTGGCGGCGGCGGCCGCGGCGAAGAGCAGCGACGATCCGGGTCGTCGCATCCGTTACGGGTCGATATCGGTGACGGTGCCGACGCCTTTGCTCCGACCTTCCCGGAAGACGAAGCGTTGGCCCTCCTCGATCAGGTAGGGGCGGAACTTGAACTCGACCGTGGCGACCCCGCGGTCGCCGGGGAGGAGGTGTCCGCCCTCGGGGCGGAAGACGGCCGCCTCGCTGATCGTCTCGAGGTGGACGACGGGTTCGTAGCCCGTCCCGATGCGGGTTGGGTGGTTGAGGACGACCACCTCGGCCTCGAACTCCCGAACGGGCGTGGGATCGGCGTCGGCCGGGAGGAGGACCATGCCGCGCTCGATCTCCGCCTCCGTGACGCCTTTGAGCGCGATGCCGACGATCCGCCCCGCCTCCGCGCGGTCGACGCGGTGGTAGTGCATCTCGATGGAGCGCACCTCCACCTCGCGGAAGTCGCCGTCGGGCATCGGACCGAGGAGGAGGTCGTCGCCGGCCTCGACGGTGCCGGAGTTGACGGTTCCGGAGGCGACGGCGCCGACGCCGGTCACCGAGTAGGTGCGGTCGATGTACATCCGGAAGTCGCCGTCGCCGCCGTTGGTCTTGGGCAGGCGCTCGAACAGGTCGTCGAGGGCGTCCAGCCCCGTCCCGGTGACGGCGCTCGTTTTCAGGATGGGTACCACGTCGCCGATCTCCTCGGCCGCCGCGGCCACGCCGTGGCGCTCGATCCGGAGCGGCGTCTCCTCCACGTCGCGCAGGAGCCGTTCGACCGCGCGTTCGACCTCGTGGACCCGCTCCTCGCTCACCACGTCCGTCTTCGTGATGGCGACCATCGTCGGCAGTTCCGTCGCCAGCAGGATGCCGAGATGCTCACGTGTCGTCTTCGTCGGGCCGTCGTCGGCCGCGACGGTCAGCAGGCCGTAGTCGAGTTTCTGCCCGACCAGCCCCCTGATCGTCGTCCGGAGCCACGGCTCGTGGCCAACGGTGTCGACGAAAGAGACGAGGCGGTCCGCCTCCTCGACGACGCGGGCACGGTCCGACTTCCGGTGGGGGTTGTCCATCCGCACCGGTCCGTCGTCGTCGAAGCCGTACACCGCGTAGGAGAGGTCCGCCGAGAGACCGCGCTCCACCTCGTGGGGCTGGACGTCGAGATACGAGCGCGTGCTTCCCTGCCCGTCGTCGGCCTGCCCCGTCACGAGCGTCCCGACGAGCGTGCTCTTGCCGTGGTCGACGTGGCCCGCCGTGCCGACGACGATGTGGGAGTCGTCGGTGTCGAGGATGGCGCCCTCCCTGATCGTGGCGACGCCTACCAGTCCACTTTCGTCCTCGCCGCCGACGCCCCACGTCTCCACGTCCTCGATGTGGGCGCCCGCCTCCTCGGCGAGCAAGGAGAGCACGTCCATCGATTCGGAGAAGTCGGCCGGGCGGATGCCGGCGACGTGACCGTCGTCGGTGACGCCGACCACGTACGTCGCCTCGCCGTCGCCCGAGAGCACGCGATGGCGCAACTGGGCCGCCAGGCTCTCCATCCGGCCGTCGACGAGGTGGACCTCGCGGGAGAGGCGTTCCTTGAACTCGATTGGGCCGCCCTCCTCTTCCCCGCGCTCCAGGGCCCGCTCCAGCAGGGCCCGATCGGCGGTCATGGGGCGTGTTAAGTGGTGACTCGGCAAAACGCTTTCCGTCGTGTGGGTACGTTTCTCACCCTACTCGCGCAGGCGTTCGTACGCGCGGTTCACCCGCTTGAACGTCTCCTCGTCGCCCCCCTCGGCGTCGGGGTGGACCTCCTTCACTTTCGCCCGGTAGGCCCGCCGCACCTCGTCCTCGCTCGCACCGGGGTCGAGCCCCAGCGTCTCGTAGGCCTCGCGGCGACTCGGGCCGGCGTCGGCGGTGGGCGCCTCCCGTCGACGGCTCCCCGCGCGGGCGCCGGACGCCGCGCCCCGGGCCGTCGCGCCGAAGCCGCCGGGGGCGCGTCGCTCCCGCCGTCCGGCCGCCGTGCGACTCGCCCGCGCTTCCCGGCGGGCGCGGTCCTCGATCCGTCCCGTCGCGTGGTGCCACATCAGGTACGTCGTCGCCGCGAACGGGAGCGCGATGAAGAGCAGGAATAGCTGGCGGACGAACGCGAGCACTACGAGCACGACTGTGAGGCCGGCGAACACCGCCGCGAGGCCGAGCACGAGTCGATCCCTGTCCACACCGCGTGTGGGAAGTCCACGGTTGTAAGCGTCTCGCCCGGCCGCGGTGGCGACCGGACAGCTTCAGGTACCCCGCCGTCGAAGGGGAAACTGAACCGATGCTCACCGTCGACGGCACCGAAGGTGGCGGCCAACTGCTCCGGACGGCGCTGAGCCTCTCGACGATCACCGGCACCCCGTTTCGGATCGAGGACGTCCGCGGTGCCCGCCCGAACCCCGGTCTCAAACCCCAGCATCTCGCCGCGGTTCGGGTCGTCGCGGACTGCTGTGACGCTGCGGTCGAGGGGGCCGAACTCGGCGCCGACGCGCTGACCTTCCGCCCCGGGGACGAGCGTCGGACGACGCTGGACGCCGACATCGGCACGGCAGGGAGCGTCACGCTCCTGTTCGACGCCGTCCTCCCCATCGCGGTGACCGGCGACGAGCCCCTGGAACTCACCGCCACCGGTGGCACGGACGTGAAGTGGGCGCCGACGATGGCGTATCACCGGCTGGTGAAGCTCCCGTTGCTCACGGACTGTGGGGTCGAGGCCGCCGTCGACCTGCAGCGGACGGGCTTTTATCCCGCCGGCGGCGGCGAGGCGACCCTGCGGGTGGCGCCGTCGCCGCTCTCGCCGGTCGCCCTCGACCGACGCGGCGAACTCGAACGGGTCGGAATCTACTCGAAGGCCGCCGCGTCGCTCGCCGACCGCGAGGTAGCTGACCGGCAGGCCGAAAGCGCCCGCGAGGAACTCGCGGCGGCGGGTCTTCCGGCCGACATCCGGCGCGTCGAGTACGTCGAGGCGGATTCGCCGGGGTCGTCGCTCCTCCTCCGCGGCGTCTACGAGGAGGGTCTCGTCGGCGTCGACGCGCTCGGGGAACGGGGGCGTCCCTCCGAGGCCGTCGCCGAGGACGCCGTCCGGGAGTTCGGGGCGGTCCACGCCACGGACGCGGCGGTCGACCCGTTCATGGCCGACCAGCTACTGGTCGTCCTCGCGCTCGCCGGCGGACGCGTCCGGATTCCGTCGCTCACCGACCACGTCCGGACGAATCTGGATCTCCTCGCCCAGTTCGGGAGCGATATCGAGAGCGACCGCCGAGCGGACGGAACGCTCGTCGTGGCGGCGTCGGCGCTGCGGTGACCGGTCAGGACAGATGCGTCGCGAACCACTCCGCGGCGAGGTCGGCGACCTCTTCGAGTTCTCCCTCCCCTTCGAAGAGGTGGCCGGCGCCCTCGACCACCGCCAACTCCTTTCGGCAGGTGAGTGCCGCCAGCGCTTCGCGGTTACGTTCCAGCACCTCCGTGTCGGCGCCACCGACGACGAACAGGGTCGGGGCCGTGACCGCCGAGAGCCGTTCCGAGGCGAGGTCGACCCGGCCGCCGCGCGACACGACGGTGTCGATGTCGTCGCCCCGCTCCGCCGCGGCGCGCACCGCGGCCGCGGCGCCGGTGCTCGACCCGAAGTATCCGAGGCGCATCCCCGCCGTCCCCTCGCGGCCGCGGAGCCACGCTGTCGCCCCGAGCAGCCGCCCGGTCAGGAGGTCGATGTCGAACCGCGTTTCGCGCGTCCGGTCCTCCGCTTCGGTGAGCAGGTCGAACAGGAGCGTACCCAGGCCGCGTGCCCGGAGCACCTCGGCGACGAAGTTGTTACGCGGGCTCAGCCGGCTGCTTCCGCTGCCGTGTGCGAAGACGACGAGCCCGGACGCGCCGTCGGGGACGGCGAGTTCGCCGTCGAGTCGAACGTCGTCGACCGGAACGGTCACCGTACGCTGGTCGGCCATAGCCGACGAAACGGCGCGCACAACTGTTAAATTCCCTACCACTCGTCGTCCACGAGTCCGCCTCCACTCGCGCCGCGTCCCGGGTTTCCCGCGGCCCGCCTTCGCGTCCGCCACGTCCGGCGGTGCGGTGGCTGCGGTCCCGTCCGTCGCGTCACGAGTCTGGTCAGCCCGGGGACCGTGATTCGACGAGCGACCCGCGTCGCAGGAAGGCGTCGAGGCACGCGTCGACGGTCACGGGGTCCCCGTCGACCTCGCACGGAAAGACCCCCCACACGTTCGAACCGGCGTACACCGCCAGCGCGATCACCGGCGTTCGGAAGACGGTGTAGGTGTCGTCGATCAGAGGATCGATCTCCCGTTCGTCGAAGCCCGGCGCGAGCGACACGCCGTTTCGTCGCTCCCAGCGCCGGAATCGGTCAATTTTGTCGCGGATCGCCTCCTCCGTCGGCGTCCGAGGCGTCGTGTCGAGACGGATGCGATCCCCCCAGATCGTGAGTTCGTACTCCCGGATGTGGCCCCGGGCCTCCAGTCGCTTCAACCGGTCGATGGTCGCCTCTTGGACCGTCCGGGCCGCCGGCGGCGCCAGCGACCGGAGAAAGAGTTCCATGCGATACTCCTCCGGATCGAGTGTTGGATCTAGATTCATCTATCGTGAGTCCGCTATCGGTGCGGCCGCGACCGCGCCGAGATCAGTCATCGTGGGGTGGCCACCGTCTCACAGTTCGGACACGACGCAAATATCCGATACTCCTCGTCGCTACGCTCGTACTCGATGAGCAGACGGCGTCTCGAGACGCGCACGTCACAACGCGGACAGCGCCCCAGCGGGGACGGGACGTGATCGGTCATGTGTTCGGGACCGCACTCGTCCCCATCGTGAGTTCCCGGAAGGGCGCACAGTCGACACAGCGAACCACCTCACCGTCGTTGTTCCCGAAGACGCGGGCGAAGTCCGGAGTGACGAAGCACTCACAGTTCTTGCATATTGGCACGGTCTACCCCCCGTTCGGCGACTGCACGTACTCCCGTGTTTCCGATAGGCGTTGGGCATCGACACCCAACCCGTTTATCTATCGGCTATCCAAGGTTTCCGAACGCGTCGCCTCTGGAACACCAGCGGCCGTCTTCCCGGTGTGAGACGACCGCGAACGGACCCGAACTCCCGCCCGTTGTCGACGACTGAGTAAACGCTGTAAGTTATATATTGTTGGACGAACGACATTATCGTCAGATGAGCGTGATGGCACACGTCTCGGTGCCCGCCGACGAGTTCAAACTCGCACGAACGTTGCACGGTCACGACTCGCTGCGGATCGTGATCGAGCGCGTGGTGCCGCTCGGCGAGGGCGTCGTGCCGTTCCTCTGGGTGACCGGGCTGCCGGCGGATCGGACGCGACGCAGACTCCGCCGCGACGAAGACGTCGAACGGGTGGCGGTGATCGACCACGTGGAGAACGCGGTCCTGGTGCGCGTGTGGTGGACGGATCGTCGACACGCGTTTCTCGAGACGCTCGTGGCGGTGGAGGCATCCTGTGTCGACGGCGTCGTCCGCGACGGGACGTGGTATCTCGAACTCCGCTTTCCGTCCCGCGAGTCGCTGTCCGACTTCTACCGGGAGTGTCTGGACCGCGACGTGACACTCGACGTGAGCGGCATCTACGATCCCGAGGGACGTGGCCGTAGCGGCGTCTCGGCGACGCTATCCGACCGACAGTACGAGACGCTGCGGACCGCGTTCGAGACCGGCTACTTCGCCATCCCGCGCGAGATCACGCTGGAGGAACTGGGCGACCGACTGGGGATCTCCGATACGGCCGCGTCACAGCGCATCCGCCGCGGGTTGCGACGGCTCCTCGCCGAAGAACTGGCGTCGCCGGCGTGACGGGGATCGAAACGCCCCACGCCGACCGCTCGGGAACCCTCCGTCTCAGAAAATGACAACTGAACCATATTTTTTTCGTGCTGGTCGTCGTATCGGCGTCGTAGACCATGACGACACGCAGTAACCCCTTCGAGGAACTGGAGCGCCTGTTCGAACGCATGGACCGACAGTTCGACGACGCGACCCGGATGTGGGAAGAGGAGGGTCCCTTCGGCGGGTGGCGCACGGAGATGGAGTCGGTGTCCATCGACCTCGCCGAGACCGACGACGAGTTCGTCGTGACCGCGGATCTGCCGGGATTCGACCGCGACGACGTCGACATCCGGGTGACCGATCACACGCTCCGCATCGAGGCCGACCGGGAGACGGCCACGGAGGAACACGAGGCGGAGTACCTGCGACGGGAACGTCGCCACGAGTCGGTGCGTCGCTCGATCCGGCTCCCCGACGAAGTCGACAAGGACGCCGTGACGGCCACGATGAAACACGGCGTCCTGACCGTCACGCTCCCACGACTGGAGGTCGAGGAAGCGCGCAGCATCGACATCGAGTGACGGCACGTGGGGCGGTCCCCGAACGCGGGTGGCCGCCGTCGTCGACCGACGGTCGTCGCTTCCTGTTCAGTCGCCGCGCCGGATAGCCAGCAGCGCGGCGACGACGAGCGCGAGCAGCGCCACGACGACCCCGAATCCCGGCCCACCGCCCTCGGTGGGCGTCGGCGTGGCCGTCGCGGTTGCCGTCGGCGTGGGCCGCTCCGTCGGACGTTCGGTCGGCGTCGGCGTCGGACGTTCGGTCGGCGTCGACGTCGGACGTTCGGTCGGCGTCGGCTCCGGCGTCGGCGTCACTCGTTGCGCGACGATTTCGACCTGGACCGTGTCGGTGTTGTAGGAGTCGTCGACTTCGAGCGTGTACGTCCCCGTCTCGACGTCGTCGAGTTCGAGCGCGATCCGGTAGGTGCCGTCGTAGCTCCACTCGTCGGTCGTCGCGAGCGCCACGGAGTCGTCGTCTTCGTTCAGCAACTCGACGGTGATCGCGTTGTCACCGGGGCGGAGGTTGGTCCTTCCCTCGACGATCATCGTGTCGTCGACGGCGATGGGATTGACCCCCGACGCCCGCGCGCCCAGCGGGTAGACGTTGCCTATCGTCGTCTGGGAGTCGGCGAGACGGAACGTCTCCGTGATGCTCCGGTCGTCGCTGGCCGTCGCCTCGACCGTCTCGTCGAGGAGGCGCGCCAGAACCTGATCGCCGGTCAGGGATCGGCGGTCGAGATCGGTCGCGAACTGTTCGAGGTCGGCGTACGCGTCGCCACCCGCGAGCGAACGCAGTCCGCCGTCCCCGAACTCGCCGTCGCGGCCGGCGGTGAGCACGAGGACGGTGACCTGTCCGTCCTCGAGGTTCCCGCCGAGGTCAAGGTCGTCCTCCTCGAACGTGCCGTCGGCCTCCGTCCGCACGTCCGCGTACTGGACGTTCCCCCGTTCGTCGACGAACACGAACGCCACCGTCCGGGAGCCGAGCGAGGCGCCGGTCACGCGGACCACGCGGTCGTCGGTCGACACCTGCCCGCCGACGGTCCGGACGACCGAACTCAGCTCCGTATCGACCACGCGGATCGACCGCTGGAAGCTCGTCCCGCGCGTGAACTCGCTGACGCCGAGGCTCCGCTGGATGTCGCCGCGGCCGCCGGCGTCGGCCGCGTCGATGACGCCGAGGCGGTACGAGCCGGGCAGCGAGAGCAGACGGTTGCCGGCCTCGTTCCCCGTCGAGAGGACGACATCCTCGACTTCGAACGTCCCGTCGGGATCGACCGACACCGTCGCCTGCGTCCCGCCGGACGCCGACCCGTCGAGGTCGAGGAGTCGGTAGTCGTCCTGGCGGCGGACGTAGAACGCCACGTCGTCGATGCCCTCCGACGCCGTCCCGTTCAGCGTGATCTCGCTGCCCACGACGTACGTATCTCGCGGGTTCGTGATCGACACCTCGCCCTCGTCGACCGTGATCGACGGGTCGTCCTCCTCGGAGAGCGTGTCGAGGTCGGCGTCGACGTCGCCCTCGTTCTCCGGGCGGTCCGGCGAGGCCCGGTAGAGGATCACGTCGACGTCGCCGTCGTCGAGGCTCGTCGTGTCTATCTGGCCGACGCCGACGCCGGTGTCGTCGTCGATTTCGACGACGGCGTACGCGACATCCTCGTTCTCGGAGTAGCCAGTGAGAACGGTGTCGCCGACCCGCCGGAAGATCCGCTCGCGCTGGGCGGTCGAGAGGTCTGCCGAACGGAACTCGCGTTCGGCGACCGTGACGATGTGGTACTCGCCGGCGCTCGACCCGCGAATCCGGAAGGTCACGTCCTCGCCGCGCGTGACGGTTCGGCGGTCGAAGGCGAGACGAACGTCGTCGCTCGCGGTGACGGTGATGGTCGTGCTCCGACGGGCCGTGCCGAAGTCGAGGTCGTCGGTCCCCGCGAGGGTGATGGTGAAGGTGCCGGTGTCGAGATCGGAGAGGTCCATGTCCCACCGCACCTCGTTGTCCGTGATGTCGGCGGCCTGCTTCGTCGCCCGGTCACCGGTCGACCCCGGGGGTTCGACGATGGCGTCCCCGGTCACGTCGAGGCCGTCGTTGTCTTGGACGGTGACTTCGAGGTTCTCTGCCTCCTCGTAGTTCCAGGCGCCGACGACGGTGAGTTCGCCCGACCCGCTGGTGGGACTTCCCTGTCGTACCGACCCGCCGGCGATGTCGACGCCGCGGACGTTCTCGACGTCGAGCGTGGTGACTCGCGGCGTCGTGACCGTCACGCCGGGGGAACCGGACTGCCCGTCGGTCGTGTACCGCCCCACCGCCTGATCCTCCGGGACGTTCGGGGTTTCGAGCGGGATGCCCTCGGCGTCGCCGGCGGTCTTCACCACGCCGCCCGAGAGGGGACCGCCGAGTTGGATGTCGGTCTCGCCCTGAAAGACGGTCGCGCCGGGATAGACGACGCCCTCGCCGTCGACGGTGTCGAAGGCACCGCTGCCGCCGGGGCCGGCGCGGGTCGACCCACTCGGCCCGGCGACGTCGCGGACGGTCACCGTCGCGAGCGTCGCGGGGCCGAGATCACCGTCGCCGCTGTCGGTGAATCGGTACGAAACCGTGTCGGACTGGGTGCTCGTGACCGACCCCCAGGAGACGCGGATCGTCGCGTCGACGGTGAGGTCGACGTCGGTGTCGTTGGAGCCGGAGAGATCCTCCGTGACGTTGACGTACGCGGTTCGACCGTCGACGCGGGCCGTCGAACTCACCGACGTGGAGTTGTTGGTGACGGTCGCGCTGGGTATCGTCGCCCCCGTCGCCGTCGACGGGAGCGTGATCGCCAGCGAGTCGGTCCCACTGTCGGTCACCACGTCGGTGACGGTGACGGTGACGTCGTGAGAGACGGTGGACGATTCGTCGACCGTCGTCGGCGACAGCGCGCTGTCGACGGTGACGCCACTCGCCGCGGCCGCCGGTCCCGCGAACGCGACGGCCCCGGCGAACGGGGAGACGACCAGCGCCACTACGACGAGTACGGTCTCGAGTTGCTCGGTTGATGTAGTCATGGCTGCTGTTTCGTTCGAAACGATGTCTCGCTCACGCCGGTCGGCGCGACGTTCGAGAGGGGATTAAATGTTACACAGATATTATAAAATGATTGCACTTTTTTACTGGCGAGGGTTAACGGGGCAGGCGCCGGGTCGACGGCCGGTTCGAGCGACCTCCGCCCACAGTCTGAAACCCCCCGATGCCGTATTTCCGTCATGAGCGTCACGACCCTCTGTCAGATCTGTGAATCCGCGACGGCCAAACACACCTGCGACGCCTGCGGCGCGGCCGTCTGTGCCGAACACTACGACCGTGGGCTGGGGATGTGCGTCTCCTGTGCCGCGCGGACGCGGGGCGGCGGCGGTTAGCGGAACCGGTTGAGCCGCTTTTTCAACCGTTTGGCCGCTTCGCCCGCCGCGCCGAAGTACGCCGCCTCGTCGTCGCCCGGGGCGTCCTCGCCTGCAAAGATGATCCCTCGCGAGGAGTTGACGAGGCCGACGCCGTCCGCGAGGCCGTACTCCACGGCCGCCTCGGCGTCACCGCCCTGTGCCCCCACGCCGGGCACGAGGAAGGGGATGTCGGGCACCTCGGCCCGCAGCGTCTCCAGCTCCTCGGGCGCCGTCGCGCCCACGACGAGGCCGACGTTGCCGTGTTCGTTCCACAGATCCGCGAGTGCCGCCACCCGCCGGTAGAGGGGTTCGCCCGAGGCGAGTTCGAGGTCCTGCAGGTCCGCGCCGCCCGGGTTCGAGGTGCGACAGAGGACGAACACGCCCGCCGCCTCGCGGGAGAGGAACGGGTCGAGCGAGTCCCGACCCATGTAGGGGTTGACCGTGATGGCGTCGGCGGTGTCGAGGAGTTCCGCGTAGCGCCGCGAGGTGTTGCCGATGTCGGCGCGTTTGGCGTCGAGCAGGACGGGCACGTCCTTCCCGTGGGCGTACGCGACCGTCTCGCGGAGCGCCCGCCAGCCGTCGGCGTCCTCGTAGAAGGCCGCGTTGGGCTTGTAGCAGGCGGCGTGTTCGTGCGTGGCGTCGATGATCCGGCGGTTGAACGCCCACCGCGGTAGGTCGCGGTCGGCGAGGGAGTCCGGAATCCGGTCGGGGTCGGCGTCCAACCCGACGGAGACGACGCTGTCCACGCGGTCGATGCGGTCGGCGAGGCGGTCGAAGAACGCGGTCATGGGTGGAGTGGTCGGGGCGAGAACTTCAAGGGTCCGACCCGTCGTACACCACTTCGCCGTCGACGACGGTGAGGGTCACGTCGATCTCCCGAATCTCCCCGGGTCGCTCCCACGGCGAGCCGTCGAGGACGACCAGGTCGGCATATTTCCCCGGTTCGACCGTCCCCAGCCGATCCTCGTCGAAGCCAGCGTAGGCGCTGCCCAGCGTGTACGCCCGGAGTGCCTCGGTCACGCCGAGTCGCTGGTCGGCGGTCGGAGCGTTGACCGCGTGGTGGACGCCGACGAGCGGGTCGAGTGGCATGCCGTCGCTCCCGAACGCGAGGTGGACACCGGCGTCTGCGAGACGGCCCAACCGGTTCGTCTCGGTTCGACGGTCGCCGATTCGGGCGGCGTACAGGCCGTCTTCGCCGGCCCAGCGGTGGAAGTTCGGCTGGATCGAGGCGACGATATCCGCCTCGGCCATCCGGTCGATGGCTGCGTCGCTCGCCAGTTCCGCGTGTTCGACGCGGTGACGGGCGTCCGTCGACGGTCGTGTCGCGAACGCGTCGACGACGTCCCCGACCGCCTCGTCGCCGATGGCGTGGGCGGCGACCTGAAACCCCGCGCCTGCGGCGCTGTCGAGTAGATCACGGAACTCGGCGGGGGGGACGGTCCACTCGCCTCGCTCGTCGGGGGCGTCGGCGTACGGTTCGGAGAGCTTCGCCGTCCGCCCGCCGAGGCTCCCGTCGGTGAACGTCTTGATCGCGCCCACGCGGACGCGGCCGTCGCCGTGGTTCGTCCGCAGTCCCGTCTCGACGAGGGCATCGAGGTGGTCCGCCCAGTAGTTGAGTCGGACCCGGAGCGTCAGTTCGTCGGCGGCGTCGAGGTCGCGGTACACCCGCGGCGCGTACGAGCGCCGAACCATGTCGTGGACGCCGGTGACGCCGCGTTCGTTGGCGTACCGCTGGGCCGCCCGGATGGCCGCCGTGGCTTCCTCGGGACCGGGCGCGAGGGCATCGAGGACCCCCTCCGTGGCCCCCTCGACGACGACGCCCGTCGGCTCCCCGCCCTCGCGCCGAACGCCCGCCTCGGACAGGTCGTCGACGAACCGCTCTACCGCCGTCGAATCCAGCGAGGCGACGTGGAGGTCCTCCCGGACCGCGACGACCGGTCCCGCGGCGTCGACGGCGTCCAGATCCGCGCGCGTGAGGTAGTCGCTCTCCCCCCACTCGGTCTCGTCGTAGCCGTAGCCGACGACCGGATCGCCAGCGGGAACGGCGTCGGCCCGGTCGCGCAGGCGGTCGAGCGCCGCTCCCCGGCTCTCGGCCCCCGAGAGGTCCACGTGGACGAGTTTCCGACCGAGGAGTTCGAAGTGGGTGTGGGCGTCGATAAAGCCCGGGAGGACGACGCGACCGTCGCAGTCGACGATTCGGGTGTCGACGCCGGCCAGGAAGTCGAGTTCGTAGGCGTCGCCGACGCGGGTGATCCGCCCGTCGCGGACGGCGACCGCGTCGTGGGTCTCGTCCGGGCGGGCGAGCGTGTGGACCTCCGCGTTCGTCAGGAGGAGGTCGGCGGGGGCGGTCATGGACGACCTGCCGCGGGCGAACGCGTTAACGTTTGGGGGCTATCGGCGGAGCTTTCGGACGCCGTACGCGACCATCTCGGCGCTGTAACAGATCACACAGCCCCGGAAGCGGGGACGGGTGGGGTCGTCGGTGTCGGTGTCGGTGTCGGTGGCGTCGACGGTCTCTCCCATGGTCGAACGTGGGTCGGGGGACGGAATAACACTGAAGCGGTCGTGCGCGACGAGTGGACGACCGTCGAACGGGGTGGCGGGACGCGTTCAGGACGTGGTGCGACGGACCGCGTTACGGCGCGTAGTAGTACTCGCCCGCCCGCTTCTGTTCGCGGTCGAGTTGGCTCTCGGGCTTGTTGATCCGGGGCCGGCCCGTCCGCTCGTCGCGCCGGAACGTGATGTCCAGGTCCGCGAGGAAGTCGTTCATGCCCGAGCGCATGTCCTGTGGCGTCGAGGCGTGGCCGTGGTCGGCGGGTTCGCCGTCGAACACCATCAGCCGGTCGGCCAACAGGTCGATCATGTAGATGTCGTGGTCGATGACCATCGCCGTGGCGTCGTGGTTCTCGGCGTAGCGCCGGATGGCGGAGGTGGCCTGCACCCGCTGTTCGACGTCCATGTGTGCCGACGGCTCGTCCAGCAGGTAGAGGTCGGCGTCCTTCGAGAGACACGCCGCGATGGCGACGCGCTGGCGCTCCCCGCCCGAGAGGTCCGTCAACTGCTGTTCCATGATGCGCTCTAGCTGGAGCGGTTTGGCGATCTCCGTGTTCCAGAAGGAGGTGCCGAAGTCGTCGGTGATCGAGGAGAGGAAGGTGTCGACGCGCATCGGCTGATCCACCTCGACGTACTGCGGTTTGTAGGCGATGTCGAGGCGGAAGTCCACGTCACCCGCGTCCGGTTCGAGCGACCCCGCGAACAGCTTCGCCAGGGTGGACTTGCCGATCCCGTTCGGCCCGACCACGCCCAGCACCTCGCTCTTGTAGATCGTTCCCCCATCGACGTCGAGCGAGAACTCGCCCTCGCCGTAGGATTTCTGCAGGTCGGGATACTCGACCAGCGGCGTGCCCGTCACGGACTCGCGGGGGGCGTGTTCCTCGAACGTGATCTCGTTCGGGCGGATGCGCATGTTCTCGTTGTCGAGATAGCCCCGAAGGTACTCGTTGATGCCGTTGCGGACGGACTTGGGGTCGGTGACGACGCCGTACGCGCCGGGTTCGCCGTAGGCGACGTGGAGGCGGTCCGCGAGCAAGTCGAGGACGGCCAGGTCGTGTTCCACGACGAGCATCGAGCGGTCCTCCTCGTCGGCGAGTTCGCGGACGAGACGGGCCGCGGTGACGCGCTGCCCGATGTCGAGGTAGGGCGTGATCTCGTCGAGGAAGTAGAAATCGGCGTCGCGGGCGAGGGTCGCCGCGAGCGCGACTCGCTGGAGTTCGCCGCCGGAGAGCGTGTCGATGGGCTGGTCGATCACCGGGCGGATGGAGAGTCGGTCGACCAGGTCGTCGACGACGCCACGTTCGTCCGTGCTCTCCAGGAGGTCGCGGGTCTTCCCCCCGAACTGATCCGGGATGCGGTCGATGTACTGTGGCTTGCGCGCGACCGTCACCGCGTCGTCCACGAGGCGTTCGAGGTAGTTCTGGAGCGCAGTCCCTCGATATCGGTCCAGCACCGTCTCCCAGTCAGGGTCGGCGTCGTACCGCCCGAGGTTGGGGATCAACTCGCCGGCGAGGGCGTGGACCGCGGTCGATTTCCCGATGCCGTTCGGCCCGAGTAGCCCCGTCACCGTTCCCGATTCGGGAATGGGGAGGCCGTACAGCGAGAAGGCGTTCTCGCCGTAGCGGTGGATGGGGTCCTCGGTCAGTTCCGAGGGGAGGTTGATTATCTCGATGGCGTCGAAGGGACACTTCTCGACGCAGATGCCGCAGGTCTCGCCCAGACAGAGTTCCTCGGAGATGCTGATCTGGTCCGGGCCGCCGTCGTAGAGGTCGGGGTCGTCGTGGCGCTCCTCCAGCGTGACGATGCACTCCTCGCCGGTCCGGTTGGGCGGACAGAAGTTCGCACATTCGTAGTTGCAGCGGTCGGGTTGACACCGGTCGAGGTCGACGACCGCGATGCTGTCGTCGGCCATCGTTACAGGGAGGCGCCCGTCGTGAGGATGATGGCGAAGGTGATGAACCAGAGCGTGAAGGTCATGAACCCGACGTACAGGTGGTCCTTCGCGCCGAAGTCGTCGATGTCGACCCCGATCGCCTTGAGGACGGGATACTGGCCGGCGGCGGCGGCGACGAGAAAGGCGAGTGCCCGCACGTCGGACGCCGCCTCTGGGCCGGTGCCGACGATGGCACCCGCCGCGACGGCGGCCACGACGCCGCCCAGACAGGCCAGCGTGGTGACCGTCACCCCGCGGATATGCCCCGTGAGGCCGGCCCCCGGTTCCGTTTCGGTAGCCATACCGAATCCTCCGGCGGCGGGCATGAAAAGGCGTTCGATACGCTCAGCCGGGTCGTGGCCCGGTATCGGCGGATCGGCGGGGGGTCCGTCTCATACGGATTGCTGTAACTGTTCGCCGGGGGGTCGCCGGGCCGTCCTGGCGACCCACCGGTACTGACTCACAGCACCCCGTCTCAGTCGGTCTTGACGAACGCGTCGACACAGACGCTCCGCTCCGGGCGCACCAGCACCGGGTTGAGGTCGAGTTCGGCCACCTCCCGACGCTTGGCGACGAGGTTTCCAACCTTGGTGATGAGGTTCGCGAGGCTGTCCAGCGACGCGTCGGGGCCGAACTCGTGTTCGAACCGCGCCGGCAGGTCCGTCCGCTTGAGCGCGCCGTAGGCGTCGCCCTTGCCGAACGGTGCGACGAGGTGGGTGGTGTCCTGTAACGCTTCGACCTGCGTCCCGCCGGAGCCGAGGGTGACGACGGGGCCGAGGTTGGGGTCCTGTGACGCGCCGACCAGCGCCTCCACGCCGCCCTCGATCATCTCCTGGACGAGGACGCCCTCGATGGTCGCCTCGTCGTCGTGTTCGAAGACGTTGGCGACGATGTCCTCGTAGGCCCGCTGAGCCTCGGCGGACGACTCGACGCCGACCCGAACCGCCCCCACCTCGTTGCGGTGGGCGATATCCGGCGAGTCCACCTTCATCACGACCGGCGTCCCGATCCGGCTGGCGTACCGCGCGGCCTCCTCGCTCGACGACGCCGACCGCGTCGCCGGCAGGTCGATCCCGTAGTCGTCGAGGAGGCTCGTCGCCCGCGACCAGGTGAGCGTGGCGTCGTTCGGCAGATCCGAGGGGCTCCGCCCGTCGAGTTCGAACGGCGGCCGTCCCACGAGTCGGTCCCGGGCCTCGTCGAACCGGACGAGAGAGGCCAGGGCGTCGATGGCCTTCGACGGCTCGTAGAAGAGCGGGTACTCGGCGCGGACCCGCTCGTAGGGCTGGGGGTCGTCGAGTTCGGCCGGCTCCCGGCGGCCGGTCCACAGGAAGATCACGGGGTCGTCGGTCATCTCGGCGACGGTGAGCAGGTGGTCGGCGATCAGATCCGCGTCCGAATCCACCGCCGAGAGGCCGATGCCGAAGACGTAGGCGTCGAAGGCGTCGTCGGCGAAGAGCGTCTCGGCGACGTCGGGGAGCACCTCCGCCCCCTGGGCCCGGATGTCGACGGGGTTGTGGAGTTCGCCGAAGGTGAGCAGGTCCTCCATCTCCAGCAGCGTCTTCTCGGTCCCGTCGGCCAGTTGCGGCAGGTCGAGACCGCGGTCCTCCGCGAGGTCGGCGAGGAGGGTCGCGAGGCCGCCGCTCGTCGAGGCGACACAGACCCGGTTCGAATCCGGTGGATCGAACGCCGCGTGGGCCTGCGCCCGGCTCGTGAGGTCCGGAACGTCGGGGAGCCGTTCGATGCCTGCCTGTCCGAAGGCGGCGTCCCACACCGCGTCGTTGCCGGTCAGCGACCCCGTGTGTGACTCGGCGGCCGCCTGTGCCACGTCGGAACTGCCGACCTTGACTGCCAGCACCGGCGTTCCCGTCGCCACCGTCTCCCGTGCCACCTCGATGAACCGCCGCGGCTCCGTCACGCCCTCGATGTACGTACAGATCACCTCGACGTCGGGGTCGGCGGCCATGTACTCGACGTAGTCCACGAGGCTCTGGTCCACCTCGTTGCCCGTCGAGACGATGTGGGAGAAGTGGGTGTCCTCGTCGGCGGCGTTCTCGAAGAACGTCGCGAAAGAGAGCGCGCCGGACTGACTGGCGAGGCCGATTTGGCCCGGTTCGGGCTCGCGGGAACAGAGGCCAGTCAACACCGTCCCCGCCTGCGCGTTCGCGAGGCCGATGCAGTTCGGCCCCGCGACGCTGATGTCGTAGTTCGCGGCGGTGGCTTCGAGTTCGGCCTCCAGTTCGGCTCCCTGCTCGTCGGCCTCGCTGAACCCGGTCGTGATGACGAGCGCCGCGGGGACGCCCACCTCGCCCGCCTCACGTACTACGTCGACGACGTGTTCGCGCGGGACGACCACGACGGCGAGGTCGACCACCTCGGGCAGGTCGGCTATCGCGTCGTAACACCGCCGATCCCACGCCCTCTCGCGATTCGGATTGACGAGGTAATGCTCGCCGTCGTAGCCGTAGTCGGTGAGATGCTCCGTGATCCGCGAGGAGTACCACGAATCCGGGCTCGCTCCCACGATTGCCAGCGACGACGGATCGAACAGCGGGTCGAGTTCTCGTGTCTCCATACCGTGGTGACAGCTACCAACGATGGTTAACGATGGCTGTCGTGGCACTATTGGCGCGGGCTATCGGTCGGGGAAAATATCGCGATGGGGCATTGCGGCCGTCGCGGCGTCTCTCGCGCGTCCGCGGGGGACGGACGGTCGGGACGACCGGAACGGGTCGTGAACCTTTATGCCGGTGGCCGCGTTCGGATCATACGATGGCTGGAACTGACGAGGAGGGTCTGGACGACCTTCCGCCGAGCGCGAAACTGGTTTTCAAGGTCCTCGAATACAACGGGTCGCTGACCCAGAAGGGGATCGTCGAGGAGTCGATGCTGTCGGCTCGGACGGTCCGCTACGCGCTCGAACGACTCGAAGACATCGGCGTCGTCGACGAGGACGTCTACTTCGCCGACGCGCGACAGAACCTCTACCAACTCGACGAATCCGCGCTCGCGGAGGGCGACGCCGACGCGCCCTGCGTCGAGTGCGATTAGCGTCGGGTCGCCCCCGTCCACGGCCGAGTTCCGCTACGGCCGACTGCCTCCGTCGATCGACGGCTGCCGTGACGCTACGTCGGAAGCACCGCAATCCGTCGCTTCTCGTCGATGGCGCGTTCGAGTTCGTCCGCGATGGCGCTCCCGCGCGACACCTGAATCTCCCCGCCACGACCGACCGTCGCGGTGAACAGGTACTCGTCGTCGGCCCGCACTTCGACCGTCTCGCCCACTTCGGCGGCGTCGCTCGCCTCGACGACGACGTGTCGGGACGTGACTTCGGGCGTGACGACGGTGCCCTCGCGGGCCGCCCCGCGGGCGTCGGCGCTACCGCCGCTTCCGCTCCCGCCCGACGGCCGTTCGTCCAGCGTCCGGACGTCGATGTCGATGCCGAGGCGGTTCTCCACGTCGCTGATCCGGCCGCCCCCTTTCCCGATGACGTAGGAGATGTCGTCTTCCTCGACGTAGACGACGGCCTCGTTCTGCCCTTTCAGCTCGACTTCGACGTGTCCGCGGGCGATGGAGCGAATCTCGCGTTCGACCTCCTTTTTCGCCAGCCGGGAGACGCCCGTCTCGCTCCCCTCGTCCCCGTCGAGGGGGACGGTGACGACCTGCCGGTTGAACGTGTAGATTTCGTAGGCCGGCTTCCCCGTCTCGAAGTCCGAAATCTGGATGACCGGGCGGGCGAGGTCCTCGGCGGTCAGCCCCGCGGGCACCTTCACCTCCGTCTGCACGTCGTAGACGGTGTCGACGCGGCCGGCTTCGATGTAGACCACCGTGTCGACCACCTGCGGGATCATGCCGAGTTCGACTCGGCCGACGAGCCGTTGCAGGGCGTCGATGGCGCGGGTGGCGTGGACGACGCCCACCATGCCGACGCCGGCGAGGCGCATGTCCGCGAACACCTCGAAGTCCTCGGTCTTGCGCACCTCGTCGTAGATGGTGTAGTCCGGACGGACCAGCAGGAGGGAGTCGGCCGTCTTCGCCATGTCGCCCCCGAGCGCCGTGTACTGGGTGATGTCGGGCCCGACCTGCAGGTCGCGGGGTTTCTCCATGGTCTTCACGGCGTTGTCGTGGCTGGCGAGGAACTCCGCGACGGCCTGGGCGAACGTCGACTTTCCGGCACCCGGCGCGCCGGAGATGAGGACGCCGCGCTGGCGCTCCAGCAGGCGCTCCTTGAGGTCTTCTGCGAACTCGTAGTCCTCCAGATCCGTCTTGACGATGGGGCGGACGGCCGTAATCTCGAAGCCGTCCGAGAACGGCGGGCGGGCGACGGCGATGCGGTAGGAGCGGTACTGGACGATGGTCATCCCCGGTTCGTCGAGTTCGACGAAGCCGTCGGGGCTCGCCCGCGCCGTCTCCGCGATGTCGTGGGCGAACTCCTTCATCTCCGCCTCGGTCGTCGGCTCGTCGCCGATGACCTGGTAGTGCATGTCGCCGATATCGCCGCGTTTGGCCTTCGGCTTCGCCCCCGCACGGAGGTGGACGGACATGGTCGTCTCGTCGAAAAAGGACTCGATCTGTAAGCCCTCGGCGTCGCGGCCGCGAGGTTCGACGTACTCCACGTCCAGCCCCTTCGCCTTGCTCACCTCGGCCTGTACCACGTCGCTCGTGAGGAGCGTGGCGTCGAGGTCGGCGGCCACGTCGCGGACGACGGCGTCGATGTCGCCCTCGTCGGCACCGCGTATCTGGCCGGCGCTGGGTCGCTCGCCGTAGTACTCGACGGTGATCGTCCCCTCGGCGGCCATCTCTACCAGCCGTTGCAGTTCCTCGATGCCCTCCCAGCCGGTGTCGTGGCCCTCGTTGGCCTGCCACTCGAGTTCACCGACGACGGCCTCGGGGACGGTGATCGTCGCCCCCTCGTAACTGCCGTCGTCGACGCGTTCGGACACGCGGCCGTCGATGACCGCGCTCGTGTCCGGTACGACGTTCATGGGCGAAATCGGGGGGCGAGACGGATAAGGGTATTCAAGCGCGGTCCGCCGGAGCGGTCGAATATAAACCGGCGGCCGCCGTCGCGTGGGGCATGAGCGACACGCTGGCCCTGACGCGCCGACTCGTCTCGATTCCCAGCCACGAGGACGAACGGGCGGCGGGCGACGCCGTGGAGTCGTGGCTCCGCGCGGAGACGGACGCGGCGGTCCGACGGGACGACGCCGGGAACGTGATCGCCCGCCGCGGCGACGGTAATCGCTCCCTCGCTCTCGTCGGCCACCACGACGTGGTGGCGCCCGCGGACGAACAGGTTCGTGACGGCGAGTACGTCGTCGCGGAACGGAACGGCCGCCTCCACGGGCGCGGGGCCGCCGACATGAAGGGCAGTCTCGCGGCGGCGATGGTCGCCTTCCGCGACGCCGATCCCGCCACTGAACTCGTCTTCGCCTCCTTCGCGGGCGAGGAGCAGGGGGGCGTCGGCGCCCGCGCCGCCATCGACGAGGGGTTCGCCCCCGACTACGCCGTCGTCGGCGAGGGGTCGACGGGGTACTCCGCGCCCGGCGTCACGGACGTGGCCGTCGCGCACAAGGGCCGGCGGGGGAGCACGCTCGTCGCCCGCGGCGAGAGCGCCCACGCCAGCGAACCCGAGGCGGGCGAGAACGCCGTCTACCGCGCCTGCGACGCCGTGGACGTGGTTCGTGGCCTCGACGCTCCCGAGACGACGGTGCTCGGCCAGGAGCTACGGGGGAGCGTCGTCGTCACCGAAATCGACGGCGGATCGGGGTGGAACGTGATCCCCGACCGCTGTGCGGCGACGGTTGACGAGCGGACGGTGCCGGGCGAACGGGCCGACCTGGGACGCGTCGAGTCGGTGCCCGGCGTCGAGTGGACGGTCGATCAGGACCTGCCGCCGATGGCCTGTGACGACGCCGACTTCGCCGAGGCGGTCCTCGACGCCGCCCGCGAGGCACAGGACGGCAACCCCCGGCACGTCGCCAAACCCCACGCCACGGACGCGGGGTGGCTGGCCGCCGCGGGGACGACCCCCGTCGTCTGTGGCGCCGCGGAACCCGGCGAGGCGCATACGGCGGGGGAGAGCGTCGCTATCGACGTGCTGGAGCGGTGCGAGCGGATCTATCGCGGCGTCGCGGAGTCGGCCTGATCGTCCAGCCGGACGATCCGATCCGCCCGCTCGCGGAAGGCCGACAGCGTCGCCCGTTCGGCCTCGGAGACGGGGTCCGACCCCACGATGGCGTCGGCTTCCAGCGCGTTCAACACCGCCACCTCCGCCCGGTCGCAGTAGTCGAGCAGTCGCGTCGGGTCGGCGTCCGGCGTCTGGAACGGGATGGTGGCGTCGTTGACGAAGACGGCCCGCGGGTCCGCGGGCGCCGCGTCGAAGACGGTCGCCGCGCGGCGGGCGTTGTCGGCGGCGAGGTCGGCCGCTTCAGCCTCGCTCCCGGCCGTCGCCCGCGGCGCGTGGGCGTCGAGGACGCCCCGCCACACGCCGGCGGGAGGCGTGACGAACCGGTCGAGGCGGCCGCCCAGAATCCGGCCGTCGCGCTCCACCTCGGGAGCGAAATCGAGGACGACCACCCCGTCGGCCCCCTCGCGCTCCAGCCACGCCGTCAGCGCCCGGGCAGTCAGGCGGGTCTTGCCGACGTTCGACGGCCCGACGATCAGGGTCGTCCCCGTGAGGGGGAACGGAGGGCCGGCGTCCGTCACGGGTCTACGCGACTTCCTCGAGCGCGAACTTGCCGCCCAGTCCGACCATGGCGAGGGCGATGGCGACGGCGAACGCGAGCACGACGCCGGCGAGCGGACTCACGCCGCCGGCGACCTGCGAGCGGACGAAGTTGGCGGCGAGGCCGCCGGTGACGAGCAGGAGCGCCACGCCGCCGACGTTGGCGAGCAGGGAGTTACGGTCGGGCACCGCGTCGGTGTTCAGCAGGTAGAGGACGATGGCGATGGCGAAGGGCGTCCCCACCGTCCCGAGCGCGAGAACGAGGACGAGTTGGCCGAGCACCGCGCCGCCGATGAACGCGCCGGGCGCCGAGAGGAGCGCGGCGGCGACGAGCAGCCAGCGGTAGCGGGAGTCCTCGATGGTCGTCCCCCAGCCGAGTTTGTCGGCCAGCAGGAACGGGGGGACGATGGTGTTGCCGCCGAGCGTCGAGACGGCGGCGCCCCAGAGGCCGAGCAGGAAGAGCCACTTCGCGCTTGGGCCGACCAGCGGGCCGAGCGCCTGCGCCGCGCCGACGGTCGAGAGGTCCGCGGAGGTGAGGACGCTCGCGGTGACGAGGAAGATGGCCAGCGAGTAGACGCCGAAGGCGACGAGCATCGAGGCCCCGACGTCGAAGGAGGCGAGGCTGTAGTCCTCGCGGGTCCAGCCCCGGGAGCGCATCGTGTAGGAGTGCATCGTGATGAGCGTGATGTGGACGGCGCCGCCGAGGATGCCCGCGGCGACGAGCGCCCCGCCCGTGGGGACGGAGGGCACCAGCCCCGCGACGGCCGCGCCGGGGTCGACGGGCACGACGAACAGGCTGGCGACGAAGGCGACGACGACGCCCGCGACGAGGACTTTCGCGACGACTTCGAGGAAGCGATACCCCCGCCCGGCGAGGCCGACGGCGAGGACGAGCGCCCAGACGACGCCCCAGACCCGGGCGTCGATGCCCGTGACGGTGGCGGAGACGGTGGCGACGGTCTTCATGATCACCAGTTGGGCGACGCCGGCGGCGATGACCGCGTCGGCGACGAGCAGCCACGCCCAGGACTCGCCGAGGTGGTCCTCGACGACGGCGACGATGCCGCGCTCGGTGAGGAGACCGAGACGCATCGCGAGATACTGGGCGAGCGCCCCCGCGCCCGCGGAGAGGACGACGACCCAGAGCAGTTGGTAGCCGAAGAGCGCGCCGGCGGTGACGAGGCTGGCGATGGTCGCCGGCCCGGCGGCGATGGCGCCGGCGACCCACGACGGTCCCATCCCGGAGAGATAGCTCCCGATGCGTGCGGTGAGACCCGGATCGGGCGCGGTCCGGGTCACGTCGTTCGTGTCCATGCCTCCCGGTCGACGCCTCGGGAGTATAGGTGTTACCACTCGGTGTTATCGAGCCGTGGCGGCGCGGGGTTGATTACGACGCGACGCCACGTCCGGACATGAGCGACACGACGGCGGCCGTCGAGGGCGCCTACGACGACTTGCTCGACCGCGCGGGGCGGATCAGCAACGTCTCGCACGCGAAGGAACTGCTCTCCTGGGACCAGCAGGTGGTGATGCCCGAGGAGGGGACGCCCGCCCGGGCCAGACAGCTGTCCGCGCTCTCGGCGGTCGAACACGACCTGCTCACCGCCGACGAACTCGGCCACCTCCTCGACGAGTTGGAGGGGACGGACCTCGACGACGACCAACGGGCCGTCGTCCGCGAGGTGCGCCGGGAGCAGGAACGCGCCGTCCGCGTGCCCACCGACCTCGTCGAACGCATCTCCGCCGCTTCCTCCGAGGCGCTGACCGCGTGGCGGGAGGCCAAGGAGGCGGACGACTTCGACGCCTTCGCGCCCCACCTCGAAGAACTGGTCGAATTGAAGCGGCGGTACGCGGCACACGTCGACCCGGACCGCGACCCCTACGAGGTGCTGTTCGAAGAGTACGAACCCTGCTTGCCGCTCGACCACGCCGAGGCCGTGCTGACGGACCTGCGGGACGCGGTGGTGCCGCTGGTCGACGAGATTCGGGCGTCCGAGGCCGACCTGGCGACGGACGCCTTCACGGGGACGTTCGCGGCCGAACGGCAGGAGGCGCTGATGCGCGAGGCACTCGACCTGCTCGGCTACCCGTGGGAACGGGGCCGCCTCGACGAGGCCCCGCACCCGTTCTCGACGGGGACGACGTTCGACGCCCGGATCACCACTCGGTACGACGAGAGCGAGCCCATCGGCGCCCTGCTCTCGACGGTCCACGAGTTCGGCCACGCCACCTACACGCTCGGCCTCCTCGACGACGCCTACGGGACGCCGCTGGGCGAGGCGCGCGACCTCTCGATTCACGAGTCGCAGTCGCGGCTCTGGGAGAACCACGTCGGGCGGTCGACGGCGTTCTGGGCGCGGTTCCTCCCCGAGGTGGTCGAGGCGTTCCCCGACGTGGGGGACCCGAGCGTCCGCGAGGCCTACGAGGCGGTCAACGCCGTCGACCCGTCGAACCTCATCCGCGTGGAGGCCGACGAACTCACCTACCACCTCCACATCGTCCTGCGGTTCGAAATCGAGCGCGACCTGATCCGGGGTGATCTGGCCGTCGAGGACGTGCCCGAGGTGTGGAACGACAAGATGGAGTCGTACCTCGGTATCCGTCCCGAGACGGACGCCGAGGGCTGTCTGCAGGACGTGCACTGGTCTCACGGCGCCTTCGGCTACTTCCCCACCTACTCGCTCGGGAGCGTGATCGCGGCACAGCTCTACGACGCCGCGGAGCGGGATATCGAGGGATTGGAGGGCCTGATCCGGGACGGGGAGTTCGCCCCGCTCCACGAGTGGCTGACCGAGGAGATTCACCGCCACGGCAAGCGCTTCGAGACGAACGAACTCGTCGTCCGGGCGACGGGCGAGGACGTGGCCGCCGACGCCTTCGTCGAGTACGCGACGGCGAAGTACGGCGAGCTATACGACCTGTAGCCGTCGGTCGATTTCCGGCGGCACCGACGGTGTCGTGCCAACGTTACCCATACCAGTACGACTAAGTGTTGGTATGGCGTACCATGGTGTGTATGGCAGCCGGACCCAGCGAACAACACGACGACGAACTGTTCGACCAGTTCCTCGCGGACAACGGCCACGAGACCACACCGGTACGCTGGGAACGATCCTATAACAAGCTGCAGTGCCCGGACTGTGGGGCGCTGCACGACGAGGCCGCGACCGACTGTTCGGTCTGTGGCTGGGACCCGGCGACGTAGCCGGGTCGACACCACGCGTCCCCCCAAGCCACGCCGTTTATACCGCCTCGGGGCATGTACGTGGACAATGAGCGACGACGTTACCGTCACCCGTCTCTTCGGTGGTCCCGGGAGCGGGAAGACGACGGCCCTCCTCGACCGCGTCGACGAGTTGCTGGAAGACGACGACGTGAGCATCCGCGACGTGCTCGTCGTCTCCTACACGCGTGCCGCGGCCGCCGAAGTTCGAGAACGCCTCGCTGAACGCCTCGACACCTCCCCACGGGCGTTGCAGGGGAACGTCTGTACGATGCACGCGAAGGCGTACGAACTGCTCGACCTCTCGCGTGGCGACGTGGTCGGCGAGTCCGACAAGGAGGAGTTCTGTGAGGAGTACGGCGTCGAGTACGAGGACGAGTACGGCGGCGCCGGTCGGCGAACGGCCAGATCGACGACGCTCGGCAACAAGATCATCGCCACCAGCCAGTGGCTCCAGCGCACCCAGCGCGACGTGGCCGACTGGTACGACGTGCCCTTCCAGTGGGACGTGGAGTCGGTCCGCCTCCCGCCCGACATCGACCCCAACGCCCAGGAGGGCAACAAGTACACGCCGACGTGGCCGACCGACGACGACCGGATCGACGTGCCCGAGGTCATCCGCGCGTGGCGGTCGTACAAGGGCGAACACGGCCTCGTCGGCTTCGCCGACATGCTCGAACGGGTGGCCCAGCGGTCGCTCGTCCCCCACGTCGACTACCTCGTCATCGACGAGTTCCAGGACATCACCACCCTCCAGTACGAGGTGTACGATGAGTGGAAACCCCACATGGAGGGGGTCCTGATCGCCGGCGACGACGACCAGGTCGTCTACGCGTGGCAGGGCGCCGATCCGAACATCCTGCTCGACGCGGAGGTCCACGAGGACGTGGTGCTTCCCAACTCCTACCGCCTGCCCTCGCGCATCCTGAACGTCGTCAACCGGGAGATTCGCCACATCGACAAGCGCCAGGAGAAAGACCTCAACCCGCGCAAGGAGGGCGGCGTCGTCGAGGGGATTCAGAGTCCGTCGATGTTCGAGGTGGTGCGGAACGTCCAACACACCGTCGACAGTACGGAGGAAACGTTGATGATCCTCTTCCGGGCGCGCTACCAGATGTTCCAGTTCATCGACGACTTCCTCCCGAAGGGGATTCCGTTCTCCGTCATGACCGACCAGCGGATGTGGACCGACCGCCTCACCGACTACGTCCGCGCCGTCGAGAAACTGGACGCCGGCGACCCCATCACGGGGCTGGAGGCGCGGCGCCTCGCCGACATGCTGCAGGATTCGGCGTTCGGGACGAACGACCGCGACGACTTCTACGACACCCTCGACGACCGGGAGGAGGAGGCGGACGTGGAGGACATCGCCCAGATCGAGGTGTCGCCCGACGTGGTGACCGACCACGTCCCCTTCATGCCCGATTCGGCCGCCGCCGGCGACATGCTCCGGAAGGTGACGAGCTTCCAGCGCAACTCCGTCGACGCCTACTTCGACGGCGACTACGGCGGCATGGACCCGAGTCGCGTCCGCGTCGGCACCATCCACTCCGCGAAGGGCCGCGAGGCCGACCACGTCTTCGTCTGTACCGACCTGACCGAGAAGGTGGTCGAGCAGATGGCCGCGAGCGTCGACGACCCGACCGACGTGCCGGGCGTCGAGGAGTTCACCGCCCACACCAGCCCGGTCCCCCTCCTCACCGACAACGAACGCCGCGTCTTCTACGTCGGCATGAGCCGTGCGCGCGAACGCCTCGTCCTTCTGGAGAACCTCATCGGCGGCGCCCCGACCCTCCCCGTCAGCGTCGTCCTGCACAACGAACTCCGCGACGAGGACGTCGAGGAGATGCTGGAGGCGGCACAGGAGACCGAGGCACCCGAACCCGAGCCGTGAGCGGCCGGGTCGAGGCGGCGCTCTCGGCGGCGGAGACGGGCTTCGTCGCCGCCGCCGC
The DNA here is from genome assembly GCF_003342675.1 of Haloplanus rubicundus. Lineage (NCBI taxonomy): Archaea > Methanobacteriati > Methanobacteriota > Halobacteria > Halobacteriales > Haloferacaceae > Haloplanus > Haloplanus rubicundus. The sequence goes on along the minus strand of NZ_CP031148.1, from coordinate 3,246,805 downwards.
CCACCTGACGGCGACGACGGTCGTCGACGGACGACTGCACCGCGACGGCGACCCGCTCACCCCGGCGGAACTCGAACGCGTCGCGAGCGACGCCGCCGAGGCGGCGGTGACCGTCGAGACGCGGGACGGCCTTCGCCCGGACGACCCCGTCGTCGTCGCGGTCCATCCGGAGGGCGCCGCCCCCCTCGCGCGGACGTTCGTCGTCGACGGGACGGGCGGGTGGACGCGCCGTGCCGCCGTCGCCGTCGGGATGGCCCACGACGCCGTCCGCCGCGTCGCCGAACCGGACGTTCCCGCCCGCCGACTCGTCGACGAGGCGATCGCCGAACTGGGCGCGTACGGCCTCGCGGCGGGCGAGGGGGCGGTCGTCCACGGGCTCGACACGCCGATAGACGGCGGGAGCGACGCGCCGCTCGACGCGGGGACGCGCTTCGCCCTCGACCCGGCGGCACGCGACCCGGACCCCGAGATCGGTCGGGGACTCGTTCGAATCGGCGGCTGGTACACGATCACCGACTCGGGCTGTCGAGCGCTGAGCGACCTGCCCACGTCGCTGTCGCCGGCAGATTACTGATCGTCGTCGTCGTCCGGCTCTTTCACGGCCGTCCCGACGACCCGTTCGAGCACCGCCCCGGGGAGGTCGGCGGGCGTCGTGAGCCGGCGGGGGAGCACGACCATCAGGACAGCGACGATCACGAGGCCGGCGCCGAGCGCCCGGTTTCCGGAGAGAAACGTCTCGAGGCCGTAGAGGCCGACCGGGATGGCGAAGATGAGCGACGCCGCGAGGCCGACGGTCTCCAGAATGCCGAGTCGCATCGACGAACGGTAGCGGGCCGGGGTCGAAAACTCCGTCGTTCCTACCGAAGCGTGTAGGCGGCGACGCCGCTCCCACACTCCGGGCATTCGTCGGCGTCGGCGCTGAGGGAGCGCCCGTGCCGCCGGCATTCGTAGTACGTGTCGATCCGCTCCCGGCGGCCGTCACCGCCCGCGAGCAGTAGCTCGAGCAGTCCCATCCTGTACACACTGTGCATTCCTTAACGTATAAACATGAACATCACGACAAATACTGCGGCGGTCGCCGTCACTCCGCGACGCCCGGCGGCAACTCGTCCACGTCGTCGACGCTCAATCCGGTGGTGACGAGGAGGCTGAGCGCCCGGCGGACCGACATGTCGACCTCGTAGACGTCGCTGGTGGGGACGAACACCAGTTTGCCGGCCGTCGGATTCGGGCTGTGGGGGAGGAAGACGTTGTAGAGTTCCTCGTCCGTCGCCTCGCTGGCGGCCGCCGGGCCGTCGTTCGTGACGAACCCGATGGCGTAGACGCCCTTCCGCGGAAACTCGACGAGGACGACGGTTTCGTAGCCGGCGGAGCGCTGGACCAGCGACTCGCTCACCTGGCGGACACCGAAGTAAACCGTGCGGACGAGCGGGACGAGCCGAATCGCCCGCTCGACGCCGCCGAAGAGTCGCTTGCCGACGCTCCACGAGGCGAGGTAGCCGAGGAGGGTGATGCCCGCGGCGATGCAGACGGCCGCGAGCAACTGGGCGACCACCTCGACGTTCCCGGTGTAGTTCGTCAGTCGCGTCGCCTGCACGACGGGGTTCAACAGCCCGGCCGTGCGGACGAAGACGAACTGGAGGACGAACAGCGTCACCGCGAGCGGTGTCACCAGCAGGAGGCCGGTGGCGAAACTCGCCCGGAGCCGACCGCTGAAACTCATACCGGATGGGGGTCGAGCAGGGACATAAGTGTGAGCCGGCGGATCGCAACCCCTTACTCCGGCGCCGGCGAACGGGCGGGTATGTTTACGGGTATCGTCGAGGAGACGGGCGAGGTGGTCGACGTCGACGTGACCGAGGAGGGCCGCCGCCTCCGCATCCACCACGGGTTCGACGCGGTCGAGGGCGGGCAGTCGATCAGCGTCGGCGGCGTCTGTCTCACCGTCGAGGAGTACGGTGACGACTGGTTCTCGGTGTTTCTGGCCGAGGAGACGGTCGCGAAGACGTATCTCGGCGAGGTGGAGACGGGCGACCGACTCAACCTCGAACGCGCCATGCCCGCGGACGGCCGCTTCGACGGCCACGTCGTCCAGGGGCACGTCGACGGCGTCGCGGCCGTCGAGACCGTCGACCGCGTCGGCGACGACTGGTGGTTCACCTTCTCGCTTCCCGCCGAGTTGCGGCGCTACGTCGTCTCGAAAGGCTCCATCGCGCTCGACGGCATCAGCCTCACCGTCGCCGAACTCGACGACGAAGCCGGCACCGTCTCGGTCGCCGTCATCCCGACTACCTACGACCTGACGACGCTCTCGGCGAAGGCGCCGGGCGATCCGGTCCACGTCGAGGTTGACGTGGTGGCGAAGTACGTGGAGCGGCTGGTGGGCGACGAGTAGCCCGGGCGGATGCGACGGCGACAGCTCGCGCTCGCGGTTCTCGCCCTCCTCGCCGCCGTCACGTACGGTCCTTTTCTCTGGCATTACTGGCCCGGATCGGGCGTCGATCCGGGGCTGTACGGCTACGCGCCGACCGTCCTGCTGGCGACCCTGCTGGGCTGTGGCGTCGCCGCAGTCGTGGACGGGCGCGTCGAGACGCGGCGACAAGTCGTCCGGATCGCGTGGTATCCCGGCCTGGCGGTGGTCGCGAGCCTGCCGCTCTACCTCGTCCTCGTCGTTCGGGGGACGCCAGTCGGGTCGTACCCGACGTACAACCTCGTCATCGGTGGCGTGGCGGGCGTCGGACGGGAGATATGGCGATGGTGAGTCAGGATTCGAACTCGGTGATCTCGGTCTCGATGGCCGACTCCTCAATCTCCTCGTTCTCGTGGACCTCGCTGTACGTCCGGCTGTAGCGCCTGATCTTCCGGAAGAGGATGAGACCGAACACGCCGTCGTAGATCAGGACGTAGACGAGGAAGGAGGGGAGCTGTGGGAGGCCGGTGGCGAAGGCGACGAGCCCCGACCCGATGCCGACGGTGGTGTTGTAGAGGGCGTGGATGAGCGCGGCGATCAGCAGGCCCTTGACGATTATCGGGCCGCGGTTCTCGCGGTTGAACTTCGCGAGACCGAGGTAGTAGCCGGCGAAGGCGGAGTAGATGACGTGGCCCGGGCCGGCGAGGGCACGGATGGCGGTGATGTTCCCGCCGGCGCCGATGAGGCCGAGACCGATCCCGGTCGCCATCGGCGCGTCGAGGTTCTGCGTGATGTAGAGGGCGTTCTCGATGGTGGCGAACCCGAGACCGGCGACGGCGCCGTACACCGCGCCGTCGACGACGGCCTCGAAGTGGTCGGTGCCGTAGGCGTACAGGCGGACCGCCAGCAGCTTCACCGTCTCCTCGATGGGGCCGACGATCAGGAAGAAAAAGAGCGCGTTGCCGAGAAAGCCCAGCCCGGAGAAGGCGGGGCGGGTGACGGAGTTGAACACCGCCGCGAAGTTGGCGGTGAGGACACCGAGAAGGAAGGTAGCGACGAGCACGGAGAGGGGTTCGCCGCTGGTTACGTCGGTCCGGCGGACGTAGACGGCGAGCGCGAGCGCGGGGAGCGCGGAGAGCAGCGTCAACGCACCGATCTGTGGGTCCGTCAGCGCGCTCAGGCCACCGATCCCGACGAGAATGAGGAGGGCGACGCCGACGACGAACAGCCGGGTCGAGGCGACGAGCAGTCGATAGATGCCCGCGGCGACGGTGTCGAGTGGGCCGCGCCGCTCCCACGTGGCGACGTCGTAGAGATCGAGGGAGTCGTCGGCGCGTTCTTCCACCGGGTCCCGTCTGCGCGACATGCCACACGCCTCGGCGTCCAGCGGTTAAGTTCTTGGCTTCGGGGACGTCTCACTCGCTCGCTGCGCGCTTCTGTTCTCCCGTTCGCTCGCTGCGCTTCCGTTCTCCCGTTCGCTCGCTGCGCGCTTCCGTTCTCCCGTTCGCTCGCTACGCTCGCTCACGGGACTTCCGTGGACTCACTTCGTTCGTCCACGTCGTCTCACTCGCTCGCACGGCTCGCTCGTGAGACCACCGCCTATTTGTCTCGTCACACCCCAACGTGAGGCATGTACGACTTCGTCGTGGTCGGTGTCGGCCCCGCGGGCGCCCGCCTCGCCCGCCGGGCCGCCGAGGCCGGGTACGACGTGCTCGCCCTGGAGAAGGGGACGGTCGGCACGCCGCTCGCCTGCTCCGGTCACGTCAGCACCGACGTGTGGGACTACGTGCCCGACGCGAAAGCCGACCTGCTCCAGAACCGGGTGTACGGCGCGAACTTCCGGCTCGGCGGCCCGGAGTCGGACGCCTACCCCTTCTACAAGTCGACCGAGGTGTCGAACGTCATCGACCGGGTGGCGCTCGACCGGACGCTCGCCGCGGCGGCCGCGGACGCGGGCGCCGACGTTCGTGAGGGCCACACCGTCGTCGGCGTCGACGAACGCGCGGACGGCGTGACGGTGACCGCCCGCGCCGACGGCGAGACGCGAACCTTCGAGACGCACCTCGTCGCCGGCTGTGACGGCCCCGTCTCGAAGGTGCGCCGCGAAGTCGGCTTGCCGGAGCCGGTCGAAACCCTGCACGGCGTCCTCGCGTTCGACGAGACGCCCGACAGCGGCGATTTCGTCGACGTCCACCTGACGGTGCCGCGCTTTTTCGCGTGGCGCATCCCGCGGGGTGACGCGGGCGTGGAGTACGGCCTCGCGGCGCCGCCGGGCACCGACGTGACCGAGCGGTTCGAGCGCCTGACCGGCGCCTACGGCGCCGAGACGACCCACCGCTGTTCGGGCGCCATTCCCATCGGCCCGCCGGAGACGGTGACGAGCGACCGCGTCTTCCTCGTCGGCGACGCCGCCGCCCAGACCAAACCGTTCACCGGCGGCGGCATCCTCTACGGCATGACCGCCGCGGACCACGCCGTCGACGCCGTCGACCCCCGCGACCCGTCGACGCTCGCCGCCTACGAACGCGCGTGGCGCGACGACTTGCGCCGCGAGATTCGGCTCGGAGGGCTGATCCGCCGGGCGTACTCGCTGCCGGAGCCGATCCAGCGACTGGGGCTGTGGGCACTCGACGGCGAAATCGGCGTCCACATGGATCGGCCCAGTTCCTTCTTCTCGGTCGACCACCTGCGGGCGCTGGTGGGCGGCGGCACGGAGCCGTCGGGCGAGAACGAGCGCTCTCAGTCGTAGCGGGGCAGCCGACCCGAGCGACCGCTCCCCTCGACGAAGGGAAGCGACGTCACCGTGGCGTCCACCTCGTCGCCGTCGACGCGGACGGCGAGTTCCGGGTCGTCGTCGAGCTCCGCGCTCTCGACGTACGCCAGCGCGATGGGTCGGCCGAGCGACGGGCTCTCCGCGCCCCGGGTCACGTCGCCGATGTGTGAGTCGTCCGCGAAGACCGCCGCGTCCGGCTCCGGCACGGCGTCGAGTTCGAGGCCGACCAGTCGCTTGCTCGGCCTCCCCCGGTTCTCGACGCGGGAGACGACTTCCTGCCCGACGTAACACCCCTTCTCGAAGTCCAGCCCGTTGCGGACGCCGGCGACGTTCGGAATCCGGCCGACGAGTTCGGTGTCGAAGAGGGGCGTGCCCGCCTCCAGCGTGAGGGTGTCCCAGGTGCGGTAGCCGACGGGCGTCGTCGGCGTCCCGCGGGTGAGCAGGGAGTCCCACACGTCGTCGGCGTCGTCGGCGCGACAGATCACCTCGTACCCCGTCTCGCCGGTCGGATCGTCCGTCGAGACGACGGTGACGCCGGCCTCGGCGATGGAGCCCCGGACGAACGTGAGGGGGTCCTCGGGAACGCTCGCGCCGGCGAGCAGCGTCGCCACCGTCTCCGTCGAGGTGGGGCCGTGGACGCCGAAGACGGCGAACTCCGCGGAGGCGTCGCGAACCTCGACGTCCTGGATGAACACCTTCTCGGCCCAGTCCTCGGCGAGGGGCGCGGCGCGGGCGGGCGGCGTGAAACAGAGCAGGCGTTCGCCCGCGTCGTAGACGTACAGGTCGGTTTCGATGCCGCCCTGCGGGTCCAGCAGGAGCGCGTAACATCCCTCGCCGTCGGCGGCGGGGACGCGGTTGGAGACGGCGTTGTCGACGAAGTCGACGGCGTCGTCACCCTCGACGACGACGACGCCGTAGCCCATCTCGATGACGCCCACGCCGTTGCGGACGGCGAGGTGGGTGCGCTCGGGGCGCCCGTAGTGGGCGACGATCGTCCGCCCGCCCCGCGTCTCGAACTCGGCGCCGTACCCGGCGTGACGCTCGCCGTCGCGTTGCATCGGTGAGACGTAGACGGGCGGAGGGAAAAAGTGGCGCGGTCCGTAGATGCCGCAACCTCTTTCCCCGGCTCACGCCAAGGGCGCCCATGAGCGTAGGACCCCTCGACGAGGCAACCGTCGAGAAGTATCGCCAGGCTGGCGAGGCGCTGCGGACCGTCCTCGACGAGGCGGCCGAGATGATCGAACCGGGTGTGACCCACCTCGAAGTCGCGGAACACGCCGAGGCGCGGATCGACGAACTCGCCGACGGCGCCGCCTTCCCCGTCAACATCAGCGTCGACGAGGAGGCCAGTCACTCGACGCCCGCCCGCGACGACGAGACGACGTTCGGCGAGGAGATGGTCTGTCTCGACGTGGGCGTCCACGTCGACGGCTACATCGCCGACGCCGCGACGACGGTCGACCTCTCGGGCAATCCCGAGATGGTCGAGGCCGCCGAGGAGGCCCTCGACGTGGCCATCGACGCCGTCGCCCCCGGCGTCGACACCGGAACGATTGGCGCCGAAATCGAGGACGTGATCCGCGGGTACGGCTACACGCCCGTCCTCAACCTCTCCGGTCACGGCGTCGCGCAGTGGGACGCCCACACCGGGCCGTCGGTCCCCAACCGCGGCGTCGACCACGGGGCGGAGCTCCAGGTCGGCGACGTAATCGCCATCGAACCGTTCGCCACCGACGGCCGCGGCAAGGTGAGCGAGGGCAACAAAGAGGAGATTTACGGGCTGGAACGCGAGCGCTCGGTCCGCAACCGGCAGGCCCGACAGGTGCTCGAACAGGTTACCGAGGAGTACCGCACCCTGCCCTTCGCCGCGCGGTGGATCGACGTCCCGCGCGCGGAGATGGCGCTCCGACGGCTCAAACAACAGGACGTGATCCACGGCTACCCCGTACTGAAAGAGGAGGAGGGGCGGCTAGTGAGTCAGGCCGAACACACCGTCATCGTTACCGAGGACGGCTGCGAGATTACGACGGCGTAGTCATCCGTCGACGACGGGACGAGCGTGGACGTGACGCTACGCGTCGTTCATCCGCTGGATCGACTCCGCTTCACATTCGTCACAGACCGCGACCCGATACGGTTCCCGCGAGAACGCCGCGTTCGACGAGGCGGGGTTCTCCGTCCGAATCTCGACTCGGACCGCGTGTCTGGTCTCTCGTCCGCAGTCGGGACACAGTTCGAGGTTGGTGTCTGGGTTGGGTCGCTTCGCCTTCATCGGATACCCATACCCATGCCGTCTGCATAAGCCCGGCAGTCGGTTAACCCGGATTAAACCCGGTTAACTCCGGTTCGAGCGGGTTCTCACGCGTGAGAACCATCCTCCGTCAGCCGCCCGTCAGACGCGGCGGCCAACAGTATAAACCGCTGGGCACCCCGGCGGTGGTATGGACCAACTGTTCGCACCGTGGCGCATCGAGTGGGTGACCCGCGACGGCGGGAGCGTGGACGGCTGTCCGTTCTGTGTCCTCCCCGAGCGCGACGACGACCGGTCGAGTCGCGTCGTCGCCCGGAGCGAGCACGCGTTCGTCATCCTGAACAACTACCCCTACAACCCCGGCCACGCGATGGTGATTCCCTACCGACACGAGGGTGACTACCGCGCGCTCGACGACGACGCCCTCCTGGATCACGCCCGCCTCAAAGGGCGGACGTTCGACGCGATGGACGCGGCCTTCGACCCCGACGGCTACAACGCCGGCCTCAACCTCGGCGGGAGCGCGGCCGGCGGCTCCATCGACGACCACCTCCACACCCACGTCGTCCCCCGGTGGACCGGCGACACCAACTTCATGCCCGTCGTCTCGGACACGAAAGTGATCGTCGAAGCCGTCGACGAGACGTACGACCGCCTCCACGACGCCTTCGCCGCCCAACCGGGCGCGACGGTCACCGACGACGACCGGGCCGTCACGCTCGCCCTCGACGGATCGGCGAGCGAGTGAGTCGAATGAATTAGACTCAATCAAAACCTGCCTTCTATGCGGCTAATGACACCGCTTATGTGGGTTTAGCACATCCGTAATGGTATGAGCGAGGACCGAAGTTCGTTCCTCAAGGCGTCGTGGGTCAACGTCGCCTCGAACGTGATCAAAATCGTCGTCGAGGGCGTCCTCGGCGTCACCTTCGGGAGCCTCGCGCTCATGGCCGACGCCGCCCACTCGGTCGCCGACCTCCTCGCCAGCGCCGTCGTCCTCGTCTGGGGGCGGTTCGTCTACGACGACCCCGACGCCTCCCATCCGCACGGCCACGATCGGTTCGAACCCCTCTCGGCGCTCTTCGTCGGCGGCGTCCTCGTCCTCCTCGGCCTGAAACTCCTCTACGACTCCGGCCACGCCCTCCTCGACGGCCCGAGCGCCGAGTACAGTTCCATCCTCGTCGCCGGCCTCCTCGTCGCCCTCGTCGTCCGCTACGCCTGTTACTGGTACACCGTCGCCGTCAACCGCGAGGTGGGGTCGCCGAGCCTCCGCGCCCTCGCTGCCGACAGCAAGAACGACATCTACACCACCCTCGCCGTCTTCGTCGGCGTCGCCGGCATGGCCTTCGGCTACCCCATCTTCGATCCGCTGGCCGGCGGCGCCGTGAGCATCCTCGTCATCTATCAGGGGATCGATGTCTCGCGGGAGAACATCCGCTATCTCTCCGACGGCGCGCCGCCCGCCGAGGAGCGCGAACGGATCGAGGACGCGATTCGCTCGCACCCGCAGGTCCACGGCCTCCACGACTTCGTCGCCTACTACTCCGGCCACGTCATCGAGGTGGAGTTCCACGCCGAGGTGGACGGCGACCTCTCCCTGGCCGAGGCCCACGACATCGAGACCGAACTCCGGGAACTGGTCCGCGAAATCGAACCCGTCTCGGACGTACACGTCCACCTCGACCCGGCCGGGCTGGGCGAGTGGAAGGACGCCGCCGAGCGGTCGTCGGCGTCGACGGCGCCGCGTTAATCGTCCAGTCGCTCCCGGACCCACGCGTAGTGATCCCGGAGCGCCCGCTCCCCCGCCGCGGTGAGTTCGAACCGGTCGTGCAGGCCGTCGACCGTCTTCTCCAGATGCCCTGCATCCGTCAGCGCGTCCAGCGCGCCGTAGAAGGTCTTGGGGTCGACCCGGTCGTCGTACCGCGTCTCCACGGCGGCCTTGCACTCCTGTGCCGTCGGGTCGCCCTCGCTCGCGACGACGACACAGATGTCCCGTCGGAGGCCGCTCCGGAGCCACTTCCCGCTCATCGGGCTATTCCCCTCGTATCGGCTCGCCGAAGGCGTACATCGTCTCGTGGCCCGTGATTTCGACCGTCAGCGTGTCGCCCGGTTCGACCCCGCGTTCGTCCGCCCGCGTGACGATCACCTGCCGGTAGGCGCCGTCTCGACACTTCACCGACTCCCCCGTGCCCGGTCGCACCGCGAGCACCTGCCGGCGCTCGCCCACCATCGACTCGTGGACCTCGCCGACTACCTCGCGTTTCAGTTCGGACATCGCCTTCGAGCGTTCCTTCTTGATCGTCCCGCCCAGCCCCTTCATGTCGGCGGCGTCCGTCCCGGGGCGCTTCGAGAAGCGGGTGACGTTGATCTTCTCCGGGCGGACGCGTTCGAGGAGGGCCATGCTCGCCTCGTGGTCTTCGTCCGTCTCGGTGGGGAAGCCGACGATGAAGTCCGTCGAGAGCGTCCAGCGGTCGAGGTGGTCGTCGAAGGTGTCGACCACCTCCAGAAACTCCTCGACCCGGTGCTGGCGGCGCATGTCGGCGAGCACGTCGTTCGACCCCGACTGCACCGGCGCGTGCAGGAAGTTGTAGAGCTTCTCGTTTTCGGCGAAGGTTTCGGCGAGTTCCTCGCGGACGCCGTGGACGCCCTTCGGATTCGCCATGCCGACGCGCACCCGGAAGTCGCCCTCGATGGCACAGATTCGGTCGAGCAGTTCGGGCAGGAGGCTCTTTCCCTGGTTGCGATCCCACCCGTAGACGCCGGTGTCCTGGCCCGTGATCCGAATCTCCGTCGCGCCGGCGTGGACGAGCGCCCGCGCCTTCGCGACGTTCTCCTCGACCGGCGGCGAGTCGAGGCGTCCCGTCGCGCGCTTCGTGATGCAGTACGAACAGTCGCTCATGCAGCCGCGGGCGATGGGGAGGATGCCGACGACGCCGTCGAGGATCGGTTCGGCGTCGGGGGTAGTGGTCGGACACTCGCCGTTCAGCGCCGCCTCGGGCACTTCGTCCCAGTGGACCACCTCGGCGTCGATGCCCGCCTCGGCGAACGCCTCGCCCTGTGCCAGCGCCATACAGCCCGTGACCACGAGGTCACCCGTCTCTTCCTGCAGCTCTTCGGCCCGCCGGAGCATGTTGCGCTCCGTCTTCTCGACGACGGTACAGGTGTTGAGGATGGCCACGTCGGCGTCCGCGGGGCCGTCGGCGGGGTAGTGGCCCCCGTCGCGGAGCCGTTGCTCTATCGCTCGGCTCTCGCCGCGGTTGGCCGTACACCCGTACGTCTCGATGTGATACCGGGCCATTCGGTTGCTGCGAGCTTGCGCCCGCGCGGAGAAAAGCGGAACGGTCCGCCGACGCGGCAGCTACCCCTCGAATCCCTCGACGATGTCGACGCCAGCCGACGCGCCGATCCGGACGGCACCCGCATCCAGCATCGTCGTCGCCGCCTCGTAGCTCCCGATACCGCCGCTCGCCTTCACCGGCAGGTACTCCGCGAGCAGCGCCACGTCCTCGACGGTGGCCGGGCCGGCGAAGCCGGTTCCCGTCTTCAGGTAGTCCGCGTCGGCGTCGACGGCCGCCTCCGCCACCCGTCGCTTCTCCGCGTCCGTCAGCAGCGGCGCCTCGACGATGACCTTCACCGGCACCGGCACGGCGGCGACGAGTTCGGAGAGTTCGTCGATCACCGCCCCCAGCTCGCCGGCTCGGATCCGCCCCACGTTCACCACCACGTCGAGTTCGTCGGCCCCGTCCTCCCACGCCGCCACCGCCTCCTCGCGTTTCACCTCGGGGGCGTGCTGCCCGTGGGGGAAGCCGACGACGGTCATCACGGTCACGTCGGGCGCCTCGCCGACGACTTCCGACACGTAACACGGCGGGACGCAGGCGTTCATGCCGTGTTCGGCCGCCGCCGCGACGACGCGTCGGGCGTCGGCCGGCGTCGTCTCCGGTCCGAGGACGGTGTGGTCGATGCGCGCGGCGAAGTCGGCTCGGTCCATGTCACTCACTCGTACGGTTCATTGTAAGTCATTACCGGTGGTTCGCCGAGATGATCCGGCGAACCACCGGTACACAGTTACAATAATCCGTATCACGTCGTCGGAGCGTAAGGCTTTCCCGCCGACTCTCCACGCATGAACCATGGCCGTGCTCCCCGAGGGCTTCGCGCTCCCGCCGCTTCCCTACCTGTTCGCCCTCCTCGTCGCCCTCGGCGTCGTCGGCGCCCTCCTCGTCCGTCGGCGGCCACCCGTCACCGACGGCGTCGTCCTCGCGTTCGCGCCGTGGATGGTCCTCGGCTCCGCCCTCCACGTGCTCTACGTCGTCGACGCCCTCCCGTCCGCCGTGCGCCCGCTGGCGGGCACCCCCGCCGTCTACCTCTCCGTCGCCGTCGTCGCCGCGGCGACGTGGCTCGGTTCTGCGACCCTGGCGACCGGCGAGACGCCCCGCCTCCTCGGCGGCGTCGGCCTCGTCGCCCTCGTGCCCGTCGTCGCCGCCGTCCTCGGCGTCGGCGCCGGTCGCCGGTCGCTCCGCCTCCTCCCCTCGCTCGCCATCCTTTTCCTCTCCGCCGTCGCCGCCGCGGCGACGTGGGCGCTCCTCCGCCGCCGCTACCCCGACGTGACCCTGACCGGCCGCGTCGGCGCCCTCGCCGTCGCCGGCCACGCCCTCGACGGCGTCTCCACCGCCGTCGGCATCGACCTCCTCGGCTTCGGCGAACGCACCCCGCTCTCCGCGCTCATCATCGAATTCGCGGCGTCGCTGCCCACCGCCTCCCTGATCGGGAGCGGGTGGCTGTTCGTCCTCGTGAAACTCGCCGTCGCCGCGGTGGTGGTCGCCGCGCTGACCGACATGGTCCGCGAGGACCCGACGCAGGGCCGGCTCCTGCTCGGGTTCGTCGCCGCCGTGGGGCTGGGCCCGGGCGCGCACAACGTCCTGCTGTTCGCCGTCGCCTAGCGCGTGAGGAATCGGAGCCGGTAGCGGTAGTACGACCCGTCGTACAGCGCCATCCCGGCGCCGGGCTCCTCGACGTACGCGTCCTTCTCGATGTCGCCGTCGAGGTAGGCGCGGGCGTGAAGTCCGGTCAGAACCTGTCGGTACGGCTCGGAGTAGGGATGGGTCTCCGCGTACCCCTCACCCCTCGCGTCCCGCAGTATCGACCGGGGCTGTCCCGACAGGTCGTCGCCGGAGAGGCGGGCGTCGACGAATTTCGCCCGGAGGATGGCCTCCATGCGCTCGGGCGACTCCGCGACCGGGTCGACCGTCGCGCGGTAGACGGCTTCGTGGAACCGCTCTCGGCGCACGTCGAGTTCGAACACGGTGTCGTGGTAGACGACGTGAGACGGGGCGTCCGCGCCAACGAGTTGGCTCTCCGACGCGGCGTCGTCGTCGCGGAAGACGTAGCCGCCGCGTCGGACCAGCCCCCACGGCACGCCGCCCTCGTTGCCCCGTGCGCGGGCGGCCATGTGGGCGACGTGGACGACCCGCTGGTCGGCCTCGGAGAAGGTCTCGGCCACCACAGCGTCGGGGGCGTCCGACGCGCCGGCGTCGGCCACCGCCGACAGGCGAACCACCGGATGCGTGACCGCGCGTTCGTTCACGACGGCCGAGCCGAGGCGGTAGTACGTCCCCTCGTGACGGGCGTACGTCGGGTCGTCGGGCCGGGAACCGAAGGGCGTCCGGCCCCGAGTGGTGTACGACTCGCCCGCGAGCGCCGCTTCGAACGCCTCGCCGTCCCGCGGCCGTTCGGTGTCGTCGAATTCGATCACGTAGCCGGAACGGAGGGGCGTGGCGACGTCGGAGAGAACGAGTTGGAGGCGGCGGTCACCGTCGTCCGGGCCGTCGCCGCCGTCGAGGGCGTCGAGACAGCCTGAGAGGGTGAGGAGGCCGGCCGTCGCGCCGGCCGCGAGAAACTGCCGCCGATTCGGGGACATGACACCAGTCTCGGCGGCCAACGTGTTGGAACCTGCGGTGAGTCAAACGGGCGGTTGAGCGACGCGTCGGGACACCGTTTCGCCCTCAGTCCCAGGTGACCCAGGTCAGGAAGCCGAGACCGATGGCCTGCAGGACGTGAAACGCCGTCGTCAGCGTGTCGACGTGGGTCTTCTCGTGGTCACGGATCGTCTCGAAGTTCGGCCGGATGTCCTTCCGCATCCGGTAGGCGAGCCCCTGGAGCGTCCGCGCGCTCCGGAACTCGTGTTCCCCGAACCGTTCGAGGCCGTCGCGGTAGAACGCGTGTTCGAGGTGTTCGAGCGTGAGCGCGAAGTTCAACACGTCCACGTCGCTGGCGTCCTCGTCGTCGATTTCGTGGGCCAGGGCGGCGTTCGACCCCGCAACCGAGAGCGCCAGCGCGCCGGCGCCCGCGGCCGCCGACCGCCGGAGGAACGTCCGCCGCGACGCCGCCGACTCGCCGCGAAGGTCGCTGATCATCGATTCGATCCATCCCGCCTGACTGCCATCTGACTCCGTCATGCAACTGTACGGAGCCCCGAGACACATATGACGATTTTCCGAGATGTTACCGAACCGCGGCCGGAGGCGGACCGAACGTTCACCGAATTTCGTTCCAACTCCGTCCCGCCAGCCGGGACTGTTTTCTCCCCGGCGGGGCGTGGGACTACCATGACACTCCAGCCGCACCTGCGGGTCGACGAGGGCGACGTACGCGACGTGGCGCTGCTTCCCGGTGACCCGGGACGCGTCGAGCGCATCGCGGCGCAGTGCGACCGTGCCGAACAACTCGCGTCCAACCGCGAGTACCACCTCGTCGACGCCGAGTACGACGGCGTCCCGCTCACCATCTGTTCGACGGGCGTCGGGTCCCCCTCCGCGGCCATCGCGCTCGAAGAACTCGCGGCCGTCGGCGTCGAGACGGTCATCCGACCGGGGACGACCGGCGCGCTCCAGGCCGGGATGGAGATCGGCGACATGGTCGTCGCCACCGCCGCCGCGAAAGAGGAGGGGACGACCAAGCGCTACGAGCGGGTCGAATATCCGGCCGCCGCCGACTTCGACGTCGTCCGGGCGCTCGTCGACGCGAGCGAGGCGAACGACGAGGCCGTCCACGTCGGCTCGGTCGTCACCGACGACGCGTTCTACGCCGAGACCGAGGAGTACGTCGCCGACTGGGAGGCGGCGGGTCTGCTCGCGGTGGAGATGGAGGCGGCCGCGCTCTTCACCCTCGCCCGGCGGAAGGGACTGCGGGCCGGCGCCATCTGCACCGTCGACGGCAACCTCGTCGAGGGGACCCAGAAGGGAACGGGCGACGCCACCGAGGACGAACTCCCACCGAAGGCCCGCGACAACGTCGAGCGGATGATCGGGCTGGCGCTCGACGCCGCGGCGACGCTCGGGTAGGATGTTCGAGGGGGTGCTCGCCCGGCTGGTCGCCGTCGTCCGCCGGCTCCGCCGGTTCGAGCGGCGCGAACTCGCCGCCTTCGGCCGCTGGCTCCAGCACACCGGCAACCTCCTCCACCTGACGGTGCTGGTGGCGGTGCCCCTGCTCATCGGCGTCGTCACCTTCGTCTCGAACGCCCTGACCGAACTCTCCTTTCTCCTCTTTCCCCCACTCGCCTCCGGCGCCTACACGCTCTTCTCCGATCCCGAGGGCCGCTACGCCTCGCCCCGGAAGTTCGTCGTCGGCCTCGTCGTCGGCGCGTGCTGTGGCTGGGCGGCGCTCGGCCTCTCGACGCCCCTGCTCCCCGGTACCGCCGTCGTCTCCCCCGCGAGCGCCGCCCTCTCCATTTTCCTCACCGGCGCCGCGACGTGGCTGCTCGACGTGGAGGAGCCGGCCGCGTTCTCGACGGCGCTGCTCGTCCTCGTCACCGACGACGCGTCGCCCGAGGCGTACGTCACGAGCGTCGCCGTCTTCGGCGCCCTCGTCGCCCTCGTCTTCTCCGTCTGGCGCGACCGCTTCTACGAGCGCCGGGCGCAGTATCTCTACGACACCGCACAGGGCGACGACCACGTCCTCGTCCCGATGCGCGGCGACGGCGAGCGCGCGACGACGACGGCGCTGTTCGGCGCGACGCTCGCCGCCGCCCACGACGCCGGGAAGGTGGTGCTGCTGGCGGTGCTCGACGAGACGGGTGGTGCCGAAGACGGCGACGCCGACGGCGACCCGGCCCTCGACGCCGCCGCCTCGGAGACTGCCGCCCGACTGGAAGCGACCGCCCGCCGAGTCCGCACCCGCGCGGGCGTCCCCTGCGAAGTCGTCGTCGCGCGCGGGTCGCCGGTGCCGACGACGGTGGAGACGGCGACGAACACGAACTGTGATCTCGTGGTCACGCCGTACGAGGAGGACCGTGGCCTCCTCTCGCCGTACGTCCGCGGAATCTTCGAGGGCCGGTTCGACGCCATCGCCTTCCGCTCGACGACGGGCCAACGCCGTTGGCGGCGGATTCTGGTGACGGTGGCCCGCCCCGGCGACACCGCCCACGCGATGCTGGATTTCGCGGCCCGGCTGGCCGGCGGGAGCGGCACCGTGAGCGTCTGTACCTGCATCGACGCCGAGGTAGAACGCCGGAGCGCCGAGTCGCGGCTGGCCAACCTCGCCGAGACGGTGGACGTGGACGTGGAGACGCGGGTGGCCCGGAGCGAAGTCACCGACTTCATCGGCGCCAACGCCGACGCGTACGACCTGTTGATCGTCGGCTCCTCCGGCGACCGATCCCGGGCCTCGCGGTTCGTCTCGCCGCCCACCTTCGAGCGGTTACACGACGTGGCCTGTGATGTGGCCGTGGTGGACCGCGGGCGGCCCTAGATTTCGTCGAGCAGCCGATCCGCTACGGCTTCGGTGTCGACGTCCTGTCCCCCGAGCGCCGACTCGACGAGGAGGTGTCCGCCGATGCTCGCGGGGCTGATGACCGTGTCCGCGCCCGCCCGTCGCAGTTTGTCCACGTTCTCGCGGTGGGTCGCCGCCGCGACGATGTGGGTGTCGGGCGCGAGGTGTCGGACCGTCAGGATGGCGAGTGCGTCCGCCGCGTCGTCGTTCGTCGCGGCGACGACGGCGCGGGCTTCCTCGACGTGGACCCGCCGCAGCGTCGCCTCGTCGCTCGTGTCGCCGGTGAGCGTGTCGACGCCGCGTTCGCTCAGCCGCCGAGCCACGTCGCCGTCCGGGACGACGACGAGGAAGGGTGCTTTGTCGCCCAGTTCCTGGATGATCGCCTCGGTCAGGTCGCCGTAACCGAGCACGAGGATGTGGTCGTCGAGTAAGTCGAGTTCCGATTGTGTCATTTTTCCGAGTGCCTTCACGAGTCGGGCTTCGATGGCGGGGGTGAGCAGGACACCGAGGGCGATGGCGAAACTCGCCGTGCCGACGACGAGCGCGGAGATGCCGAACAGCCGCGCCACCGCCGTCTGGGGCGTGATGTCGCCGTAGCCGACGGTACTGGAGGTGACGATGGCGAAGTAGACGGCGTCGACGAGCGTGCTGATGCCGCCGAACTCCTCGCGGAGGGCGTACGCGCCGGTCGTGATGTACACCTGTGAGCCGGAGAGTGCGAGTATGGCGGCCAGTTGCGTCGCCGAGAAGTCGACCGAGCGGTCGAACCGCCGGCGGTTGAGCGCCACCGCGGGCAGCGCGAGCACCGACAGCACCACCAGCGGGATCGAGGTCTCGCTCGCCTGCACCAGCCCCTGTCCGGCCGAAACGACGAGCAGGCAGAGCGTCGAGTACCAGGCTGCGCGCAGCCCCCGCCGGAGGCCGAGCGCGCTCCCGAGCAACAGGAAGCCGGTGAGCGTACCGGTGAAGCCGGCGGTGGCTCGCGCCACCGGCGGGACGAAGGGGACGAGCGGCCGCCCCGTCGGCGACCCCATGTGGACGATGCCCGTCACCATCGAGAGCGCGCCGGCGAGGAGCGTCAACCCCACGGCCGCACGGACCCCGAGAAACCGATCACTCCGACTCGCGGCCATGGCTACGCACTCGCGGACGGGACTGATAAAGGGCTCGTCCCGGTAGCGGTTTAGGGCTCCGTATCGTGGGCCGGTTATGGCTTCCTTTCCGGTCGAAGTGCTGTTCGGCCTCTATCTCGGTATCCTGACGGGCATCGTCCCGGCGCTGGTGTCGTGGGCGTTCGGCTTCGTGTTCAAGTACGTTACCGGTGTCACGGTGCCCGCGTTCGGTGTCGTCGTCCTCTCCGTCGCCATCGCCGGCGTCAACGGCGGGCTGCTGGCGCTGAACGACCCCACGTTCACGCAGTCTGCCAATCAGGTTCGCCTGAGCGTCGCCGTCATCGTCGTCCTGATGCTCTCGCTGTACGCGCACAACGCCGGCGACAAGATGGGCGCGGAGTTCCCACGGAAACTCTCCCTGCGGCGACTCACCGACCGCACCCTCTCGACTGACGTGATCGAACTCGTCGGTGGCCGCGGTCAGGTGGCGGTGCGCGTCTCGGGCGACGTGGGCGACATGGAGGGGTATCCGGCCGTCCCCGCGGACCTCCGACGCGAGATTCGCGAGTGGACCGCCACCTTCCCCGCCGACGTCCCCGTGGTCGAACTGGAGGGACGGGTGGCCGACCGCCTCCGCACGGAGTTCGACCTCGCCGACGTGGCGGTGACCCTCGACGAGCGCGCGCGGGCGACGGTGAACGCCGCCCCGCCGCTCGGCGGCCTCTCGAAGCGCGTCCCCGCCGGCAAGCGCGGCGTCTCGGTGCGCGCGCTCCTCCCCACTGGCACCGCCCGCGGCGACGAAATCGCCCTCGCCACGCCGGACCGAACCTACCGCGGGGAGGTGCTCAGCCTCCGGAGTGACCGCGCGGCCGAGCGGACGGCCGACGTCACCGACGGTGGGACCGAGCCGGCGCCCGACCCCGCGGCCACCCCGTCGCTCCCCGTCGCCGACGGCGGCGACGGCCGCGTGACCGTCGCCGTCGACACCGGACAGGCCTCGTCGTTGCTCGGGTCGACCGTCGAGCGCCTCAGCATCCAGTCCCGCGGGACGCGCCGCGAGTACGAACTCCTCTCGCTCCTCCGACGGGCCGGCAACCGGATTCGGAAGGTGACCCTCCGCGAGGGCGCACCCCTCGCCGGGACGACCATCGGCGACGCGGCCCTCCGTGACGCCTACGGCGTGACGGTCCTCGCCGTCCGCCACGCGGGGCGCTGGCAGTTCGCCCCCCGTGGCTCGCAGGCACTCGACGCGGGCGACGACCTGTTCGTCGTCGGCTCGTACGACGCCGTCACCGCGTTCCGGGAGGCGGTCGCGTGATGCCCCTGCAGGTGTCCGTGCCCGCGGTCGACCCGTCCGTCCTCCGCGTCCTCACGCAACTGCTCGCGTTCGGCGTCGGTGCCGCCCTCGTGAGCGCCGTCGCCGCCCTCGGCTACCGCTGGTACACCAAACTCCGCCTGCCGCTGTGGCTGTCCGTCCTGCTCGGCCTCTCGGTCGTCGCGGTGGCACTCAACACGGTCGGGGTGTTCACCGACCTCCTCGTCGGCGAGACGGACATCTTCTCGCTCGAACGCATCGTCTTCAACGTCCTCGCCCTCGGCGTCGGCGCCGCCGCCGCCCCCGTCGGCCGCCTCGTCGGCGACCGGGTCGTGACCGACGTGTTCGCCGTCACCGGCGCGAAGGAACTCGACGTGGAGGTGAGTCGAATCGTCCGCTCGGTCGGCCGGATCACCGACGTGACCCTTCCCCAGGACGTCGACGACATCGAGGACATGGAAGGGTACGACCCCGTCGCCCCCGCGACGAAGGAGACGCTCGCGGGCAAGACGCTGATCTTCCCCCGGCGATTGACCGTCGCGGAGCTGGAAGCACGGCTCGTCACCCGACTGCAGGACGACTACGACGTGGGCCACGTCGACGTGGAACTCGCGCCCGACGGCACCGTCGAGTATCTCGCGCTGGGGAGCCGGGCGACGGGCATCGGCCCGACGCTCTCTCCCGGCACCGTCGCCGTCGCGGTGCGGGCCGACCCCGCCAACGCCGCCAGCCCGGGTGACCGCGTGCAGGTGTGGCGGACGGACGCCGCCCCCGAACGCGTGCTGACCGCGGAACTCCGCGCCCACGTCGACGACGTGGCGACCCTCGCCGTGGCGGAGGAGGAGGCAGCGCGACTCGACGCGGCGTCGACGTACCGACTGGTGACGTTGCCGGCCGAACCGCAGGCCGAACGCGAGTTCGCCTCCCTCCTCCGGGCCGCCGAGGAGACGATGTACGTCGTCCGCGTCGCGGAGGGTAGCGACCTCGTGGGGGCGGCAGTCGAGGAACTCGCCGCCACCGTCGTCGCCGTCACCGGCGCGGACGGGAGCGTGGACGACCTGCCCGACGACCGGACGCTCGCCGCCGGCGACGCGGTGTACGTCGTCGCCCGCCCCGAGACGTACCGCCGTCTCGACGCCCGAAGTCGGCCGCCGGAGGCGTAGACGCAACTCCTTTGACCGACGGGGCGCGAGACGTACCCATGCAGTGGAAGCTGTTCGCTGACCTCGCGGAGGTGGCCGGTGACCGGGAGATTCGTGTCGACGTCGACCCCGGCGCGACGGTCGGCGACGCCCTCGACGAACTGTTCGACGCCCGACCCGCCCTCCGGGAGCGCGTCCTCGACGACGCGGGGGACGTGGCCGACCACATCAACGTCCTCCGCAACGGAGAGAACGTGCGCTCGGGCGACGGCCTGGAGACGACGCTCGAAGCGGGCGACGAACTCGCCTTGTTCCCGCCGGTCAGCGGCGGGCGGCAGTGAAAACGGAACTCGTCATACTGTCGGCTGTAAGTCAATCAAGACATTCGCCACCTGGGGTGGCGAATGTCTTGAAACAGTTACAGCCGACAGTATTAGTCGGGGCGCGGCCGCGCGATGAACAGCGTCTGGACGAGGCTGAACGGGTCGTAGATCGACTGGTGGCACTGGCAGTAGACGCCGTTGGCGTTGCCGAATCGGGCGGCGTCCGCGGACTGCTTGTACCCCGGCACACAGCAGAAGTGCGTACACTTGTTGAGCCAGGCGATGAAGCCCTGGTCGGTGCTGGCCTGGAGCCACTCGTTGTCCTGTGCGGCCTCCTCGATGCGCGCACTTCGGAGGAGCTGGATCGGGATGACGTCCTCGGCGTCCTCGGAGCGCCACCGGCCGCTCGCGGGTTTCCCGGTGCCCGCAGTGCCGATGCCGTTGCCCCACTCCTCGTAGTCGCTGAAGTCGTCGACGTGGAAGCGGTCGCCCTCCTCCTTGCTTCCGGACTGCCAGTCGTAGGCCGGGGCCGCTCCGGATCGGAAGTAGTTGTCGCTCTCGTAGCCGGGCTGGATGCCCGCGTACCCCTCGACGCCGCAGTACTGGAACCACTCGGAGGAGTACGTGGAGCCGCCGATATCCATCTCGGCGATCTGGACCTGCCGGCCGCCCTGCGTGACGGTCTCGACGTCCGGCCAGACGCCCTTGATGTACCCCTCCGAGTCGATTTCGATGGGGATCTGGGGCATCCCGCGGGGCGCCGGCCCGCCGGTGTTCTCGATTGCCCACGCCTGGGTGCTCCCGCCACCGGCACCGGGTGAGGCGGTCGCGCTGTTGACGGTGACCGTCCCGAGGGCGCCCACGCCGGCGAGCGCCGAGCCACCGACGACGCCTTTCACGAACCGCCGCCGGCCGCTCTCTTCGGGATATTTGTCGTCCGCGCTCATGCTCGAACCTTGGTGTGGGTAGTGAAAAGCATGACGAAGTGCCGGACGACGGCCGTCGTCGCCGTCCCACGCGCTCGTCGGGCGTCTCGGCAGTCGTCGTCGATTCCCGCCGAACCGGCCCGGCGGGACCCGCTCACTTCCAGGGGGCGTTCGGGAAGTCGACGATCCGCTCCTCCCGCTCGATGCCGTCGATGCGGGCCACGTCCTCGTCGTCCAGCGTCAGGTCGAGCGCGCCGTAGTTCTCGCGGACGTGTGCCGGCGTCCCCGCCTTCGGGATGGGGACGACGCCCTTCGCGAGCACCCACGCGAGCGACACCTGTGCGGGCGTCGCGTCGTGTTTCGCCGCCACGTCGCGAATCTCGGGCACGTCCGCGACGGCGTTGCGCGCGATGGGCGCGTACGCCACCAGCTGATAGCCGTGGCAGTCGGCGTGGTCGCGGAGTTCGTCCTGCTGGAGCAGGGGATGAAGTTCGACTTGGTGGGCCAGCGGCGGTTCGCCGAGGTGGTCGATGGCCTCGTCCAGCTGTGTGGGCGTGAAGTTGCTGAGGCCAATCCCGCTGGTCAACCCCGTCTCGCGGGCTTCGACGAGCGCCGCGAGCGTCTCCTCCGGGTCGTACGTGTCCATCGGCCAGTGAACGTAGAGCAGGTCGAGGGTATCGACGCCGAGCAGGTCGACCCGTTCGCGCGCGCTCTCGAGGAAGTCGTCGCGTGCGAGGCGGTCGCGCCACACCTTCGACGCGAGGAACACGTCCGCGCGGTCCACGTCGCTCGCGGCGATACCCTCGCCGACGGCGGCCTCGTTCTCGTAGTATTCGGCGGTGTCGACGTGCCGGTAGCCCGTCTCCAGCGCGGTTCGGACGGCGCTTGCACACTCCTCCGGGTCGGTCAGTCGGTACGTACCGAAGCCGAGTCGTGGAACGTCCATACCGCCTCGACGGGGGCCGCGGACTCGAAGCCTGCGGTTCGGCTCGTCGCGTGCAACCCGGGCGCACGCCGACCGCCCAGGCGAAACGATTTTCATGCGCGCTCGCGCAGGGTCGTTATGCCGACGGAACCCGAGACAGGGTACGACCCGGAGCTGGGTCGGAAGTTCGTTTTCGTAACGGGAGGTGTCATGTCCGGGCTCGGCAAGGGGATCACGGCCGCGAGCACCGGCCGCCTCCTGTCGAACGCGGGCTTCGACGTGACCGCCGTAAAGATCGACCCCTACCTCAACGTTGACGCGGGGACGATGAACCCCTACCAGCACGGGGAGGTGTACGTGCTGAAAGACGGGGGCGAGGTCGACCTCGACCTCGGCAACTACGAGCGCTTCCTCGGGACGGACATGACGTTCGACCACAACGTCACGACGGGGAAGACGTACAAACACGTCATCGAGAAGGAGCGGGCGGGCGACTACCTGGGCAACACGGTCCAGATCATCCCCCACATCACCGACGACATCAAGCGTCGCATCCGCGAGGCGGCCGAGGGGACCGACGTGTGTCTCATCGAAGTCGGCGGCACCGTCGGCGACATCGAGGGGATGCCCTACCTCGAAGCGCTCCGGCAGTTCTCCCACGAGGAGGACGACGAGGACGTGCTCTTCGCGCACGTGACGCTCGTTCCCTACTCGAAAAACGGCGAACAGAAGACCAAACCGACCCAGCACAGCGTGAAGGAACTGCGTTCCATCGGCCTCCAGCCCGACGTACTGGTCGGCCGCTGTGAGGACCGCCTCGACCCCGACACCAAAGAAAAGATCGCGCTGTTCTGTGACGTGCCCACCGACGCCGTCTTCTCCAACCCCGACGTCGAGGACATCTACCACGTCCCCCTGATGGTCGAGGAGGAGGGGCTAGACGAGTACGTGATGGAACAGTTGAACATCGCGGGGGAGGCGCTCCCGAAGGCGGAGCGGGACAGCCAGTGGCGCGAACTCGTCACCCGGGAGCGGACGGGCGAAATCGACGTGGCGCTGGTCGGCAAGTACGCCCTCGAGGACGCGTACATGTCGATCCACGAGGCGCTGAAACACGCGGGCATCCACACGGAAGTCGAGGTGAACGTCCTCTGGGTCGACGCCGACGAGATGCGCGACCACCACACCGAACGCCTCCGCGAGGCGGACGCGGTGGTCGTCCCCGGCGGCTTCGGCTCCCGCGGCGCCGAAGGAAAGATCGAGGCGATCCGCTACGCCCGCGAGAACGACGTGCCCTTCCTCGGTCTCTGTCTCGGCTTCCAGATGGCCGTCGTCGAGTACGCGCGGAACGTCCTCGGGCTGGAGGGCGCCCACTCCGCCGAAATCGACGAGGAGACGCCGTATCCCGTGATCGACCTCCTGCCCGAGCAGTACGACCTGGAGGATCTCGGTGGGACGATGCGACTCGGCGCCCACGACACCGAGATCCGGCCGGACACGCTCGCTCACGAGGTGTACGGCGCCGACTCGTGTACCGAACGCCACCGCCACCGCTACGAGGTCAACCCCGAGTACATCGACGATCTCGAAGCCGGTAGCCTCACGTTCTCCGGGCGCGCGGGTAACCGCATGGAAATCGTCGAACTCGACGACCACCCGTACTTCCTCGGGACGCAGTTCCACCCCGAGTTCCGGTCCCGTCCCGACCGCGCGAGCCCACCGTTCGTCGGCTTCGTCGAAGCGACGCTCGAACGGGTCGACGAAGGGCGGGAGGTGGAGATCTGATGGTCGACACCGACGCGTTCATCGACGAGGCGACGGCCGAGATCGCCGACGAGATCGGCGACAAAAACGCCATCATCGCGCTCTCCGGGGGCGTCGACTCCTCGGTCGCGGCCGCGCTTGCCTACCGCGCCATCGGCGACCAGCTCACCCCCGTCTACGTCGACACCGGGCTGATGCGCAAAGGTGAGACCGAAGGAATCCGGGAGACGTTCGCGTTCATGGACAGCCTCCGGATCGTCGACGCCAAGGACCGCTTCCTCGACGCCCTCTCCGGCGTCACCGACCCCGAGGAGAAACGCCACGTCATCGGCGAGGGGTTCATCCGCGAGTTCGAACGCGAAGCGAAGGAGGCCGACGCCGACTACCTCGTACAGGGAACCATCTACCCCGACCGCATCGAGAGCGAGGGGAACATCAAATCCCACCACAACGTCGGCGGGCTCCCCGAGGTGATCGACTTCGAGGGTATCGTCGAACCCGTCCGCGACCTCTACAAGGACGAGGTGCGCGAGGTGGCGCGGGCGCTGGATCTGGAGGAGGTGGTGTCCGAGCGGATGCCCTTCCCCGGTCCCGGTCTCGCCGTCCGCATCATCGGCGAGGTGACCGAGGAGAAGCTGGACGTGGCACGCGAGGCGTGTCACGTCGTCGAGGAGGAGGTCGAAGAACACGACCCGTGGCAGGCGTTCGCGGCCGTCATCGGCAAGGCGACGGGCGTGAAAGGCGACAACCGGGTGCACGGCTGGGTCGTCTCCGTGCGCTCCGTCGAGAGCCGCGACGGCATGACCGCCCGCGCTCAGGACCTCCCGTGGGAGACGCTCCAGCGCATCCAGAGCCGGATCACGGGCGAGAACGACGACGTCGCGCGGGTCGTCTACGACGTGACGCACAAACCACCCGCAACCATCGAGTACGAGTAGTGACCCGAGCCATCCTCGCCGGCCCGGACCGGGACGGCCTCGGCACCGCCCTCGAAGTGCAGGGCATCGACGTGACCCGCGTCGAGGGCGTCCTCACCGCACCGGTCCTCGACGACGCCGGCATCGACGACGCCGACCTGTTCGTGCTCACGGACCTCGACGAGGCGACGGCAATCTCGGTCGTCAAGGACCGCAACCCCGACGTTCGCGTCGTCGTCTACAGCCACGACTCGCTCCCGAACTTCGCTCGCGGACAGACCGACCTCGCGATGGACCCCGACCTGTTCGGGGTCGACATGGTGGCCGAGGAGTTGGCCTGATACGCTTTATTGTACGTCAGTACCGGTGGATCACCGGACTGTCTCGGCGATTCACCGGGACACAGTTACAATAATCCGTACGAGTCACGGCCGCCGGCGCCGCCGTGGGGCCGACCGCTCCCGAAGCCGCACCGTTAAGGCGCCGCCGGCCAACTCTCGGGTATGGCACTCGACGTACTGGAGACGCTCGATCCGGACGACGAGGAGGTGCTGACGGCCGAGTTGGTCGTCAGCGACGACGTACTGGTGAAGGCGTTCGCGCTGGGTCCCGGCGCCGAACTGAGCCCGCACGAACACGGCGACAGCACGAACGTCTTTCACGTCCTGCAGGGAACGGTGACGGTGATTCAGGGAGACGAGGAGGAAGCCATCGCGGCGCCCGGCGTCGTCCCCCACGACCGCGGCGTCGTCCACGGCGCCCGCAACGACACCGACGCGGTGGCCGTCTTCACCGCGAGCCTCTGTCCGATGCCGGGTTCGGGCTGACTGAGGCATGACTCGCGCCAGCGTCACGGCGTACGCGCGGCTCCACTTCGGCTTCTGCAACCTGAGCCTCGCGCGCGAACGACTCTACGGGAGCCTGGGCGTCGGCCTCGACCGCCCGTCGATCCGCGTCACGGCGACGCCGGCCGACGCGGTGTCTTGTGCGCACCCGACGGTCCGCGAGTACGCGGTTCGATCCGTCGACCTGCTCGACGTCGCCGGCGCCGACCTGGCCGTCGAGGGCGAGTTTCCCAGACACGTCGGTCTCGGGAGCGGGACGCAGTTCGCGCTCGCGACGCTCGTCGCCGTCGCGCGGGCACACGACGAATCGGTCGACACCCGCGCGTTGGCGCCGGAGTTGGGGCGGGGCGGGCGCTCGGGCGTCGGCGTCGCCACCTTCGGGAACGGCGGGTTCGTCCTCGACGCCGGCCACCCGACGGCGCGGTTCACCACGTCCCGCCCCGCGGTCGGCGAGTGGTCGGTGCCGCCGGTGGCGGCCCGCCATCCGATCCCCGACGACTGGCGGTTCCTCGTCGTCGTCCCCGACGCCCCCGCGGGGCCGAGCGGCGACGACGAGGATCGGAGCATGCGCTCCGTGGTGGAGTCGGCACCGCCGACGCCGAGCGACCGGCTGGCTGGGGTGATCGCCCGCCGGGTTCTGCCGGCGATCACGGAGGGCTCGGCCGAGCGCTTCGGCGCCGCCGTCGCCGAAGTCGGCCGGCTCAACGGGACGTGGTACGCCGACGAACAGGGCGGCGTCTACCGGCCGCCGGCGGGCGAACTCGTCGCGGCGCTCGACGACTCGCCAGCCGTCTACGGGGCCGGGCAGTCGTCGTGGGGGCCGGCGGCGTACGGCGTGACCGACGCCGAGCGGTCGGGGGCGGCGCGGGAGGCAGGCCGGGCGGCCCTCGACGCGGCCGGCGTCGACGGGCGGGTGCTCGTCGCCGAGGGGCGCAACCGTGGTGCGCTCGTCGACGCCGAGCGCCGCAACGACTAACCCACGGTCGACCGTAGAGCGCCCATGGCCCGGATTCCCTTCGGTATCGCCCGCCTCGACTCCATCGTCGGCGGCGGCGCACCACCGGGAAGCGTCGTCCTCCTGAGCGGCGAAGCCGGGGCGGGCGCTCGCGAGTTCGTCCACACGAGTGCCGCGATGAACGGGCTCTACTACGGCGACAGCGAGGCCTTCGACCTCCACTACGGCGACCTTGCTGCGGCGTCCGAGCCGCCGGCTGAAGTGCACTACGTCTCCTTCACCGCCGGTCGCGACCAACTCGAACGCGAGATGGCCTACACCATGGAGACGGACCTCGTTCGGACGGCCGTCGACCACGTTCAGTTCCGGGACCTCTCACCCGAATACTTCCAGCTGAGCCCGATTCCCCGCGAGTGGTACGCCGGCGAGACGCGGACGGTGAGCGACCTGGCGGCCGAGGAGCGCCGGGAGAGCGCGCTCGGGGCGCTCGCGGACTACCTCGGCGCGCACGCCGCGGGCAACCTCGTCGTCGTCGACTCCATCACCGACCTCGTCGCCGCCGTCAGCGACGACATGAACTGGAGCGACATCGCGCTCCTGATGAAGGGGATTCAGAAGGCGGCGTACGACTGGGGCGGGCTGATCCTCCTGTTGGTGCAGGACGAGACGCTGGGGCCGACGGAGCTCGGCCACCTGATGGACGCCGCCTCGGGGACTCTCCAGTTCGAGTGGGAGAGCGGCGGCTCGAAACGCGCCCGGACGATGTTCGTCAAGGAGTTCCGGGGCGTCCTCTCCAGAATCGAGGCGGAGAACATCATCCGCTTCGAGACGGAGGTCCACGAGGGGGGCTTCGACGTGAGCGGCGTCCGCAAGATCAGATAAGATAATCGGTCGACCAATACTTATGCCGTCGGCGGTAAGGCGCCTACAGCATGGCAGGCGAGCAGTCAGAGGCCTTCCCGACCGAGTTGCGGGACTGGGTCGAGCGGAAGGCGGCCGAACGGGACGCCGAGCCAGAGGCCATCCTCGCGCGCGCCGCGGCGCTCTATCGACTGCTCGACGCCGACGCCGACGATCCGGACGCCCTCGACGAGTTCGAGGCGCTGGCCGACCGCGTCGCCGCGGTCGAGGACGACCTCGATCACAAGATCGACGACGTGCGCGACCGCGTCGTCCAGATCAAACGCGAGACCGACGCCAAGGCGCCCCGTGATCACGGACACCCGGACCTCGAAGACCGCGTCGACGAGGCCGTCCGCGCCGCTGCGGACGCCAAATCGCGCGTCGACGCCCTCGACGACCGCCTCGACCGCGGGTTCGAGAACTACGAGGAGATCCTCGAGTATCTCACCGACGTGACCGACGACCTGGACGACTCCGTCGAGACCCTGACCGGGGCGGTGGTCGACCTCCGCGCCGAGGTTCGGCGCGTCACCGCCGCCGAACACGACCGACGGGCCGTCGACGACCTCCGGACGGCGGCGAACCGTCACGGCGAGCGCACGGCGGCCTGTGCCGACTGTTCGGCGACGGTCGATCTGGGGCTTCTCGCCCGCCCCAACTGCCCCCACTGCGAGGCGACGTTCGTCGAGTTCGAATCCGCGACGGGCTTTTTCGGGAGCGCGACGCTCCGCACCGGCGACCGGCCGGCGCTGACCGACGGCCGGGACGACGCGCTCGACGACTTGGCCGACGCGTTCGGCGCCGGGGGAGGGTCGGATGACTGACGAGTCGGCGGACGAGCCGACCGCCCCGTTCGAGTCGGACGCGTCCGAGGCGACGGCCGACGACGAGGCGGCCTCCGACGACGCCCCCCTCGGCGAACTCGCGCGCGAGGTGCGCGCCCGCCGGGAGGCCCGCGAGTCGGACGATGGGGCCGACCTGCCGGACGACGACCTCTTCGAGCCAGTCGAGGTCGACCACGTGGACGACGAGGCCGTCTGGGAGTCGTTCGCGGAGGGAGAGACGGGGCCGGAGGAGGGGGTCGGCCTCGGTTCCCGGGCCGAAGCGGCCCCCGAGTCTGACGAACACGTCGTCCCGAAACGCGACTTCTGCCAGCGGTGCCCGCATTTCTCCGATCCTCCGGAGGCGACCTGTTCCCACGAGGGAACGACCATCGTCGAGGTGGTCGACGCCGACAGCTTTCGCGTCCGGAACTGCCCCGTCGTCGAGGACGAGGACGACGCGTCCCGGTACGGTTGACCACCGTCGCCACCCGAGCCACCTTTAGGAGTCGACCCGCTATCTCGTCGGTATGCAGTTCTGCGACGACTGCGGGTCGATGATGCACACCCGCGACGGCGAGATGGTCTGTACGTCCTGCGGGGCGACCGCCGACCGCGACGAGGAACGCGCCGCGGAGTTCGTCTCCACCGAGGCCCAGAGCGACGACGACGTCATCGAGACGGAGGAGGGCGCGAACTTCGAGGGGAAACCCACGGCGACCGACGTGACCTGCGAGCAGTGTGGGCACGGCGAGGCGTGGTACACGATCAAACAGACCGGCGCGGCCGACGAACCGCCGACGCGATTTTTCAAATGCAAGGAGTGTGGCTATCGGTGGCGGGAGTACAACTGAGCGACGGCCGGTCGCTCACTCGTCGTAGCCGCTCGCGTGGGCCGCGTCCCGCTGTTTCTCCGCTTTCGCCTTCGCCCGCTCTCGCGCCCTCCCGTTGCCCGGCGTGTAGTAGTACTTTTTCCCGGAGTCGCCCCACTGGTAGTACCCCATGCGCTCCCCTTGATGCCGCTCGTAGCCCCGGTGGATTGGCATGGTAACGTGTACCGTGTCGAGGCTGATTGGTGTTGCGCCGACGGTGGTGCCCGGCCACCGGCACAGGATTCTCGTCGTGTGAGAAATATAGGTGTGTTAACACCATTCAACGTTTTATTTGTGTGTATGGAACTAATAGCCAACACGCGGCGGCGGTTCCTTCGGCTGGCGGGTGCGGTCGGATTCGGCAGTCTCGCGGGCTGTGTCGGCGGTGGCGGTGGGGGAGAGGTGACGCCAACGGAGATGGCGGAAGAGGAAGAGGAGGATCACGAGGAGGAACTCCCCGAGGGCGTCTCGGCGGAGGAGTTCGAGCACGGACCGGTGCCGGAGCCGTACCGCACGGCGCCCTCGCAGGCGGGGGAGCGGCGGGAGCTCGACCGGTTGGCGCGAAAGGAGGACGTGGCGTTTCAGGAGGCCGAGGCAGCCGTCGAGTCCGGAGCCGCCGAACCGGGGCAGGACTGTGGCAACTGTGCGGAGTACATCCCCGACAGGAACGGCGACGGGTTCGGCGCCTGTGCGAAGGTCGAGGGGTACGTCGACCCGGCGGATTGGTGTGTGCTCTGGGAATCGATGGAGGAGCACGAGTCGGAGGAACGCTGAGCGGCGCCCGCCGCGGGCGACCGATGATATATATGTCTACAGTCCAACTAGTAGGAGTGAGCTCTACTCCAGATACCCCCGAGACGAACGCACTGGCTGACGAACTCGAATCGAGCGGCCTCGGACCTGCGGCGCTCGCCTCCATCGGCTCCGTTGCGCTCGCGCTCTACTACTACTACGTCAGGGGCGACGAACAGCGGGGCCAGTTCGTCGGCCTGTGGCCGGCGACCATCCTGGCGATGGCCTCGTACCTCAAAATTTCGCGGATGGAACGGGAGCAGGCGCACGCCGACGAGGAGTAACGCCGTTCACGGACAGGCGCGTCCGTCCATCGCGTCCCGCTCACTCCCCTGCCGAACGACCGACGTCGCCCCCGACTCGACGTTCACGAGGGTCGCCTGCCCGCCGTAGCCGTGCGTCTCGTCGTGGCCGCGGACGACGACGCAGGTCGTGTCCTCGGGCACCGACACCGTCGCCGAGCGCGTGAACTCCCGAGTGCCGTGGGGGTGGGCGAGTTCGCGCCGGCCCAGTCGCTCGCCGTCGAGCGTCTCGACCTGCCACCAGTTCGCGTACCCGTCTTCGCCGTCGTCGTCGTGGATGAGCGTCACGTCGAAGCGGTAGCCGTCCGACCGTCGCTCGAATTCGACGGCGACGACGTTCGCCTCGCGGAGGTCCAGTTCGTCGGCGGCGGTTTCGCCGGTCGTCTCCGTCCCCGTCGCGTCGCCGTCGGCGTCATCGGACGACGGCTCGGCCGGACTCGTACAGCCCGCGAGACCGGCTCCGACAGCCGCCGCGAGGACCACCAACTGCCGGCGCGTATAGCGTGACGGCACGCGTCCGCGTACGCTCTCGGCCGACAAAAACCGTCGCGTTCGACCGGCTCACAGCACGCCCTCGACGAACGCGGCCACCCGTTCGGCCACCGTCGCCTCCTGCCCGACGAAGAAGTGATCGGCGGCGAACGTCTCGACGGTGGCGCCGTGGTCGCGCGCCGCCGCGGCCACGCGTTCGGCGTCGACGGTCGTATCCCGCGTCCCGTAGCCGACCCACAGCGGCGCGTCGATGCTGCCGACGGCGGCCGCCACGTCGCTCCCGTCGTCGAGGTGGGCGACGGGCGAGAGGGCGGCGACGGCGTCGACGGCCGTCTCGACGGCGGTCAGGAGGGCGACGCCGCCGCCGAAACTGTAGCCGAAGCAGGCCACGCGGTCGTATCGCTCCGTGACCCACGCGCAGGCGTTCTCGGCGTCGGTTCGCTCGCCCCGACCCTCGTCCCACGGGCCGTAGTCGAATCGCAGACAGTCGACGTGTGCGGGGAACGCGTCGCTCACGGCGGTCAGTCGGCCGTCGTGACGCGTCCCGCCGTGCTGGGGGTGTGGCGGGCAGGCGACGACGGCGGCGTCGGCCGGGCCGTCGGAGTCGAGACTCGCCCGCACGTCGCGGCCGCCGGGGAGCGCCAGGCGTTCGGTCGGCACGCTCGCGGGTACGCGGCGCGGGGTCTCAATCCTATCGTTCGGCGGTTCCGCGGGTGAGATTTTAAGGCTCGCGTCCCAAACGGAGGGATATGGGAATACTCTCGCGGGCCTCCTACGTCGTCCGGTCGAAGGTCAACGCCCTCCTGAATCGGGCCGAGGACCCGACGGAGACGCTCGATTACTCCTACGAGCGGATGCGAGACGAGTTACAGGAGGTCAAACAGGGCATCGCCGATCTGACGACCCAGAAGAAACGGCTGGAGATCCAGAAGCGTCGGCTGGAGGAGAACGTCGACAAGCACAACGAACAGGCCCGGGAGGCGGTGCGGCAGGACCGCGACGACCTGGCGCGGCGGGCGCTGGAGAAAAAGAAAGAGAAGATGAGTCAGATCGAGGACATCGAGGGACAGATCGCCGACCTCCAGTCCACGCAGGACGATCTGGTGGAGAAGAAAAACGAGCTCCAGCGCCGGATCGAGGAGTTCCGGACGAAAAAGGAGACGATGAAGGCCCGGTACGAGGCGGCGGAGGCGTCGACCCGCGTCTCGGAGGCGATGAGCGGCGTCGGCGACGAGATGAGCGACGTGAGTCAGGCGCTCGAACGGGCGGAGGAACGGACGGACGAGATGGAGGCCCGCGCAGCCGCGATGGACGAACTGCAGGAGTCGGGCGCCTTCGAGGACGCCCTCTCCGACGAGGACGAAATCGACCGCCAGCTCGAAGCCGGTCGGACGGAAAGCGAGGTGGACGCGGAACTGGAGACGCTGAAATCGGAGATGGGGGCGGGCGGCAGCGAGCCGGCCGACGCGAGCGCTGACGAAGACGTCGAGGCCGAACTCGACGAGTTGCGGGCCGAGGAAGACGACGAGGAGTCAGCCTGATGGGCGAGACGCCGGACCTCGTCGCCGCCGTCGAGCGGTCGAACGACCCCGACGTCCGTGCGGAGTTCGACCGCCGCGTCCGCGAGCAAGCGCAGCGAATCCGTGACGATATCCGATCCGGCCGGCTCGACACCGACGAGTTCGCGGTCGGGATGGAACTGGAGGCGTACGCCGTCGACGCCGCGGACCGCCTCGCACCGATCCCCGAACGTGTCTTCGAGCGCGGCGGGTGTGCGAAGGAGCTGGGCGTCCACAACTTGGAGGTCAACTCGGCGGCGACGGTGTTCGACGCCGCCGGCGTGGCCGAACAGGCCGATCGTATCGGCGCGAGCGTCGACGCCGCGGCCGACGCCCTCGGTGACGAGGCCCTCTCGCCGGTCCTCGACGCGATGTGGACCGTCCCGCCCGCGGAAGGGACCGACGCCTACCTCGGGGCGGTCGAGGAGCGGGACGGCGTGACCGTCGCGGCGAACATGCGCCACCACCCGCGGTACGTCGCCCTCGACAACGAGATTCTGGAGCGAAGCGGCGGGGAGATCACGCTCGACGTTCCCGGCGCCCACCTCGCCTACCCGACCATCCTCGCCGAGTCGCTGGCTACGTCGATCCAGCCACACCTCCAGATACCGTCCGCCGAGCGCTTCCCCGACTACTTCAACGCCGCCCTGCGGACGACGGGACCCATCCTCGCGCTGTCGAGCAACTCCCCCTTCCTGCCCGCGGACTGCTACGACGACGATCCCGACGTGATTTCGGCGACGCCGCACGAACTCCGGATTCACGTCTTCGAGAAGAGCATCAACGCGGGCGCGTCACGCGACGAGGGCAAGGTCCGATTTCCGTCCGATCTGGAGGCCGCGACGGACGTGGTGGACCGCGTCGTCGCCGACGAGACGTACGCGCCGGTACTCGTCGACGACGCGGACGACGACGCCAGCCCCTACCGCGCAACGCTGCCGGAGTACGATCACAAGCGGGGCGTCCACTGGCGGTGGGTTCGGGGCGTGATCGGCGGCCAACCCGTCGGCACCGAGGCCGACGGCGCGTCGCTCCGCATCGAGTACCGCCCCCTGCCGACCCAGCCGACCGTCCGCGACACCGTCTCGCTGCAGGTCCTCGTCGTCGGTCTCCTCCGCGGTCTCGTCGCCGCCGACCACCCGCTCACCGACCTGCCGTGGACGGCCGCTCGCGACTGCTTCTACGACGCGGTGGACCGGGGGCCGGACGCGGACCTCGCGTGGGTGACCGCGAACGGCGACCGGACGGCCGATCCCGACACCGTCTACGACGAGGTGTTCGCGTTCGCCCGGCGCGGCCTCCGCGACGCCGGCCTCGACGCCGAGGTCATCGACGGCTATCTCGATCCGGTCGAACGCCGGCGCGGCGAGGGCACGCCGGCGGCGCCGAGCGCGTGGAAGAAAGCCCGCGTCCGCGAGGCCGTCGACGACGGCGCCACCCTCCCCGAGGCCATCGAGGCGATGCAGCGGGACTACATCGCGCGGGCGGGCGGCGAGACGGTCTTCGCCGACTGGTAGTTGTCCCCGTCAGTTATCCGACGCCCCGTCGAAGGGATGGGTGATGTCGAACGGACTCGGTACCGGATTCGGTGCACTCACCCTGCTCGTTCTCCTCGTCGGACTGGCACTGTTCTCCGCGCTGGCGACGGTCGCGTCCGTCGCGTGGTACCGACAGGCCGGTCGCCTTCCATCGTGGCTTCGCTACCTGTTCGTACTGCTCGGCGCCGCGGCCGTCGTCGTCCCCGCCGTCGGCGTCCTCGCCCTGTTCGACGAGACGCCGACGGCTGCCGGTCTGTTCCTGTTGCTCGGTCTCCTCCCCCTGATCGGTTCGGGCGTCGCCCTCGGTCGGCAGACTGGGGCGACACGCCTGGTCCTCGTCGTCACGACGGTGATGGCGTGGGGACCCGCTCTCCTCGTCGGTGTGATCGTCACGTTCGGCGCGATGGGTGTCCTCGTGTCGTTGCTCGACGTTCCCGCCGCCGTCGCGTCGGAAACGAGTCTTCCGTGGATCGCCGCCGCGGTCGGCGGCGCCGTGGTCGTCGTCGCGGCGACCCTGCTCGGCTCCCGTCTCGTCGACGTGGTGGGTGCCGCGGGGAGTAATCCCGGCGCGTCACACCGGATTTTCGACTGATCGCGGCGATGTGCGCGAAGTCCTCAGTCACCCGCCCACACTCGTCGGTGAGGCCGTCGGGCACGGACGACGCGAGTACTTCGACCGTGCGGGCGGGGAGACGGTCTTTCCCACTGGTGAGGACGCTCGACCCACATAATTAAACACCTCCAATACCGACGGCCACCATCCGCGATGTTCCCTGCCGCCGCTCCCCAACTACCGACTGATCCCAACCCAGATCCGGAGTCGTGTTCCCAACCGTGAGCCGTCGACGCGTCGCCGTCGTGTTCGCGCTCTTGCTCGTTCTCTCACTGCCGGCCCCGGCCGCCGCCGTCGACCGGACGACCATCGACGAGCCGTTCTCGGAGCGCGCGCTCTCGAACACCTTCCCCGGCGCCGACTCCTTCTCCGAACCCACCGGCGAGTACCAAATCGTCGAGGCGTACGCGGAGACGGACGACGGGCGCGAACTCGTCGGCTACGTCTACCTCACGAGCAACGTCGTCGACGTGGAGGGCTACGGCAAGGAGCCCATCGAGTACCTCGTGGGTCTCGACACCAACGGCACCATCCGCGGGGTCGAACTCGTCGAACAGCACGAACCCTTCTTCGACCGCATCTCCGCCATCCAGCGGCTGCGCCAGTTCGGGTATCAGATGGTGGGAATGTCCGTCACCGAGGAGGTCACGCTCCGCGAGGCCGAAGCCGGTGAATACCACGTCGACGCGCTCACCGGCGCCTCCGTGACCACGCGGGCGTCCATCGAGACGGTGACGCAGTCGGCGCGCATCGTCGCTCGGGAGAAAGGGATCGTCTCGGAGTCGGCGTCGCCGGCCACCAACGAGTCGGCGACGAACGAGTCGTCGGAGCGCCGGCGCATGACCCTCGCCGACCTCGGCCGGGGGACGGCACTCGCTCACTGGACCGCCGCGCCACCCGGCGCGGCGGCGGGCGCTAACGCCACCCTCGACCTCTACGCGGCGCCCATCGAGTCCGCCCCCGTCAGGCAGAGCATGTTCGCCGGGGGTAACGCCAGCGTCCCGGACGCCAACGCGACGGTGCTCTGGGTCGGTCTCGACGGCCCCGGATCGCCGGGGCGTCCGGATCGACTCCGCCTCCACCAGTGGACCGAGTCGACCACGCCGTCGGTTCAGGAGACGCGAGTCGACGGCGTCGACTGGAGCGCCGCGCTGGTCGTCCCGGGCCTCGACACGACCCGTCCGTTCGTCCTCGACCTGATCGTCGGCGGCGAGCGGATCAGTCGAACGTACGCCGACGGGCTGGCGGTTCGTGATCCGGTCGACGCCGCCGCCGCCCGGACGTTGCCGGCGTGGGTCGGCACCGTCGAGTCGGCGTGGGAGGATCTCTGGGGCTCGGTCGTGGCGCTCGTCGTCTTCCTCGGCGCCATCCTCGCCGTCTTCACCTTCCGGTCGCGCCTCTGCCGGCGTGCGGGGGTGACGGTCAACCGCCTCCGGATCGGCACGCTGGGGGTGACGCTCGTCTTCCTCGGCTGGTACCACCCGACTCAGCCGACTACCCAGCAGATAGCCATCCTCGTCCGCGAGGTCATCTCGTGGGCGACCGTCGGCGGGTTCCGGTGGGCGCTGTTTTTCTCCGCCCCCCTCGTCGCGCTCACCTTCATCTGCATCGCGCTCGTCCTCCCGAAGTGGGGTCGTGGCGTCTTCTGCGGGTGGATCTGTCCGTTCGGCGCGCTCTCGGAACTGCTGTACAAGGTGACGCCGTGGGCGTACGAACTCCCCCGCGAGTACCACGTCAAACTCGAGAAGCTGCGCTATCCGCTCTTCGTCGCCATCGTGATCGGGTTCGTCATCTCGACGGACTTCGGGGCGACGCTGGCGAAGGTCGAGCCGTTCAAGGCAGCCTTCTACAGTTCGTTGGTGTCCGACCCGGTCTACATCGCCTGGTCGGCCGTGCTCATCGTCTCGGGAGCGTTCATGTTCCGACCGTACTGCCGCTACATCTGTCCTCTCGGTGCCGGGCTGGCGCTCGGCAACGTCCTCCAGCGGGAGCCGATCCAGCGCTACGACCTCTGTGGCGACTGCGTGAAGTGTCAGACCGACTGTGAGTTCCAGGCCATCGAGGACGACGGCTCCATCGACCGCTTCCAGTGTTTCCAGTGTTCGGTCTGTGTCGACAACTACTACGACCCCGGCGGCTGTCCGGTCGTCCTCCAGTACGACAACGAACACGGCTTTACCGTGGACGCGTGGCGGGATCCGCATCTCATCGAGCGCATCCGTCCGGAGGACCGGACGACCGAGCAACAGCGCATCCTCGCCGACCGCGCCGTCACCGACGGTGGCGAGACGGAACTCTTCGCGGGGAGCGACGACCTCGTCCCGAAGGGGACCATCGTCGACATGGTGCGCCGGTCGACGGGGACCGACGACGACGAACACGGCGGTTCGTGTTCGTGTTCGGGGTCGGCCGACGCCTGTTCGTGTTCGGGGTCGGCCGACGCCTGTTCGTGTTCCGACCCGGCCGACGCCTGTTCGTGTTCGGGGTCGGCCACCCCATCCGCCGACTGGGATGACGAGGGGGGCGCCGATGCGTGAACTCGACCGGCGGTCGTTCCTGACGGCGGCCGTCGGCGGCGCCGCCGGCGCCGGTCTCCTCGGGCAGACGCTCCTCGTCGACGGCGAGGTCACCGAGGTTCGGAGCACCCGGCTCATGATGGGGACGCTCGTCACCGTCACGGCAGTCACCCGCAATCCGGACCGGGCCGAACTCGGCGTCGAGCGCGCGTTCGCGGAGATGTCGCGCCTGGAGTCGGTGTTCACGCGCCACGATCCCTCGGGCGGGGTGGCGCGGCTGAACGAGGCGGGCGTCCTCGCGGACCCCGCACCCGAACTGGTCGCGCTCCTGCGGCGGTGCCGGACGGTCTACGAGCGCACCGACGGCGCCTTCGATCCGACGGTCCTCCCGGTACTGACGGCGTACGAGTCGGGACAGGATCGGCCGCTCGACGCCCGGCAACGCGCCGCCGAGGCGACGTTCGACGCGGTGACGGTCTCCGACTCGGAGCTTCGAACGCCCACGCCGATCACCCTCGACGGCGTCGCGAAGGGGGCGGTGGTCGACGCCGGCGTCGCCACCCTCCGGGACTGGGTCGACGCCGGCCTCGTGGAGGCCGGGGGCGACGTGCGGGCCTTCGACGGCTCCGACGACCGCTGGCGCGTCGGCGTCGAGGACCCCCGCGGTGACGGCCTCGCGGCGACGCTCCGTCTCGACAGCGGCGGCGTCGCCACCTCCGGCGACTACCGGGTCTACTACGACGAGGACCGTACCGAACACCACATCGTCACGCCCGGCACCGGACGCTCGCCCACGGAAGACACCAGCGTCACCGCCGTGGCGCCCGACGCCGAGACGGCCGACGCCCACTCCACCGCCGCGTTCGTGATGGCGGACGACCGGGCGTCGTCGTTCGTTGACGCCCGCGACGACCTCTCGGCGCTGTTTCTGACCCGCGACGGCGGCCGACGCACGGCCGGCGACTGGGACGCCCTTCTCGACGACTGATACGGTTTAGTGTAAGTCATTACCGGTGGTTCGCCAGGATGGGTCGGCGAACCACCGGTAAATTACACTAATCCGTACGACGGTCCCGAACACGACGGTTTTTCACGGGAGCAACCCAACTATCGGTCGATGCCCTCCATCACTCGCCGCGAGTTCGTCGGCGCCGGCCTCGTCGGCGCTGCCGGCATCTACGGCGCCTCCCGCCTGTATCGCGGCGTGACGGACGCGACGTTCGACCCGTGGACCCCCGCCCCCGGAACGTGGCCGCTCCGCCGGTACGACCCCGCGAACACCGCGCACAACCCGAACGCCAGCCCACCCCGCGAGGCGCCGACGGCCCGCCGCGTCGCGTCGGCCGCGACGACTGCCCGACGGCCACGACTCTCCCCGCTCGTCGGCGCTGACCACCTCGTCGTCTACGGGTCGGGGTTCGCCGCGTTCCCGCGCGGCGGCAGCGACGCGGTCCGCGAACGCGACGCGCCGACGCCGCTCGCCGGCTTCGGGCCGGACGGCCGGCTCCACGCCGTCGTGCGCGACGACGCCGACGCACCCGCCGCCCTCGTCGGCTACGGCGCCGCCGACCTGCGCGAGACGACCCGGTTCGGCCTCGACGCCGACCACCCGCAGGGCCTGCTCGTCGGCGCACGCGAGACGTACGTCGGCGGGCAGGACGGAACCCTGCGGGCCATCGACCCCGACAGCGGGCGTCGCTGGCGCGTCGACGGCGCCACGCCGGCGCTCGCCGACGGTCGACTGTACGCCGCGGACGCCCCGCTGGACGGCACCGTCGCCTACGCGGAGCGGACGGGACTCGACCGACGCCTGACGGTCGGCCCGGACCGCGTCTGGAGCGCCGGCCCGACCGACGGCTTTCCGGACCACCCCGCCGTCGCGAACGGGCGGGTCGTCCTCGGCACCCACGCCGAAGGGGGCGGCGTCCTCGCGGCCGTCGACGCCGACTCCGGCGAGCGACTTTGGGACCCCCGACGGCTCGGGCGGGACGTGTCGACTCCCGCCGTCGTCGGCGACCGGGGATACGTGGCCGTCGGCGGCGACGCGACCGGGTTCGTCGCGGCCGTCGACCTCTCGACCGGCGAGACGGCGTGGCGCGACGACGTTGACTGGCGCGCCTCGACGCCGGTCGTCGGGGGCGAGACGCTCGTCGTCGCGGGCGAGCGGCGGGAGAACGGGGAGCGGGCCGGCGGTGTCGTCCGCGCCTACGACACCGTCTCGGGCGACGTGCTGTGGACGCACGCGTTCGACACCCCGCCGGCCGGCGTGGCGCTCGTCGAGAATCGGGCGGTCGTGACGGCCGGATCGGAGCTGTACGCGCTCGCTTAGTCGGATTCCACGGGCCGCACGCCCGTTCCCGGTCGATCCGGGACCGTGAGCGTCCCGCCCGCGTACGTCGGTCCCTCGTACGCGTCCTCGGCCAGCAGGAGCGCGCCGTCGAGGTCCACGTAGTCGACGAGGGGAGCGAGATGGCAGGCGGCGGCGATGGAGGCGGTCGACTCGACCATGCAGCCGAGCATCACCTCCAGCCCGTGTGCGCGGGCGGCGTGGACCATCCGGGTCGCCTCGCGGACGCCCCCACACTTCATGAGTTTCAGGTTCACGATCTCGGCGCTGTCGGCCACCGCGGGCACGTCGGGGAGGGTGACACAGGACTCGTCGGCGGCGACGGGGAGGGCACCCCGTTCGTGAACCCGTTTCAGCCCCGCGGGGTTCTCGGCGGGGACGGGTTGCTCGACGAACTCGACGCCGAGGTCGGCCAGCCACTCGCTCTTCGCTATCGCCTCGCCCGGCGTCCACGCCTCGTTGGCGTCGACGCGAACCGTCGCGTCGGGGGCGGCCCCGCGCACCGCCTCCATCCGCTCCCGGTCGCGGTCGGTGCCGAGTTTCACCTTCAGGATCGAGTAGCCCTCGGCGACGGCGTCGGCCGCTTTCGCCGCCATCGCCTCGGGGTCGTCGATGGCCACCGTATAGGAGGTGGCCGGCGCTCGGTCGGCGTCGAGGCCGAAGTAGCGATACAGGGGGACGCCGAGGCGGCGGGTCGCTAGGTCGTGGACCGCGATGCTCACCGCGGCGCGGGCGGCGGGGTTGTCGCGGACGACGCCCCGGAGGCGCCGTTCGATGGCGTCGAGCGAGAGGGGGTCGTCGACCGCCTCGACGGCGTCGAGGAGGTCCGGCAGCACCGCACACACCGTGTCGGCCGTCTCGCCGTAGTGGGGATCGGGTGCGGCCGCGCCGACGCCCGTCTGTCCGGCCTCGTCGCCCACCCGGACGACGACCGTCTCCACCGTCGACTTCGACCCGCGGGAGATGGTGAAGTCGCCGTCGATGGGCAGGGTCAGGCGCTCGAAGTCGGTGTTCATAGGAGGGCGTCCAGAATCTCGTCCGCGTCGAAGCGGACCGGATCGGTCGCCGGCGCGTCGAGGGTCGCGGCGTACTCCTCGACGGCCGCGCGGGCCGCCTCGTCGTCGTCGAACGCCCGCGTGTCGAGCGCGCCCGCGGCAACCTCGGTGGGCGCGACGGGGGCCGCGAGCGACTCGTAGAGGTCGACGTACTCCTCGACGGGCGGGATGGCGAAGTCCTCGTAGCCGTGGATGGCCTCGCGGCCGGCGCTGTGGGTCATCACGAGGGCGCCGGGCATCGCGCCGTGGAGCAGGCTACAGGTGACACCGGAGTAGGCGGGGTGGACGATGGTGCCCTGTCCCTCGACGAAGAGCACGTCGTGTTCTTCGGCGGCGTCGAGGATCATGCGCTCGACGGCGCCGGCGGCGAAGTCGGCGATGACCCGGTCGACCGGCACCCCCCACCCGGCGATCATGATCCCGGTCTGACCGGTGGGGACGAAGCCGGCGTCGATTCCTCTCTCCTGCGCCGCGGCGACGAGTTCGAGCGTCGTCGTCATCTTCCCCGTCGAGCAGTCGGTGCCGACGGTCAGGATCACGTCGGCGTCGGCGTCGCGGGCGCGCCCCCCGCTCACCGTCAGATCGTCCGGTGGGCGGCGCACGTCGATCAGGTCGACGCCGTGGTCGGCGGCGAGGGCGGCGAACTCCTCGTCGTCTTCGAGGAAGTAGTGGAGACCGGCAACCACGTCACAGCCGGCCTCGATGGCGGCGCGCACGTCGGGGCGCCAGGACTCGTCGAAACCACCGCCGATGGGGGCGATGCCGATCAGAAGGACATCGGGGTCGAACTCCAGGGCGTCGGCCATGCGCTCGACGATGGGGGCGTCGGCCACGTCGGGGACGTGGTCGGCGACGCGTTCGCCGGCGCGCGCCCGGTCGAGCACCGCCGTCACGTCGTAGTCGGCGTATCGGAGGACGCCGACGGCCGTCTTCGCCCGGTCGGGGAACTGTTCGTGGGCGAGGACGACCACCGAGTCGTCCGGATCGAGTGAGACCATGCGTACGCGGACGCCGGTGAGCCGAATTAAGCCCTCGCTTTTCTCATACGGATTAGTGTAACTGTGGGCCGGTGGTTCGCCGGACCACCTCGGCGAACCACCGGTAATGACTTACACTAATCCGTATCACGCCACCTCGAGGACGACTTTCCCGCGCGACCCGCTCGACATGACGTGTCGCTGTGCCTCGGCCGCCTCTTCGAGGGGGTACGTCGCCTCGATTTCGACCTCGAACCGTCCGTCGGCCAGGCGCGGGCCGACCCGTTCGAGGATCGGTACCTGATCGTCGCGCGAGGCCATGATCGACATGAAGCGCAGGTCGGCGTCGGTGATCTTGCCGGTCATCGACGCCCCGGGATCGATCCGGATCGGCGCCTCCTCGCCGAGAACCACGATCCGACCGCCGCGGGTGAGGACGTCGAGGTCGGTCGCGACGTTGGCCGCCGCGTGGGTTTCGAGCACCACGTCGACGTCGCCGCCGGCGGCCTCGCGGATGCGGTCGACGACGTCGTCGGCGCCGTAGTCGACGACGTCGGCGGCGCCGAGGTCACGGACGAACGCCTCGTCGCCGCTCGCCGTCGCGACGACGGTGGCGCCCGCTTGGGCGGCGATCTGGACGGCCGCGTGACCGACGCCGCCCGTCCCGCCCTGAACCACGCAGGCGTCGCCGATGTCGAGTTCGCCCCGGTCGATTAGCCCGCGCCACGCCGTGGCGAAGGCCATCGCGGCGGCGGCCCCCTCGGCGAAGGATACCTCGTCGGGGAGGGTCGCGAGCGACTCGGCCGGCGCGGCGACGTACTCGGCGTACGTCCCGGCCTCGAACAGTCCCAGCCCCGTGGCGAACACCCGATCACCGACCGCGAACCCCTCGACGCCGCTGCCGACCGCCTCGACGACGCCGGCCATGTCCGCGCCGCCGACGTGTGGCAGGCCGCCCGCGGGTTCGACGCCGCCGTCGCGGACGTAGGTGTCGATTGGGTTGACGCTCGCGGCGTGGATTCGGACGAGCACTTCGTCCGCTCCCGGCTCCGGCGTCGGCACGTCGTCTACCGTCAGTACGTCTGCGTCTCCGTGGTCGTGATATCTGATCGCTTTCATTATCGGGTGTCGTCGTCGATTCGCTCCGCGTCCGGCGACGCGTTGCCGTAGCGCCGAGCGAGCAGTTCCGCCGCGGGCGTCACCTGGTGTACCGGATACCGACCCTCGGGCGGGCTCCCGATGGCGACGAGCTTACACGGCTCGCCGAAGGGGTTGTGGAGCAGGTGCGTGACCCCCGCGTCGAAGTTGATCACGTCGTCGGTGTCCAGCGTGAAGCCGCCGTCCTCGACTTCGACCCGGCACCGCCCGTCGATCACGTAGAACAGCTCCGCCTGCGATTCGTGGTAGTGATAGCCGTTCTGTGACAGCGGATCTCCGGGGTCGAGGACGGCGACGTTGAAGTTGTACTCGTCGATGCCGAGCGCCGGCGAGAGCTCCCAGCGGCGCCCGGGCTTCTCGGGGTTCGTCTCGAAGTCGTCTAACGTGCCGTGGTGGTAGCCTGTCATGTGAATCGGGGCGTCTCCCCCGACGACTCGGGAGAACTTATAATGTCTATTGTAGGTCAGTCCCGCTGATTCGCCGGAACGGGGTGGCGAACCAGCGGTGAACAGCTACAATAGTCATTATTAGTCGTCGGTGGCGGCCTGCCCGGAGACGCCGT
This sequence comes from Haloplanus rubicundus, assembly GCF_003342675.1. Classification (NCBI taxonomy): domain Archaea; kingdom Methanobacteriati; phylum Methanobacteriota; class Halobacteria; order Halobacteriales; family Haloferacaceae; genus Haloplanus; species Haloplanus rubicundus. Next base: position 3,203,871 of record NZ_CP031148.1, on the reverse strand, counting down.
CCGAGTCCGGCGGCGTCTCACCCGTGCGCGCGATGGTCGAGCCGGACTCCCCGTCGAAGATGTAGCCCCGGTGGCGGTCGAGTTCGATGCCGACCCGCGAGCCTTCGGACAGCCCTTCGGGCGACTCCTCGACGACGCGAATCTCGCCGATCGGCGAGTGGATGTAACAGAGGCTGTTCTCGCCCATCGGCTCCACGAGGTCGAGTTCGGCGTCGAAGTCGCCGTCGCCGGCATCGACGATGCTGAGCGCCTGCGGGCGGAAGCCGATCTCCACCTCGTCCGAACTCCGTTCGTCGATGTTCGATCTGGTTTTGCGCTCGGCCTCCGAGGCGTCGTCCCGAACGTCGAGGGTGACCGTCTGCTCCCCGATGTCGACGGTGGCCGTCGAGCCGTCGGTCTCCCCCATCCACATGTTCATCTCCGGCATCCCGACGAAGGAGGCGACGAAGCGGTTGTTCGGCTCGCGGTACACCTCGTTCGGCGTGCCGTACTGTTCGATTTCGCCGTCGCTCATCACCGCGATCCAGTCGGAGAGCATCATCGCCTCCTCCTGGCTGTGGGTGACGTAGATGACCGTCTGCTCGGTCTCTTCGACGACGCGTTTCAGCTCCTTGCGCATCCGCACCTTCAGCTTCTCGTCGAGCCCCGTCATCGGCTCGTCCATCAGGAACGCGCGCGGCTCCCTGACGATGGCGCGGGCGATGGCGATGCGCTGGCGCTGGCCGCCGGACAGTTCGGCGGGATACTTCTCGACGAGCTCCTCGACTTCCAGCGTCGCGGCCACTTCGCGGGCGCGCTCGTAGCGTTCGTCCTTGGGGACGCCCCGCACCTTCAGCGGATACGCGATGTTGTCGATACACTGCATGTGCGGGTAGAGCGCGATCTCCTGAAACACCATGCTGATGTCGCGCTCCTGGGCCAGCCGATCCGACACCTCGTCTTCGTCGTAGTAGATGTTCCCCTCGGTCTGGTTCTCGAGGCCAGCGATGCAGCGAAGCGTCGTGCTCTTGCCACAGCCGGAGGGTCCGAGCAGGGTCAGGAAGTCCCCGTCCGGAACCGTCAGGGTCGACCCCTCGACTGCGACCTCTTTGCCCCTCGGTACGTCGTAGACTTTCCGCAGGTTCTCGATGCGTATCTCAGACATGATCGCTCACCTCGTGTAGTCGGCCGACGATACGGCGGGGGGCCCCGATCATCCGAGACCACCCACGCTGAAGCCGCGAAGCAGGTAGCTCTGCAGGAAGTAGACGAGCAGGAACGCGGGCAGCGCCATCATCACCGAGGCGCTCATGATGAGCCCCCAGTTGACGGCCTGCTGTTCGATGAACCCGAGCATCCCGATGGGCAGTGTCTTCATCGACTCCTGGGTGAGCAGGAGGTTCGCGAACGTGAAGTCGCTCCACGAGATGGCAAACGAGAAGATGGAGACGGCGATGATCCCCGGCAGCGCCATCGGGATGGCCACGTCGCGCATCGCCCGGAGGCGACTCGCGCCGTAGATCCAGGCGCTCTCCTCGTAGCTTATCGGCACCGTCTGGAAGAACTTCCACATCAGCCAGATGTCGAAGGGGAGCGCGTGGGCGCTGTGTGCGAGGATGATCCCCGGGTAGCTGTTCAGTAGCTGCAGGTCTCGCCAGATCATGAACATCGGCAGCGCGAGCAGGAGCGGCGGGAACATGTAGGAGAACAACACCGACTGCGCGAGCCGCTTCTTCCCCGGGAAGCTGAACCGGGTCAGCGAGTAGCCCGCGAGCGTCGCCGAGACGACGCTGATAACCATCGTCCCGAGCGCGGCGACGATGCTGTTCAGGTAGAACCGCGCGAACGAGGTTTCGGTGAACAGCCCCGCGAAGTTCTCGAGCGTCGGGTTCTGCGGCACGAACAGGAACGTGTTCGAGAACAGCTCCAGTTCGGGCTGGATCGACGCCTTCAGCATGACGTAGGTCGGGAATCCGACGACGATCACCGTCGCGCCCACGAGAAATCTGAACAGCCACGTGCTCAGGCGCCGTTGCGTGGCGTGGGGGACGTTGCGAACGTAGTAGTCGATGATGCGCTCGATCGGCGATTTGGACGTGTTGTAGCTCATTCGACACGGACCTCCTGTTCGGGGTTGAACTTACCGAAGTAGATGACGGCCCCGACGACGAGCGTCAGGAACAGCGTCGACGCGATGGCCAGCGACTCCCCGAGCTGCCACTGGTTGAACGCCACGCGGTACGCGTACACCGGGAGCGTCGTCGTCGATTGACTGGGGCCGCCCCGCGTCATGATCCAGATGATGTCGAACTTGTTGAACATCCAGATGCCGCGGAGCAACACCACGAGGATGATCATGCCCTTCAGGTTCGGGAGCGTGATGTCACGGAAGCGCTGCCAGGCGTTGGCGCCGTTGACTCGTGCGGCGTCGTAGTAGCCCGACGGGATGGCCTCCAGCCGAGCGAGCGACATCATCACGACGAAGATGGACCACTTCCAGCTCGCCGCGGTGATGAGCGCGTACATCGCCATGTCGGTGTTGCCGAGGAAGTTGATCGCCTCGTTGATGAGCCCGAAGCGCATCGCCAGCAGGTTGATGACGCCGTAGTTCGGGTTCATCATCCACTGGAAGACGAGGCCGACGACGATGACCGGAATGAGATAGGGGAGCAACACGACCGCTCGCGCGAAGGCGTTCCCCCGGAACGACCGCTGGAGGATGAGCGCGAAGATGATCCCGAGGATCACCTGGACCGCCACGGAGCCGAAGCCGAAGATGACGGACTTGGTCACTGCAGCCCAGTAGAAGCCGTCCTCGAGGAAGATGTGCTCGTAGTTCCCCAGCCCCGTCCACTCCCACACCGGGTTGAACGCGTTGATGGAGAAGAAACTCCCCGCCAGCGCCCACACGATGGGGAAGACGGCGATGAACAGGAACAGGAGCATGACCGGCGAGAGGCTCCCGTAGCCGAGGAACGTCTCGTTTTCCAGTAGCTCGCCGAACCGATCACGCAGCGTCGACTCCTCGCCGGGAGTCTCGACGCTGCTCGTCGGCGTCGCCTCGCCCATCTACGTCCACCTCCGTCGACCCGTTCGGGACATCACTGTTCGAAGTTCGCCATGACCTCCCGGGAGCGGTCCCCGGCCTGATCGATGGCTTCGTCGATGCTCATGTCGCCGTGCAGGTAGTTGAACAGCATGTTGCCGAACGTCGACTCGGAGAACACCGGCGAGGCCAGCGCGTTGTTGGGATCGGTTTCGCCCACGAGCGTCTTCGCGGTTTCGACCATCTTCACCACGTCCTCGATGAGGATGTGGTCGTTCGGCCGAACCCACGTGTCGATGAACTCGTTGTCGAGGAACTCCTCGTCGTCGACGGCCGCCGGGAACGGCGGCAGGTTGTGCAGCGGCGCGATGTGCAGCAGTTCGTACAGCGGCTCGGGCCGGGACATGAACTGCACGAACTCCCGGGCGCCCTCCTTGTTGTCCGCGGCGTCGAACATGACCCATCCCTCCGAGAAGGCCTGGTGGGTCTGCTCCGCGTTCGACGGCGGATGCATGAGACCGGTGTCCTCGGCGACGGCCTCGTTGTTCGCCACCGCCTGCTGGAGCGGTCGCGCCCCGAAGTACTTCACTTCGTTCACCTGTTCGGACCAGTAGGACTCGATCTGTGGGCCGTAGCCGTAGCCCGACCCGTCGACCGAGACTTCGTTGAGCTGGCTGATGTACTCCAGGACTTCCTTGGTGAGTTCGCGATTCTCGCCCTGGTCCATCACGACTTCGACGGTGTCGCCGTTGCGCTCGAAGATCTGACCACCGTTCTGGAACATGTGGTCGATGTAGTACTCGGTGGCCATCAGGGTCTGTCCGGCCGGGACGCAGGTCCCGCGGCGTTCGCCGACCCCGTCGGTCGCCTGGACGCCCTCCAAGAACTCGTCCCACGTGGGTTCGCGGGGCGCCATGCCCGCTTCCTCCTGCCACGTGCTCACGCGGTACCAGTCCATCGTCATGTTGACCCAGATGGGGACGACGTACTGGCTGCCCTGCAACGAGAAGAGGAAGTCTTCGTTGAAGTCGTAGCCGTACAGCTCTTCCATCCAGCTCGCTTGGTCGCTCAGGTCCGCGAGCACGCCCTGCAGCGCCAGCCCGCCACCTTTCTCCGGCGCCGTCGTCGTGAGTTCCGGCGGGTCACCGGCCTGCAACAGCCGCGAAATGCGGGCCGACTGGCTCGACCCGACGCCGACGAACTCCAGTCGGACGCCGTAGCCCGTCTCCTCACTGAACCGCTCCGCCCACTTCTGGTAGTACTGCTTGAACGCGGAACTGTTCTCCGCCGAGAGGAAGTGGACTTCGCCCTTGTCGCCCGAAATCGTTCGCTGTTCGCCGGCGGGCGTTCCGCCGCCACCGCCGCCGCCGCCACCGCCACCGCCGCCGCCACCCGAACAGCCTGCCAGGGTGGTCGTTGCCGCTGCCGCTACCCCCGCTCGTCTGAGGAACCGCCGTCTACTTTCATCCATGGCATTACACCACACCCATCATGTTATTACCTAACGTATAAACATTTAGTTTGATTAAATAGCTAAGATATCTCCCCGACGGCGCCCACGTCCCCCGCGTTTATCCGCCGCTCGTCCGTACGGTGACGGTATGGCTGTCTACCAACGGCGGACGCGGGTCGCCGCGCCGCTTTCCGAGGTGTGGGAGTTTCACTCGCGCGTGAGTGGGCTGGAGGCGTTGACCCCCGGGTGGATGAACCTCCGCGTCGAGTCCGTCATCGGCCCGGACGGCGACCCAGACCCCGGGATTCTGGAGACCGGATCGCGTATCGACGCGTCGATGCGGCCGTTCGGCGTCGGCCCGCGCCAACGGTGGACTTCGGTCATCACCGCGCGCGAACGCGAGGACGGGTCCGCGTACTTTCGCGACGAGATGGAGGGCGGCCCGTTCCGTCACTGGGAGCACACGCACCGATTTTTCGCCGACGGCACGGAGACGGTCGTCGACGACCGCGTGGTCTACGCCCTGCCGTTCGGGGCGGTCGGCGAGGCAGTGAGCCGACTCGCCCGAATCGGCTTCGAACCGATGTTCCGCTACCGACACCGGCGGACCCGCGCGTTGCTGGAGTGAGCGTTCGATAGTGGTTATTGCAACTGTGTACCGGCGTGTTGCCGCCCGTGTTCGGCAACACGCCGGCAATGACTTCCAATAATCACTATGAGGGCGGCGCTCCAACCGCTGCCCATGGACGTGGACGTCGTCGACATGGATCACGTCGCGCTCCGCGTGAGCGACATCGACCGCGCGCTCGAATTCTACCACGACTTGCTCGGGATGGAGATTCGTGACCGCGACCGGTTCGAGGCCGGCGAGGTGCCGTACGTCGCCGTCGTCGCCGGCGGCCGCCACCTCCATCTGGTCCCGAGTGACGACGACATCGACGTGGGCGGAGACCACGTCTGTCTCCTCCTCCGCTCCGACGGCACGGGAACCCGTGCGGAACTCGACGCCCTCCTCGACGAACTCAGGGACGCCAGCGTCGAGGTGGAGGCCGGCGAACCTCACGAGCGCTACGGTGCGTACGGGCGCGACTGGGCCGCGTACGTGCGCGACCCGGACGGGCGGCGCGTCGAACTCAAATTACACTAATCGCCGGCCACGCGCCGGCGCGCCGACGCGGTGACGTAGATGCCGGCGAGGACGACGGCGCCGCCGCCGAGCGTCCCCGCCGTCGGCACCTCCGACAGGAGCAGGGCGGCGAGGAGCGTACTCCCCACGGGTTCACCGAGCAAGGAGACGCTGACGACGTGGGACTCGACGTGACCGAGCGCCCAGTTGACGACGGTGTGGCCGAGGACGCCCGGCCCGATCGCCATCGCGACGAACAGCACCCACTCGTGGGGCGGGTAGGCGAGCAGCGCCGTCCCCCGTCGGAGCGCGACGACGAGGAGGACGGCCGCACAGGCGGTGTAGACCACGGTCACGTACGGGAGGACGGCTAGCCGTCGCCGGAGCGACCGCCCGGCGAGGACGTAGCCCGCGGCCGCGATGGCACCGAGGAGCGCGAGGGCGTTGCCGTAGGTGGTCCCCGCGAGTGCCATCGACCCCGCGAGTGCCGGGCCGACGGAGAGCCAGGCCATCCCGACGAGGGCGACGCCGATGCCGACGAGGCTCCGTCGAGTCACGCGCTCCCCGAGGAGGAGCCACGCCCCGGCGACGACGAACACCGGTTGCGCCTGCACGAGCGTGACGCTCGCGGCGACGGAGGTGTGATCGAGGCTCTCGAACCACGCGACGAAGTGGACGGCGAGGAGGACGCCCGCGGTGACGGCGACGACGCCGTCACGACGGCCGATCGAGGAGCGCTCTCGGTGACGCCGTCGGAACGCCAGCGGTCCGAGCGCGCCCACGGTGAACGACACCCGGTACAGCGCCTTGACGACGTTCGGCGCGTCGCTCCAGCGCACGAGGATGGCGCTCGTACTGATCGCGAGCACCGCGACGCCGAGGGCGAGTAGCGGCGGGACGGCGGGGTCGTCGGACGCGGCCACACGCCATCGGTCGTCGGGCGGCGGTTTACCGATGTCGACCACGGGTCGAACGCCGTCGGTCCGCCAGTTCGGTTTATCGAAGAAGAAATTTCTTCAAAAAGTGGTTGAAAGAATTATTTGGCATCATTTACGTAGTTGGAGATACAAGTACACTCCGATGACGCGTTCGATACGCGATTGGCTATGGGTACTGACCTTTGCGGTGCTCATCACGTTCTCGGTTCCCTGGTTCCTCTGGGGGTCGTCGACCGTCGTCGCCGGCCTGCCGGTGTGGCTGTGGTGGCACGTTGGCTGGATGGGCGTGGCGTCTATCGTCTTCGCCCTCTTCGCCCGGAGCGGGTGGGATCGGCTGATGGGCGTCGACACGGACGCCGGCTTCGCGGCCGGAGGTGACCCGTGACGCTCCAACCGCTCGGTATCGTCGTCGCCTACCTCCTGTTGGCGCTCGGCGTCGGCTTCCTCGCCTACCGCGTCGGCGGGTCGGACGCCGAGGACTTCTATCTCGCCAGCCGGACGCTCGGGACTCTCGTTCTCCTCTTTACCACCTTCGCGACCCTGCTCTCAGCGTTTACCTTCTTCGGCGGGCCGAACCTCGCGTACGCGGCCGGTCCGGAGTGGATTCTGGTGATGGGGCTGATGGACGGCATCCTCTTTGCCGTCCTCTGGTACGTCATCGGCTACCGACAGTGGCTCATCGGCCGCGCCCGCGAGTACGTCACCCTCGGCGAGATGCTCGGGGACCGGTTCGGCTCCCCCCTGTTGCGGGCGCTTGTCGCCGGCGTCAGCCTCCTCTGGCTCTTCCCGTACGTCATGCTCCAGCAGATGGGCGCCGGCGAGGCGCTCCGGGGGCTGACCGCCGGCGCCGTTCCCTACTGGGGCGGCGCCGCACTCATCACCGTCTTCATGATCGTCTACGTGATGCTCGCCGGCCTGCGTGGCGTCGCGTGGACCGACACCCTGCAGGGGCTCTTTATGCTCTCGGTGCTCTGGGTCGCCGTCGTCTGGATCGTCGGCGCCGTCGGCGGCGTCGACGCAGCCACCGAGGGGATGATCGCGGCCAACCCCGACTTCGCCGGTCTCGGCGGCGGCCTCTACTCGCCGCAGTTCATCGTCTCCTCGGCGGTCACCATCGCCTTCGGCGTCACCATGTTCCCGCAGATCAACCAGCGCTTCTTCGTCGCGAAGTCGGCGACGGTGCTGAAGCGCTCCTTCGCCCTCTGGCCGGTGCTCGTCCTCCTCCTGTTCGTCCCCGCGTTCATGCTCGGGGCGTGGGCCGCCGGCCTCCCCATCGAGGTGCCCGAGGGGGCGAACGTCCTCTCGGTCCTGCTGGCCGAGTACACGCCGACGTGGTTCGCGGCACTCGTCGTCGCCGGCGCGATGGCCGCGATGATGTCCTCCTCGGACTCGATGCTTCTCTCGGGGTCGTCCTATTTCACCCGTGACCTCTACCGGCCGCTCGTGCGGCCGGACGCGAGCGACCGCCGCGAGGCGTGGATCGCCCGGATCGGCGTCGCCGCCTTCGCCACCCTCGCGTTCGTCGCCAGCCTCACCCGCCCCGGGACGCTCATCGAAGTCGGCGACACCGCCTTCTCCGGGTTCGCGCTCCTCGCGCCTCCGGTCATGATCGCGCTCTACCGGGAGGCGACCACCCGCGACGGGATGCTCGTCGGCGTCGCCGTCCCACAGGTGCTCTACCTCCTCCACGTCCTCGTCCCCGCGACGACGGTTCGGATCGCCGGCACGAGCGTCGAACTTCTCGCCCGGGCCTACGGCGGGTGGGACGTGGCGCTCGCGTTCATGCTTCTGGGCGCCGTCCTCACCGTCGGCGTCTCCGCCGTCTCGTCGCCCTCGTTCGGCGAGGACGCCGAGCGCTTCGCCGTCGGCGGCGACTAGCCGCCTTCGGAAGGTCTACCTGTCCCCCACGCTACCATCCCCCTATGAGCGACATTCTCGACGACGAGACGGCGGCGAAGATCATCCGAAACATCCGGAACAACGAACAGGAGAGCCCGCACTTCCAGGCGACGATGATCAACTTCGTCTACTCGCTCAATCAGAGCGACGGCGGCCTCGACGAGATCGACCTCGACGAGGAGGAAATCGAGGAGATCCTGACCGGGATGCCCACCAACCCCGAACTCGAACTGCAGTACATGGACTAGGTGCGCTCGGCCCACGGCCGCAGTATCGCGTGCACCGCCTCGTTCATGGGCGCCGCGACGCCCACGCGCTCGGCGTGGCGCACGACCGACCCGTGGAGGGCGTCGAGTTCCAACCGCTTCCCGTGGGTCAGATCGTAGTGCAGCGAGGAGTACATCTCCGGGTCCAGATCCCGGACGAACTCGCACCACTCGTCGACCACCGCCTCCGGCAGGTCGACCCCTTCCGCCCGCGCGACGGCACTCACTTCCTCCATGAGCCGCCGGTACATCGTCCACGACGCCTCCGACTCCCGAATCTCCCCCAGCGGCAGCCGCGTCGTCGCCGTCATCCCCGCCTGCGCGCAGATGAGACAGAACTTCCGCCAGAGTTCGACCCGCACGTCGTCGGCCAGCACCGCCTCGACGCCCGTACACGACGAGAGTGCGTCGTCGAGCGCCTCGATTCGGGGCGTTCGCTCGCCGTCGAGTTCGCCGTAGACGAACCGCGCGGGACCGCCCGTATGCTCGACGACGCCCGGTTCGGCGATGGTCGAGAAGATGTACGCCACGCCGCCGACCACGTGATCGGCACCGACTTCCTCGGCGATCCACGCCTCGTTGTCGACGCCGTTTTGGAGGGAGACGACGGCCGTGTCGTCGTCCAGCAACGGCCCGAGGGCCGAGGCCGCCTCGCGCGTGTCGTACGACTTCACGCAGAACAGCACGCAGTCACAGGGGCCGACCGCGGCCGGGTCGTCCGTCGCCGGCGGATCGACCGCCGTATCGCCGGCGATGCTCTCGACCCGCAAGCCCGACGACTGGAGCGCCGCCAAGTGGTCGCCGCGAGCGATCAGATGCACCTCGTGGCCGGCGTCCGCGAGTCGAGCGCCGAGATACCCACCGACGCCACCGGCACCGAAGACGGCGAACTTCATGGTCGGCGTACGACCGACGACGGCAAAGGCGCTTGGGACTCCACGCGAGTCTCGGGCTGTGATTCTCCGAAATAATGTTAGATTATTAATGGTTGGCGGACGATTCTCGTACGAGGGTGAACGTGGGTGCCTCTGACAAATACACATCGTTCGTCCGTTCCCGCCGTTCTCCCTCCCCTACCCGTCAAATCACCTCGAACCTCCGAGATCGGCGGATAGTTCGAGGGATCACTACCAGTCCGACAGACTGGACAGAGATCAGTCCTCGACGGATCACGCTCGACGATTCGTACCGAGCAATCGTTACAGCAGTGTTCGACATGCTCAGAGTTCGGCACCGCGACAGACACCGACCCGTTCGAGTCGGTGGGGCCGGTGGCTGGGTGGCCCACTTTGGTTCTCGTCGCCGGATCGTACAGCTCGCTCGCGCGGACGAAGTAGGGACCGCGCGTCACCACGACCACCACCGTTCAACTGTAAGAACCGACCGACAGCGAAGGGATGCGTCTTGATGCCAGTTGCACTCCAGAAATCGGCGACCCTGACCGAAATCGGCCGCAAAGATGTATTGAATCGCCAGAAAACAGAAGTCTCTACTCTGTCGTAATTCGGAGAGAGAAGGTATCCGCCCTCCCCGATTTGAACGGGGGGCAAGCCGATCTACAGTCGGCTGCTCTACCAGTCTGAGCTAAGGGCGGGCACCTACACGTAATCGCCAGACTGGACTTAAGGATTCCCATTCGTCCGGGCGGACCCGAACCCTTTCCCCGGCCGGCCGCCATCGACGCCGCATGGACGAGGAGCGACAGGCCACCTTCGGGCCGGACGGCGAGTTGGAGACGGAGGCGCCGGAGGCGACGGGCACCAACGACTTCGGCGAGGAGACGGGCGCCGACGAGACGGACGGCGGGTTCAACCGCTACGCGGTGGTCAGCCTCCTCCAGAAGGCCATCCGCCGCGGCGACGAGGAGGTGTCGGCGTGGTGTGCCTGGGAACTCGCCCGCTCCGGCTTCGGGTGGAACCTCTGGGACCGCCTGAACACCTTCGTCGTCGAGGACCTGCAGGCCGACGCCCGAGCGGCCCTCATCGTCGGCCGGTACGAAGACCTCGCGACGGACTGGGACATGGACTCCCGGCGCGGGCAGATGGCGGCGGTGCAGGCGGCGCTAGTCGTCGCCCGCGCTCGCGGCGCACGCGAGGGCGCGAACGCGGTCAACGCCTTCCACGCCATCGCGAAGCGGCGGGCCGCAGCCCACGAACGGGGCGAGGAGCCGACGCACTCCTTCCCCGTCACGGCCGACGACCTCTCGGCTGGTGGCCGGTTCGACGTGGCACTCGACGGCCACACGGGTGAAGGAAAGCGGCTGAACCGCAGTTCGCCGTTCTTCCGGGTCCACGGCGCGCGCGTCGGTCCCGAGGGCGAGACGGAGTCGAGCGCGCGGTGGAAGCGACTGTATCTGGCGCTCGACGAGTACGACTACACGGCCGAGGAGGTCGAACACGCGCTCTCGGCGGTCGACGCCGACGACCCGTGGACGGAACCCGATTTCGACGGCGACCGATAGGGAGCATCGGAAGTCGTCAGCGATTCTCGTCGGATCGTCCCGGCGAGAACCTCTGGACAGTTACGATAACCCCTCTGGGCCGACTCACTCGTCCCACAGCGCGTACATATCGTCGCGGATCGGCTCCGTGTACCGCTCGCCGTCGAGTTCGACGCCCGCCTCGCCGGCTTCGACGCGGCCGACCTCGACCGCGTCGATTCCCTCGTCGGCCAGCGCTCCCAGCGCCGCTTCCACGTCGTCCTCGTCGACGGCGGCGAGCAACGCGCCGGAGCCGAGGACGCGGAGCGGGTCGACGCCGACGGCGTCGCAGACGGCGCGCGTCTCGTCGCGGACGTGGACGGCCCCGCGGTCGATTTCGAGGGTCGCCTCCGCGGTCAGCGCCACCTCGATCAGGCCCTCGAGGACGCCGCCTTCCGTCGGATCGTGCATCGCCGTCGCGACGGGCGCGAGGACGGCCGCCTCCGGCATGACGCTGAGGTCGTCGAACGCGGCCGTCGCGCGGTCGAGCGTCGACGCCGGGAGGTCCAGTCGGTCGCGGAAGTCGGTGGCGACGACGCCCGTCGCCTCGATGCCTGCGCCCTTCGTGAGCAGAATCCGGTCGCCGGGTGTCGCTCCGCCCGTCGGGACGTAGCGGTCGGCGACCCCGAGGCAGGTGAGCGAGCAGAGCGGCCGGTCGAGGCCGGCGACGACTTCGGTATGCCCGCCGGCGATGGCCAGCCCCAGTCGATTCGATTCGGCGTCGAGTTGGCCGGTGATCGTATCCAGCAGGTCCGCCTCGGCGCTCGGAAGCAGCACCGTACAGAGGAGAAACTCCGGGCGGCCGCCACAAGCCGCCACGTCGTTCGAGGCGACGGCGACGGCCAGTTGGCCGATGCGCTCGGCCGCGAGCGAGATGGGGTCCGTGCTGACGACCAGCGTCTCCCCGCCCACCCGAATCGCCGCGGCGTCCTCGCCGAACGCGGCCCCGACGAGCAGGTCCGGGTTCGCCGCGCCCGTCCGCGACAGGACGAGGTCGGCGAGCGTCGCCCGATCCAGCTTCCCGGTCATGCGCGGCGCTACGCCCGCCCCGTTGATGTGCCTTCCCGTCCGAACCGCACCTACAAGCCGTCGGGGGCGGTAGGCGACGTATGCTCCTGACACCCGGCCCGACGGCGCTGCCGCCGTCCGTCCGCGACGTGATGAGCGAGGAACTGATCAACCCCGACGTCGACCCGGCCTTCGCCGACCGTTACGATGCTCTGCTCGACAAACTCGGGACCGTCTTTGGCACCGACGACGAGGTGGTCGTCATGGGCGGCGAGGGCATCCTCGGTCTGGAGGCGGCCATCGCCTCGACCGTCGAACCCGGCGACCGGGTTCTGTGTCTCTCGAACGGGCCGTACGGCGACGGCTTCACGGATTTCGTGGAGAGTTACGGCGCCGAGTCGACGCTCGTCGACGCCGACTACGACGACTCGCTCCCTGTGGTCGAACTGGAGCGAACGCTCGCGGCGGGCGAGTACGACGTGGCGACGATGGTCCACTGCGAGACGCCGACGGGGACGCTCAACGACCTCTCGCCCGCGCTCGATCTGCTCGACGAGCACGGCGTCCTGACCATCGTCGACGCCGTCTCCTCCCTCGGCGGGGCGCCCGTCCCGACCGACCGCATCGACATCTGTCTCGGCGCGTCACAGAAGTGCTTCAGCGCGCCGCCGGGCCTCGCCATCGCGTCGGTGAGCGACGTGGCGTGGGATCGGATCGAGGCCCGCGACCCCGCGTCGCTTTACACCAACCTGCTCCCGTGGCACGAGGCCGAACAGCCCTACCCCTACACCCACCTGACGACGCTCGTCGTCGCGCTCGACGAGGCGCTCGACTTGCTCCTAGACGAGGGGCTGGACGCCGTCCACGACCGCCACCGCGAGGTGGCCGCGTACTGCCGGGAGCGTGGTGCCGAGATGGGGCTCGACCCCTATCCCGACCCCGAACGGAGTTCGCCGACCGTCACTGCCTTCTCCGTGCCGGGACGGGCGACCGCGTTGCAGGAACGGCTCCGGGAGGCCCACGACGTGACGCTCGCGACGGGGTTCGGTGACCTCGCGGACGACGTGCTCCGGGTGGGGCACATGGGGTACAACGCCGACCCCGACCGGGTGGAGCGGGCGATGGACGCCCTCGCCGCGGAACGCTAGTCGATCCCCTGTTCGGTCACCCTGATTCCTTTCTCCGCGAGGTGGCGCATCTGTCGCTGGGCGAAGTCCTCCTCGCTCGTTCCCCGAGTCGCGAGGACGTACACCGTTGCGCTCCCGGCGGGACGCATCGTCCGGCCGGCCCGCTGGGCGCCCTGCCGGCGTGACCCGCCGAGCCCCGAGGCGACGACGGCGAGTTCGGCGTTCGGCAGGTCGATCCCCTCGTCGCCGACGCGGGAGACGACGAGCGTCCGGCGCTCGCCGGATCGGAACTCCTCGAACAGTCGGTCGCGTTCGTAGTGGGGCGTCTCGCCGCTGACGAAGGGGGCGTCGAGGGCGTCGGCGATTGCCCGGCCGTGATCCAGCCACTCGACGAACACGAGTGCCTTCGCAGTCGGGTGTTCGGCGAGGAGGTGGCGCACCTCGTCGACCTTCGCGGGGTTCTCGCCGGCGATGCGGTGTTTCGCCCGCGGCTCCGCGCTCGCGTACGCGTTCCGTTCCTCGTCGTTCGCCCAGGGGAGGTAGCGAATTTCGACTTCCGGCTCCTGCACGTAGCCGGCGTCGAAGAGGGCGTCCCAGTCGGTGCCGATGGGCGGCCCGACGAGCGTGTAGATGTCCGTCTCTCGGTCGTCCTCCCGGACCGGCGTCGCGGAGAGGCCGAGGCGGTGTTTGCTCTGGAGGTCCGCGCTCCGGCGATACACGTTGCTGGGGATGTGATGCACCTCGTCGTAGACGATGAGGCCCCACTCGCGGCGGTCGAAGAGCGCGCGGTGGCGGTCCATGCCCGCGACCTGATACGTCGCGACCGTGACGGGCCGAATCTCCTTCTCGCCGCCGTGATACTCGCCGATGTCCGCCTCCCCGAGCGTGGTGTGTTCGAGGAGTTCCGCCCGCCACTGGCCGGCGAGTTCGCGGCTGGGGACGAGGATCAGCGTCTCGCCGCCGACGGCCGCGAGGGCGCCGATGGCGGCGACGGTCTTCCCGCTCCCCGAGGGGCCGACGAACACGCCGGCTCGCTGGTCGAGGAAGCGATCCACCCAGTCGCGCTGGTAGTCCCGGAGCGAGGTGGTCAACTCGACGTCCAGCGGATCGCCGGTCTCCAGACTCCGGTCGTCGACCACGGGGTAGCCCGCCTCGTAGAGGATCCGCTTGATCGACGCCTCGCTCCCCTCGACGACCCAGCTCTCGGTGTCCGAAATCGGGGCGTGGAGGTGTTCCTCGTCGAGTTTCTGCCGGGCGACGTTGCCCATCAGACTCTCGCTCGCCGCCTCCAACACGGTGTAGCCGTCCTCGTGCGTCGTGAGCGTGAACTGGCGGGCGCGGGTCCACTGGCGTTCGATCCACTCCTCCAAGTGGGGTGATCGACGGGGGAGTACGGAGCGGAGCGTCCGCAGGAAGGCGTCGCAGTCCTCGAACGGGGCGGCCCACACGTCCTCCCGTCGGATGCGATAGAGATAGCCCTTGGTTCCGGAGGTGTCGACGAGGTGGGCGACCCGCGAGAGTTGCGCGCGCGTGTACTGGCTCGGTTGGTCGACGACGAGTTCGCGGCGCTCGGGAAAGAGAACGACGCGCTCGCGCTCGGCGAGACGACCCCACTCGGTCGGGTACCAGACGACTGGATCGGCCTCGACGTCGAGTCGTTGCACGTCGCCCTCGGCGACCAGTCGGTCGAGGGCCTCGCTGGCGGCCGACTGTGAACAGCCGAGACGACGGGCGATCCGTTGGGCGGTGGCGACGGGACGTCCCTCCTCCTGTAGCGCGTCGTGGAACGATTCCACGGTAACGGCTGGGTCGCCGCCGTCTCCGTCGGCAGACTCGTCGGTCATCGGTCGCGGTACGACTCGGACGGAGAAACGAGTTGTGACCCGTTACCCCAGCAGTCCGAGGTCGTCGATGCGGTCGACGATAACTTCGACCGCCTCGGCCGCGTCGGCGGTCCGCTTCCCACCCGTGATGACGATCTTCCCGCTCCCGAAGAGGAGGATCACCACGTCCGGATCGTCCATCCGGTAGACGAGGCCCGGGAACTGCTCGGGCTCGTACTCCACGTCCTCCAATCCGAGGCCGATGGCGAGGGCGTTCAGGTTGAGGGTGTGTCCCAGGTCCGCGCTGGAGACGATGTTCTGGACCGTGATCTCCGGGTCCTCCTCGACGGGTATCTGGAGGTCCCGGAGTTTCTGGAAGATGATGCCGAGCGCCTCGTGCACGTCGTCGATGCTCTTCGCGCCCGTGCAAACGATCTTGCCCGAGCGGAAGATGAGGGCGGCCGCTTTCGGTTCCTGCGTCCGGTAGACCAGCCCCGGGAAGTTGTCGGGGTTGAAGTCCGCTCCCGGGAGGTCCTCCGCCAGCGCTTCGAGGTCGAGTTCCTGTCCGATGCCGGTCGACGCCACCACGTTCTGAATCTCTATCGAGTCTGCCGGGTCACTCATCGTATGCGCCCAAATGCACGCCCCATCCTTATAAACCACCCCGGAGATAGTCGAGTTTCGATCCACGACGCCGTTCGACCGGTCGGATCGTCCGTCGTGAGGCCGCGACCCACGACAGGGATCACCACGCAAATATCAACCCGTCTGCCGATTTCGGCGGAAACCAACGGGGTTAAGTATTCACCTCCATTCGAATGGAATGCGAAGGCGGCGAGGGCGACGATGCCCTCGACCCCCGGACTGGAACGCCGACCCGGTGCGACCCACGCCCGATCAACGGGCTTATATGGGTCGCCCGCGTCGGTTCAGGTCCGGACGAGAGATGAGGATTCCACCCCTGCGGTCCGCCGTAAGACGGGATCTGATGTGAGCCTCGGTGGTTCGGTGACACCCGGTCGATCGGGCGGCCCGAACCACCACCTTGGACCTCAGTGGTCTTTACGACGCGGAAACATTACGTTTCCCGCCACCCCTCACTCCACATGGAGTGAGCCCATTCCGGTTGATCCTGCCGGAGGCCATTGCTATCGGGGTCCGATTTAGCCATGCTAGTTGTACGAGTTCACACTCGTAGCAAATAGCTCCGTAACACGTGGCCAAACTACCCTACAGAGAACGATAACCTCGGGAAACTGAGGCTAATAGTTCATACCCGTCCCATGTTGGAATACAGGGACGTGCAAACGTTCCGACGCTGTAGGACGTGGCTGCGGCCGATTAGGTAGACGGTGGGGTAACGGCCCACCGTGCCGATAATCGGTACGGGTTGTGAGAGCAAGAACCCGGAGACGGAATCTGAGACAAGATTCCGGGCCCTACGGGGCGCAGCAGGCGCGAAACCTTTACACTGCACGCAAGTGCGATAAGGGGACCCCGAGTGCGAGGGCATACAGTCCTCGCTTTTCACTACCGTAAGGT
The DNA here is from genome assembly GCF_003342675.1 of Haloplanus rubicundus. NCBI lineage: Archaea > Methanobacteriati > Methanobacteriota > Halobacteria > Halobacteriales > Haloferacaceae > Haloplanus > Haloplanus rubicundus. The sequence goes on along the minus strand of NZ_CP031148.1, from coordinate 3,187,185 downwards.
GGTAGTGGAATAAGAGCTGGGCAAGACCGGTGCCAGCCGCCGCGGTAATACCGGCAGCTCGAGTGATGGCCGATCTTATTGGGCCTAAAGCGTCCGTAGCCGGCCACACAAGTCCATCGGGAAATCCGCCAGCCTAACTGGCGGGCGTCCGGTGGAAACTGTGTGGCTTGGGATCGGAAGACCCAACGGGTACGTCTTGGGTAGGAGTGAAATCCTGTAATCCTGGACGGACCACCGATAGCGAAAGCACGTTGGGAAGACGAATCCGACGGTGAGGGACGAAAGCCAGGGTCTCGAACCGGATTAGATACCCGGGTAGTCCTGGCCGTAAACGATGTCTGCTAGGTGTGGCTCCCACTACGAGTGGGTGCTGTGCCGTAGGGAAGCCGCTAAGCAGACCGCCTGGGAAGTACGTCCGCAAGGATGAAACTTAAAGGAATTGGCGGGGGAGCACTACAACCGGAGGAGCCTGCGGTTTAATTGGACTCAACGCCGGACATCTCACCAGCATCGACAACAGCAATGACGATCAGGTTGATGACCTTGTCAGAGCTGTTGAGAGGAGGTGCATGGCCGCCGTCAGCTCGTACCGTGAGGCGTCCTGTTAAGTCAGGCAACGAGCGAGACCCGCACTCCTAATTGCCAGCACCGGCTTCGGCCGGGTGGGTACATTAGGAGGACTGCCGTGGCTAACACGGAGGAAGGAACGGGCAACGGTAGGTCAGTATGCCCCGAATGTGCTGGGCTACACGCGGGCTACAATGGCCAAGACAATGGGTTCCCACCTCGAGAGAGGGCGGTAATCTCCTAAACTTGGTCGTAGTTCGGATTGAGGGCTGAAACCCGCCCTCATGAAGCTGGATTCGGTAGTAATCGCGTGTCAGCAGCGCGCGGTGAATACGTCCCTGCTCCTTGCACACACCGCCCGTCAAAGCACCCGAGTGGGGTCCGGATGAGGCTTGGTTCCCAAGTCGAATCTGGGCTCCGCAAGGGGGCTTAAGTCGTAACAAGGTAGCCGTAGGGGAATCTGCGGCTGGATCACCTCCTACTGACCGGGACCTCCCACACGGGAGGCCCACCACGTAGCGACCACGACTCCAAGGTATCGGTTCGACCGCCCGCGCGACCGGGCACCTACGACCCACCGAGGCTCACACTCACACACACTCGCCCCACGTCCCACCAGGGGACCGGGCCCGTAGCTCAGCGGTAGAGCACCTCCTTTGCAAGGAGGATGCCCTGGGTTCGAATCCCAGCGGGTCCATGCCAGCCCACCGACGCCGAACCGCACGCCTTAAGTGCAAGACGGCGCTCGGTTGGGTTACGCAAGACCGATGCACCATCCCGCGTAAGCGCGGATGGGAAGGGTCGAACGCTGTCGCATCCACGAGAGCGTAATGACACCGTATGTACGTGCGATCCAGGCGTCCACTGGACCCGACAGTTATCCGGGTCACTAGTGTGACATCCATCAAACTGGCTACTGTGCCAGCTGGTGAATGGCTCGGCTCGAGAGCCGAAGACGGACGTGCCAAGCTGCGATAAGCCTCAGGGACCTGCATGGAAGGAAAGAACTGAGGATCTCCGAATGGGAATCCCCTCGCAATTGCCTCGCGCAATGGGGAACGCTCCGAATTGAAACATCTCAGTAGGAGCAGGAAGAGAACGCAAACCGCGATCCCGTTAGTAACCGCGAGTGAACGCGGGTCAGCCCAAACCGAATCCGCAAGGACATGTGGTGTCGGCTGACCATCAGCGTCCGACCCGTCCCGAGAAGTCTCCTGAAACGGAGCGCGATACAGGGTGACAGCCCCGTATCGGGATGCAGTACGACGTGAGTCAGTCCACGAGTAGCGGGGATTGGATATTCCTCGTGAACGTCCCGGGCATCAACCGGGAAGGCTAAACACTCCTCGAGACCGATAGCGAACAAGTAGCGTGAGCGAACGCTGAAAAGTATCCCGAGAAGGGAACTGAAATAGAGCCTGAACTCAGTTGGCGATCGAGCGACGGGGCATACAAGGTCCCTCGACGAACGACCGTGGGGCGACCCACTAGTAGGACTCGAGGGAAGCCGATGTTCCGTCGTGCGTTTTGAAAAACGAACCAGGGAGTGCACTTGCTTGGCGAGTCTAACCCGACAATCGGGGAAGGCACAGGGAAACCGATACGGCCGCAGTCTTACGACCAGGGCCACCGTGTTCAAGCGCGGGGAGTCAAGCGGGTGCGACCCGAAACCAGGTGATCTACGCGTGGGCAGGGTGAAGCGTGCCGAAAGGCACGTGGAGGCCCGTTAGGGGTGGTGTCCTACAATACCCTCCCGTGACCTATGCGTAGGGGTGAAAGGCCCATCGAACCTGGCAACAGCTGGTTCCAGCCGAAACATGTCGAAGCATGACCTCTGCTGAGGTAGTCCGCGAGGTAGAGCGACCGATTGGATGACCCGCCTCCGAGAGGAGTCGGCCATCCTGTCGAACTCCGAACTTGCGGACGCCACAGACGCAGGGAGTCCGGTGTGCGGGGTAAGCCTGTGCACCGTAAGGGAGACAACCCAGCGGTAGGTTAAGGTCCCCAAGTGTGGATTAAGTGCGATCGAAGGTGGTCCCGAGCCCTAGACAGCCGGGAGGTGAGCTTAGAAGCAGCTACCCTCTAAGAAAAGCGTAACAGCTTACCGGCCGAGGTTCGGGGCGCCCAAAATGATCGGGGCTCAAATCCACCACCGAGACCTACCCGTGTCCGTCACAGGACAATCGCGTAGGCTGGCATTCTGCTCGGACGGAAGCGCGGGCGAGAGTTCGCGTGGACCGAGTAGTAACGAAAATCCTGGTCATAGTAGCAGCGAGAGTCGGGTGTGACCCCCGACGGCCTTACGAGCAAGGGTTCCTCGGCACTGTCAATCAGCCGAGGGTTAGTCGATCCTAAGTCTCGCCGTAATTCGACCGAGACAACAGGGAAGCTGGTTAATATTCCAGCACCACTACTCACTGAAAGTCGACGCTTTGGGGACAACCGAACCGGGCCCTCGCCCGGTCGAATCGGATACCACCGTGGAAGCCGTAATGGCAGGAAGCGGTCAAATTCCGAGATAGCGCAAGTCGGTCGTACCTAGAGCCCGTGAAAAGACGAGAGTAGTGATCGTACCGAGATCCGACACAGGTGCTCTGCCGGCGAAAGGCAAGGCCCGTCGGGAGCAACCGGCGTTAGGGAATTCGGCAAGTTAGTCCCGTACGTTCGCAATAAGGGATGCCTGCTCCGGAGAGGAGCAGGTCGCAGTGACTCGGGCGCTCCGACTGTCTAGTAACAACATAGGTGACCGCAAATCCGCAAGGACTCGTACGGTCACTGAATCCTGCCCAGTGCAGGTATCTGAACACCTCGTACAAGAGGACGAAGGACCTGTCAACGGCGGGGGTAACTATGACCCTCTTAAGGTAGCGTAGTACCTTGCCGCTTCAGTAGCGGCTTGCATGAATGGATCAACGAGAGCGCCACTGTCCCAACGCTGGGCCCGGTGAACTGTACGTTCCAGTGCGGAGTCTGGAGACCCCCAAGGGGAAGCGAAGACCCTATAGAGCTTTACTGCAGGCTGTCGCTGAGACGTGGTCGCTACTGTGCAGCATAGGTAGGAGGCGTTACACAGGTACCCGCGCTAGCGGGCCACCGAGCCACCATTGAAATACTACCCGGTAGTGACTGCGACTCTCACTCCTGGCGGAGGACACCGGTAGCCGGGCAGTTTGACTGGGGCGGTACGCGCTCGAAAAGATATCGAGCGCGCCCGATGGTTTCCTCATCCGGGTCGGGAACCCGGAAGAGAGCGCAAGAGCACAAGGAAGCCTGACAGTGATCTTCCCAACGAGGATCGCTGACGCGAAAGCGTGGTCTAGCGAACTTACGAGCCTGCTTGTTGCGGGCCGTAAATGACAGAAAAGCTACCTTAGGGATAACAGAGTCGTCACTCGCAAGAGCACATATCGACCGAGTGGCTTGCTACCTCGATGTCGGTTCCCTCCATCCTGCCCGTGCAGAAGCGGGCAAGGGTGAGGTTGTTCGCCTATTAAAGGAGGTCGTGAGCTGGGTTTAGACCGTCGTGAGACAGGTCGGCTGCTATCTATTGGGGGTGTTACGGTACTTGACGGGAACAAGCGTATAGTACGAGAGGAACTCCGCTTGGGTGCCACTGGTGTACCGGTTGTCTGAGAAGGCAGTTGCCGGGCAGCCACGCACCACGGGGTAAGAGCTGAACGCATCTAAGCTCGAAACCCACCTGGAAAAGAAGTACCACCGAGGACACTCGTAGAAGACGAGTTCGATAGACTCGGGGTGTACGCGTCGAGGCAACGAGACGTTCAGCCCGCGAGCACTAACAGTCCAAGCCACATTCATTGATTCGCACTGTGACCCGATCGACTGTCGGGTCCAGGCGCAAACTGGATCGCACGTACATACGGTATCGACCCACCGACGCTGGCGTTACGATGGTTCGATTCCATCGGTCGGCATGAAGGCGGCCAGAGCGGCGGGGACACACCCGTACCCATCCCGAACACGGACGTTAAGCCCGCCTGCGTATCGGCCAGTACTGGAGTGCGCGAGCCTCTGGGAGACCCGATTCGCCGCCTCACCATTCATACTTCATTCACACCCGCGAGCGACGGCCATCCCCGCTTGTCGGGATTTTATCTCGTGTGAGTAACGGGTCTCGCCGATCCTACCGCTATTTCACGAACGATATTGCACGGCAATCCGAATTAAACCGAGTTTAATCGGGCTGAAACCCTCCGAATCCGGCTTCAGCGCATTCCCGATTTAACGGGGTGTAGCCCGTGGCCTCGACCGGCATGAACACGAAACGAACTGGTGCGATACTGATGGCCGCGCTGTTGCTGGTGTCGACGGTGGCGCCGGCGGCGGTGACGGCGCAGACGGACGAGTCGCTGTCGGTGGACGTGACACAGGACGAAACGGGTGCCGTGGCGATCACCGTGACGGACAACGGTACGGCCGTCGAGAACGCGACGGTGAACGTGACCGCAGCGGCGAACGACACGTACGCCGACGCGGGCGAGTACGACACCGACGCCAACGGCACGGTGTCGCTTTCGGCCCCCGTCGAGCCGACGACGGTGACGGTCGAGGCGAGTTACGACAACACGACCGTCTCGGAGACGGTCGACCTCGACCCCGCACTCGGCGTCGACATCTCGGGTGCGGACGACGGCTCGGTCGTGGTGACGGTCACGCGCGGGAACGACACCGTCGAGAACGCGACGGTGAACGTGACGGCGAACACGACGTACGCCGACACGGGTGAGTTCGAGACGGACGCGAACGGGACGGTCACGCTCGGGAACCCCGAGGAGACGGTCGAACTGACCATCACGGCGACGGACGGGAACGACACGGCGTCGACGACGGTGATCGTCGAACCGGTTCAGACGCTCGCCGTGGGCGTCGAACAGGCCGACGACGGGACGGTGACCGTCTCGGTCGGTCGACTCGGCGAACCGGTCGCGAACGCGACGGTGGACGTGGAGGCCGACGGAAACGACACGTACGCGGGTGCTGGTGAGTACGAGACGGACGAGACCGGAACGGTCGTGCTCCCGGCGCCGTCGGAGGAGGTCACGGTAGCCGTGACCGCGACGGACGAGAACGACACGGCGACGACGACGGCCGAACTCGAACCGCCCGAGCCGGTCGGGCCGTTCGGACAGGTCGTCTCGGCGTTCGTGGACGCACTGAAGGGTGCCGGATTCACGGGCATCGGCTCGCAGGTGTCCGACTTCGTGACGAGCAACAACCCGTCGAGCGCGGGCAACTCGGAGGACGTCTCCCCGCCCGCCGCGGGTAACGATCGACCGGTGACGCCGCCCGCCGCGGGCAACGACGAACAGGTCACTCCGCCGGGCCAACAGGAAGGCAACGACTCGCGCATCGTTCCGGCCGGCCCGCCCACCGAGGACCCCGGTAACTCGGGATCGGCGCCGGGCCAGTCCGACGACGGTGACGGCGAGGACGCCCCGGGCAACTCGGGATCGGCGCCGGGGCAGTCCGGCGACGATGACGAGGAAGACGACGCTCCGGGTAACTCGGGATCAGCGCCGGGGCAGTCCGACGACGGTGACGAGGAAGACGAGAGCGACGAGGAAGACGAGAGCGACGAGGAAGACGAGAGTGACGAAGAAGAGGAGAGCGACGAGGAAGACGAGAGCGACGAGGAAGACGAGAGCGACGAGGAAGACGAGAGCGACGAGGAAGACGAGAGCGACGAGGAAGACGAGAGCGACGAGGAAGACGAAGATGACTCCGATGCCGGCGGCAACGGAAACGCTGGCGGCAACGGAAATGCTGGCGGCAACGGAAACGCCGGTAACGGCGGCGGCAACGGAAACGCTGGCGGCAACGGCCGATAACTGATAGGGATCATCGGAGATCCTCGCTGGGACGGTCCGGCGAGAATCTCTGGACGGTTACGATACCCCCTGTTACCGGCACTCCTTTTCGCGTCGGCGCTGTCGGTCGACGACGGCTTCGAGCGTCGCCGGCGTGCAGTCCGCCAGGGCGGCCGCCCGGTCGACGGCGAGGTTTCGCATCCGGACGGCGACGGCCGCTCCCGCGACGACGCGCGGATCGGGGTCGGCTCCGGGACGCCACGCTCGGTCGTCGAGTGACCGACGGTCCGCTGCGGCGACGGTGAGCATCGCGACGGCGACGGCGGCGTGTGGATCGTCGGGCGGATCGGCCGGCGGTCGGTCGTCCCCGGGGTTCCGAATCGCCCCGTCGACGACGCCCGCGAGCGCCAGCGCTGGCTCTGGGTCGTCACCGACGAGTGCGCGGTCGATGGCGGCCTCGCGAACGTCGTCGAGCATCACGCGGTCGGTCGGGAGAGGGTGTGTTCGACGACGGTGCCGTCGGGGCGGAGCGTCACGGTCCCGAGTTCGACGCGTTCGCCGGTGTCGGCCACGCGATCGACGGCCCGGAGCGTCTCGTCGCGGTCGAGGTGTGTCCAGACGGCCTCTTCGGCCAGTCGCTGGAAGGCGTCGCGGTCGTCCCACGCGGCGTCGAGGTGCGAGGGGACGTGGACCAGAAAGCGAAAGGCGCCCTCGTCGACGCCGATGCTCACGCCGAAGGTGTCGGCGGGCGGCGCGTCGTCGGTGGCGTCGGCCATGGGATCGATCGGTCCGCCGGCGGCATAAGCCGGTCGGTGTGGGTGTGAGTGACTGCCGGACGGCGACGCGATGGCGGCGTTTTTGACCGCCGGCGGCGGATGGAGCGTATGAGCTACGCCATCGGACTCGTCGGCAAGCCCTCGGTGGGCAAGTCGACGTTTTTCAACGCCGCGACGATGAACGACGTCCCGGAGGGCGCTTACCCGTTCACCACCATCGACCCGAGCGTCGGGGAGGCGTACGTCCGCGTCGCGTGCGCGGCCCCGGAGTTCGACGAGACGTGTACCCCGAGCGTGGGCTACTGTGACGACGGGACGCGGTTCGTCCCCGTCCAGCTCGTCGACGTGGCCGGGCTGATCCCCGGCGCCCACGAGGGGAACGGCCTCGGCAATCAGTTCCTGAGCGACCTGAACGAGGCGGACGTGCTGGTCCACGTCGTCGACTTCTCGGGCAAGACGGACAGCGAGGGGGAGCCGACGGAGGGCCACGACCCCCGCGACGACATCGACTTCCTCGAGGACGAACTCGACATGTGGTATCTGGGGATTCTGGAGAAGGGGATCGAGCGCTTCGAGTCGAAGTACCACGGCGCGGACGCGAGCATCGAGGCGGACCTCGCCGAGCAGATGAGCGCGTTCCGGACGAACGAGGACGAGATCAAGCAGATCATCCTCGCGGAGGGGCTGGACCTCGACCCGTCGACGTGGGACGAGGCGGACCGGGAGTCGCTGGCTCGAGAGATCCGCAAGCGCACGAAGCCGATGGTGATCGCGGCGAACAAGATCGACGACCCGGCGGCCGCGGAGAACTTCGCGGACATCGCCGCCGACCCCACCTACGACCACCTGCCCATGGTCCCGACGAGCGCGCACGCGGAGAAGGCACTGAAAGCCGCCGACGAGGCGGATCGGGTCGACTACACGCCCGGCGACGACGACTTCGAACTCGTCGGCGACGTGAGCGAGGAGCAGGAAGCGGGGCTGGAGCAGATCCGGTCGCTCCTCGACGACCACGGCGGGACGGGCGTGCAGTCGTCGCTGGAGGCGGCGCTGTTCGACGCGCTTGACCTCATCGCGGTGTTCCCGGGGAGCGACGACGGATCGACGAGCGAGAAGGGGTCGTTCCGCGACTGCTTTCTCCTGCCCGAGGGGTCGACGGCGGCGGACTTCGCGAACCACATCCACACCGACCTGGGCGACGGGCTACTCCACGGCATCGACTGCCGGTCCTCGCGCCAGATCGGCGGGGGCCACGTCCTCGACGACCGCGACGTGATCGAACTCGTGACGACGACCTAATCGAGGGCGTCCTCGACGGCCCGGAGCGCCCAGCGCGCGCTTTCGGCTTTGACCGTCCAGCGGTCGCCGTCGAGGACGCGACGCTCGGCGCGGGCGAAGGAGTCGCCGGTGCCCCACGGCGCGGCGTAGGCGACGCCGACGAAGACGAGGCCGACGGGTTTCTCCTCGGTGCCGCCGGCCGGTCCGGCGATGCCGGTGGTGGAGACGCCCCACGTCGTTCCCGCGTCGTCGCGGACGCTCCGTGCCATCTCGCGGGCGACGGGGGCGGAGACGGCGCCGTGAGCGTCGAGCGACTCCCGGGTGACGCCGAGCGCGTCGAGTTTGGCGTCGTTCGAGTAGGCGACGACGCTCCGGTCGACGTAGCCGCTGGAACCGGGGACGTCGGTCAGGAGCGACCCGACGAGGCCGCCGGTAAGCGACTCGGCGACGGCGAGGGTTTCGCCGCGGTCACGAAGGCGACGACCGAGGCGGCGTTCGACGGCGTCGTCGGTCGGGGCGGATGGATCGGCGTGGGTGTCGGACATGGGTACTCATTCGACGGCCACGCCCATCAAACGGCACCCCGCAGTCGACGCGGATTCCCGGTTCCGGCCCCTTTATGTCGGGCGAGCGGTGTGAACTGGATATGGCAGAGAAGACGATCGCATTCGTCGGACTCGGGATCATGGGTGGACCGATGGCGAAGAACCTGCTCGACGCGGGCTACACCGTGATCGGCCACAACCGCTCGCAGGAACCGGTCGACGAACACGTCGCCGCGGGCGGCGAGGCGGCCGAGACGCCGAAGGAGGCGGCCGAACGCGCCGACGTGACGATCATGTGTCTGCCGGACCACGACGTGGTCGCGGAAGTGATGCGCAAGGAGGACGGCGTCCTCGCCGGGCTGAGCGAGGGCGACGTAGTCATCGACAACTCGACCATCTCCCCCATCGTCACCGAGGAACTCGCCGAGGAGGTCCGCGAGCGCGGCGCGCACATGCTCGACGCCCCGATCAGCGGCGGCGAGGAAGGGGCCATCGAGGCCACGCTCTCGATCATGGTCGGCGGCGACGAGGACGTACTGGCGGAGTGTCGTCCCATCCTCGACGCGATGGGCGAGACCATCACCCACTGTGGCGACAACGGCGCGGGGCAGGTCACCAAGGCCTGTAACCAGATCGTCGTCGCGGGGACGATGGAGGCCGTCAGCGAGGCGCTCGTCTTCGCCTACAAGGCCGACGCCGATCTGGAGGCGGTCGTCGACGCCATCAGCGGCGGTGCCGCCGGCTGTTGGACGCTCGACAACCGCGCGCCCAGCATGATCCAGGGCGACTTCGACCCCGGCTTCTTCGCCGACTACCAGTACAAGGACCTGCGCATCGCCACCGACGCCGGCGAGGCGTACGAGGCGCCGATGCCTCAGACCGAACTCGTCCACGAGATGTACAAGTCGATGGTCGCGACGGGGCGGGGCAAGGACGACAACTCCGGCGTGATGCAGGTCATCGAGGACATGGCGGGTGTCGAAGCGCGGGTCGAGGACGACTGAACTCGTCGTCGCGACTCTATTCTTCCACGTCGTCGTGGTCCAGCAGCCGCCGCTCCCGGTCCGCGGGCGCGGGGTCGTAGGTGATGATCTCGAGGAGATTTCCCGAAGGGTCGAGGAAGTAGAATCCCTCGAACTCGCCCCAGTCGTAGGGTCCCTGTTTCGGGAACTGGCCGTCGAGGCGGTCCATCAGCGACTCGTAGGTGTCGCGGTCAGTTTCGAACGCGACGTGAGCCTTATCGAGCGGGTGGGCCAGCCCCTTCTGGTCCCACTTCTCGGCCCGCCCCGTCTCCATGAGCGTGACGACGGTTCCAGCACCCGTCTCGAACATGACGTGGGCGCCCTGGAAGTCCTCCGGCGGTCGCAACAGGTCGAGGTCGAGTACGTCCCGGTAGAACTCGTACGCGGCGTCGAGGTCGTCCACGTCGACGTTGATGTGATCGACGGCGTCCATGGGGCTACTGGCGAGTGGCGCCCGATATAGGTTTCCCCGGCTACAGCCGTCGGAGCCAGAGCACGAAGCCACAGCCGACGGTGGCGACGGCGCCGAGCACCCCGAACAGGACGCCGCTGGTGGCGTGTGTGAGCACGACCCCGGCGACGGACGCGCCGGCCGCCCCGACGCCGAACATCGCGAGGTAGGTGAAGCCGTACGAACGGCCGTGGGCGTCGGCCGCGGCGTGTTCCGCGATGACCACCTGATAGATCGGTGCGGTGCCGTAGACGACGACCCCGAGCGCGAGACAGACGGCGACCAGCGGGACGACGCCCACGGTTCGTGCCACCGGGAACGCCACCGCGAGGACGGCCAGCGTCGCGAAGGCGGCGACGAACGCGGTCGTACTCGGGACGCGGTCGGTGAGCCGTCCGCCGGCGTACTGGCCGCCGATGCCGACGGTCAACAGTCCGGTGTAGACGTACTGTGCGGGGTCGATTTCGCGGCCGAACAGGTCGACGGGGACGAGCGACGGCGACTCGGCCAACACGTCGGGGAGGAAGGTGAGCAAGCCCCGGTAGTACGTGCCGTACAGGAGGACGGCGACGAACGCGACGGTGAAAGCGGCGCCGAACAGCGCCCGCGACTCGGCGGCCGTTTGCCGTAGCTCCGCGCCGAGCGATGTCGACGCCGACGCCCCGTCGCCGCCGACGGCGTCGAACTCGACGCGCGAGCCGAGGAGCGCCGCGACGAACGCGGGGACGGCGAGCAGTCCGACCGCGACTTGCCAGTCGACCGACAGCAGGAGGAGCGCAGTCACGAGCGGCCCGGCCGCGGTGCCGACGTTGCCGCCGGCGCCGTGGTACGCGAAGACGGTGCCTCGCTCCTCGGCCGAGCGACTGATCAGCGAGAGGCCCGCGGGGTGATAGAGGCTGGCGAACGCCCCCCACACCAGCATCGCGGCGCCGAGGACGACGACGCCGTCGGCGAGGCTCACGAGCGCGAACCCGGACCCCATCCCGACCATGGACAGGGAGATGAGTTGTCGGGAGCCGAGTCGATCCGAGAGGACGCCGCTGACGGGGGCGCCGAGTCCGACGAGTGCGTAGCCCGCGCCGACGACCGTTCCGACGAGCGCCGCCGACGCGTCGAATTCGGCCATCCAGACCCCGATGAGGAGGGGTATGGACAGCTCGTAGGTGTGAAAGAGCGCGTGCGCAAGCGCCGTGAACTTCACCACGCCGCGGTCGTTCGCGTCCATGGGCTTCCACGACTACCTCCCCCGAACGTATGTGCGTACCGTTCACCGACCCCCGGAGCTATATGCATCCGTCCCGCTTCGTCGGACGATGCGACGCGTTCACGGACCCCTGCTCTCGATCGACCTCGACGAGCGTGCGTGGCGGATCGAGCGCGACGACGACGCCCTCCCGTACGCGCTCGACGGGCTCGAAGCGGCGCTCGACGCCTACTACGAGTACCGAGGATGGAACGGTGACGGAACGGTGCCGGCCGCGCGGTGCGCCCGGCTCGTCGGTCGCGGGTAACGGGCCGATTCGGCACGGTGGTGCGGGCTCGACGGCTACGACTGCTTCCAGTCCGGATCGGAACGTGGCGGCGAGAGGACGCCGATGCCGACCGCGGGTTCGTCTCCGCGATTTTCGGCACCGTGGAGTTCGCCGGACGCGAACACGTACGAGTCGCCCGGACGGAGCGTGACCTCCTCGTCTTCGGTGATCGCCGTGAGAGTCCCCCGAATCATGTAACCGATCTGCTCGTTGTCGTGCCGGTGGACGGGGAGCGTGGCTCCCGGTTCGACCCGCCAGTGTTTCATCGACGCCCGCTCGCCGGCCGTGAGGTCGGCGAGATAGACGCCGTCTGCGACCTCCACGTCGTCCGCTCGCTCGTCGTTGATCCGCCTCATTCGATCTGTCCCCACGTCTCCGATACTGCGTGTTAGTAATAAAGGTTCCTAAGGAACTTTTATGTGTATATAGTCGTACCCAGTTCGTATGTCAGCAACCGAGACGATCAGAGTGTTCCACCTGCCGTTCTCGTTCATGCTCCCCCAGCGCGTCGCCGCGGAGCGTGGCTACTTCGCCGACGAGGGGTTGGACGTCGACTTGATCGAGCGGGACCGCACCTGCGTGACGAACAAGTACATCCCGGCCGAGGAGACGCTGACCGGCGACAACGACGTCGACCTCTACCCCATCTGCAAGTGGGAGAGCCTGAAGCGGACGTGGGAGTTCGACGACGGACGCATCGTCGCCAAGGGGACCTTCGCGGACCAGCCGTACGCGGTGTTCGTCCGCCCCGATTCGGGGATCGAGGAGCCCTCCGATCTGGCGAACGTTCCCGTCGGCGTCAACCGACGCACGGGACAGGAGTACACGGCCATTCGGGCGCTCGAAGAGCACATGAATGAGGACGAGGTCGTCATCGAGGGGCACGGGATGCCGACCGACCGCCTGCGCGCGCTCCGCGACGGCGAGGTCGAGGCCGTCACGCTTCTGGACCCGCACATCACCCTCGCCGAACACCTCGGCTTCGAGAAGGTGCTGGAGTTCGAGAACCACATGGGCGTCGTCGGCGCCGAAGCGCTGGAGGGCGAGACGCTCGACGCGTTCATGCGCGCGTACCGCCGCGCGGTCGAAGAAATCAACGCCGACCCCAACGCCTATCGTGACCAGTACCTCGATATGCTCTGGAAGGACGAGGAAGTCGCGCCGGACCTCTTCGAGTCGGTCGACGTCGACGCCGTCCGCGAGGCCATCAAGGTGCCCGAGTACGAGGTGCCCGAGCTCGCGGACCGCGAGGACCTCGACTACCACCTCGACTGGATGAAACGGCGGCAGTTGATCGACGACGACGCCGATATCGACGCCATCGTCTCGCCGCTGCGGTGAATGAATCGGGATCACGTCGACGCCCAGCAAGCGGCGTTCAACGCGCACCGCGGTGACCCCGGCGACCGACCGGTGATGCGCGCGCGGTTCGAACACAACGGCAGCCCCCGGTATCTTCTCTACGCGATCAAGCGGTTCGGCTTCGACCACCATCACGGCTTCCACCTCGACGTCGATCTCGTCACCGACGAACTGGAGAGCGGCATGGAGACCATCCGCCACCGGCTGGACGCGGGCGACACCGACCTCGTCGACACCGACTACCTCTCCGTCGCCCGGGAGCGCGCTGCGGGCGCGAACGTCGTCGCGGTCCACCCGTACGGGCGGACCGTGGGCGGCCTCGTCGCACCGGACGATACCGACATCGGGGGGCTCGCCGACCTGTCGGGTCACCGGATCGGGGTGACCCGGCGGCTGGACAAGAACTGGATCCTGACGCGGGCGGCCTGCCGCGAGTACCACGACTTCGACCCCGCGGAGACGGTGACGCTCGTCGAGGCCGACTCCCGGGACGACCTCACGCGGCTGATCCGTGACGGCGAGGTCGACGCCGGCTTCCAGTTCTGGCCGCTCGTGCCCGAACTCACGCGCACCGGCCCCTATGTCGAAGTGTTCCCGGTCGCCGATCTGGTCCAGCGACTCGCCGGAACCGACCGCAAGCTCCCCATCGCGGTCTTTCTCACCGGGGAGTCGTATCTCGACGACCACCCCGAGGCGGTTCGGGGCTTCGCCGCGGCCGCCCGGGACGGCGTCGACCGTCTCCTCGCGGACGACGACCTCTGGATCGAGGTCGGCGACCGCCTGATGCGAACCGACGACCCGGACGTGACGCGTTCGATCCGGGACGGCTGGCGCGACATGGTCGTCCGCGATTGGGACGCGGGGAGCGTAGACGGGATGTACCGGCTGTTCGACCACCTGAAATCCGTCGCCGGCGCGGACGCGCTCGGCGTCGACGGGATTCCCGAGGGCACCCTCCAGCCGAATCCGTGATTCGCTATTGAACGTTTCCAAGGAAATTTTATCACGGTCCAGTCGTACCCTGCGGGTATGCCGACCGACGAGAGTATCGCGGCGCCTGCCACCGCTCGCGGCGCCACCGAGTCGACCAGACGGACGACCACACCCGCCCGCGGGGACCGATGAGTCGGGACCACGTCGACGCCCAGCAGGCGGCCCTCGACGAGTACCACGACGACCCGGGCGACCTGCCGACCATGCGCGCCCGCTTCGAGCACAACGGGAGTCCGCGCTACCTGCTCTACACGATCAAGCGCTTCGGCTTCGACCACGACCACGGCTTCCACCTCGACGTCCAGCTCGTCTCCGACGCCCTCGAAGACGGTATCGAGACGGTGGAGGCTCAGCTGCAGGAGGGTCACGCCGACCTCATCGACATCGACTACATCTCCATCGCCCGCGAACGTGCCGAGGGGGCCGACATCGTCGCCTTCCACCCGTACGGGCGGACCGTCGGCGGCCTCGTCGCCCCCGAGGACTCCGACATCGAGGGGTTGGAGGACCTCTCGGGCAAGCGCATCGGGGTCGTCCGCCGCCTCGACAAGAACTGGATTCTGACGCGGGCGGCCTGCCGTGAGTTCCACGACTTCGACCCCGACGAGACGGCGACGCCCGTCGAGGCCGGCTCGAAGGTCGAACTCACCCGCATGATCGAGGAGGGGGAGGTCGACGCCGGCTTCCAGTTCTGGCAGATCATCCCCGAGATCACGGAGACGGGGCCGTTCGAGAACGTCATGCCCGTCTCGGAGTTGGTCCAGCGGCTCTCCGAGACGGACGACAAACTCCCCCTCGCCGCGTTCCTCACGAGCGGGGAGTATCTCGACGAGCAACGCGAGACGGTGCGGGCGTTCGCCGACGCCTACCGCGACGCGGTGGACAAACTCGTCGAGGACGACGAGATCTGGGAGGAGATCAGCGAGAAACTCATGAGCTACGACGATCCGGACGTGATGCGCGCGGTCCGTGACGGCTGGCGGGAGATGGTCGTCCGCGACTGGGACGACGAGCAGGTCGACGGCATGTACCGGCTGTTCGATCACCTGAAGTCCGTGGCCGGCGCCGAGGCCCTCGGCGTCGAGGAGATACCCGACGGCACCTTCGAGGTAGACCCATGACCGAAACCGTCACCTTCCAGTTGAACTGGGAACCGAACGGCTTCCAGGCGCCGTACTTCCTCGCGCGCGAAGAGGGATTCTACGCCGACGAGGGCCTCGACGTGGAGTTCGTCGAGGGCCACGGCTCCCCCTTCGCCGCCGAACAGACCGCCAAGGGGCGGAGCGACCTCGGCCTCTCGGGCGGGAGCGCGGTGCTCTCGGTCCGGAGTCAGGGGCTCGAACCCCTCGCCGTCGCCGCGGTCAGTCAGAAGACACCGGCGACCATCTACACGCTCCGGGACACCTTCGGCGAACCGTTCACCGAGCCCGAACAGCTTCGCGGCCGGCGGGTCGGCCCCTCGGCGACCAAGACCCGCATCCTCACCCTGCAGCTCCTGGAGGACCGCGGCATCCGTGACGACGTCGAGGTCGACGACGTGCAGAAACACACCCACCATCGCGTCGAACACCAGTTGCTCGACGGCGACATCGACGCCGCGGTCGGCGTCGTCACGAACGGAAAGGAGCTCGAACGCGAGTACGACCGCGTCGCCGACGAACTCCTGATCGGCAACTATCTGGACGTCTACGGGATGACGGTCGTCACCAACCCCGAGTTCGCCGCCGAGAACCCCGAGACGGTCCGCTCGTTCCTGCGGGCGACGGCTCGCGGCTGGGAGCTGGCGACGAACGACCCGGACCGCGCCGTCGACGCGCTCATCGCCCGCAACGCCCAGCTCGAACACAACCGCGAGGTCGAACACATGAAGTTCCTCGCCTCAGCGGAGGACCTCCAGTTCACGGAGTTCGTCCGCGAGGCGGGATGGGGGCACTTCGACGAACGGCGCTGGGAGAACTTGGGCGAGATGCTCGCCGAGACGGACCTCCTCGAATCCCCGGTCGACCCCGCCGAGGCGTGGACGAACGAGTACGTCGACGACAGCGATCCGACCATCGCGAACTACGCCGAGCGGATCGGGCGCTATAGTAGCGATTGAAAGTCAGTGCACGGCCGATCGCAGTTCGGCGTCCGACCGGCCGTGCAAACAGTTTCAATCGCTACTATAGTCGTCGGCGTCCAGCCGCCACAGCGCCCGGTAGACGGTCCAGACGTCGTGGTCGGTGCGGTCGGCGACCCGTCGCACCGCGTCGAGATATCGCCCGTAGTCGTCGGGGGCGAGTGCGTCGGGGTACGCACCGTCCAGTTCGCCCGCCGCCCGCAGGGCGTCCCACTCGCGCTCCCCGATTGCGACGTACGCGTCCGGGTGGGTAAACGTCAGTATCGCCGAGGCGACGGGGACGTCGACGCCGACCAACGCGGTCAGCGAGTCGAGTTTCTCGTCGAGCGAGTCGGCGGCCGCGGCGCCCTGGATGGCGTCGACCATCGCCTCGTAGTCGTTGTCGAGGAAGCGCTCCTCGGCCGCGCGCCGGTTGGCGTCGGGGAGGGACCGGCGGCGGTAGTACCACTGGACCGGCCACTCGGCGTCGCGGCGTCCGAACTCGCCCGAGGCGAACGCGCCCGGCACCGTCTCGACGTGTTCGCGCTCGACCAGGTCGAAGGGTTCGCGCGCCTCGTACTCGGCCGCGAGTTCGTCGATCCGGTCGCGGGTGAGGTCGATTGTGGTTTCGTTTCCGCCGTCAGGCCGCCCGCTGTAACCGGTCATAGCAACCCATTCGCCCGCCGAACTGTGAACGTTTCCCCGGCGCCGTATTTGCCCCAATCGGCACTTTAAGGCCCGGATGCCGGTGTTTCGCACGCTACCGGATGACAACATTGATGGTTCACCGTCCTGATTTTTACATATAATGTCATCCGAATCCAGCGGTGAATCTGACGGGCCGACGAAAACGATCTGTCCGTACTGCGGGGTCGGGTGCGGCATCCAGATCACGCAGGACGACGACGGGGAAGTCAACTTTCGTCCGTGGGGCGACGCGCCGGTCAACGAGGGGAGCATCTGCATCAAGGGTGGCGCGGCCACGCAGTCGGTCAACCACGAGGACCGGTTGACCGACCCGCTGATCCGCGACGACGACGGCGAACTCCGTGAGGCGTCGTGGGACGAGGCGTACGACCTGATCGTCGAGAACATGGAGCGCATCCGTGAAGAGCACAGTGCCCAGGGCATGGGCTTTTACGGCTGTTCGAAGGCCATGAACGAGGAGAACTACCTCATCCAGAAGCTCGCGCGACGCTACGGCACCAACAGCGTCGACACCTGCACGCGGATGTGTCACTCCTCGACGGTGTACGCGCTCAAAAACAGCCTCGGCGAGGGTGCGATGACCAACAGCATGGAGGACCTGGAGGAGGCGGCCGACGTCTTCTGGATTCAGGGCGCCAACCCCGGGGAACAGCACCCCATCGCCAACAGCCAGTACTTCCGCCAGGCCGTCTTGGAGGGAGCGACCGTCATCCAGGTCGATCCCCACGCCAACAAGACGACGCAGTCGTTCGAAATCACCGAGACCGACCGCCACATGCATCTCCAGCTGGAGCCGGGGACCGACATCCCACTCCTGAACGTCGTGATCAAGACGGTGCTGGAGAACGACTGGGTCGACGAGGAGTTCGTCGCGGAGCGCACCGAAGGATTCGACCACCTCGAGGAGACCCTCGAGGACTTCGACAAGGAAGCCGCCGCCGAGGAGGCCGGCGTCCCGCTCGAGGACATCGAACTCGCCGCCGAGAAGTACGCCAAGGCGAACAACGCCGCCATCTTCACCGGCATGGGGATGTCCCAGCACACCTGCGGCGTGGACAACGTCCAAAACGAGATCAACCTCGCGCTGATCACGGGCAACCTCGGCCGCCCCGGCACGGGCGTCAACCCGCTTCGCGGCCAGAACAACGTACAGGGCGCCTCCGACGTGGGCGCGATGCCGAACGTCCTCCCCGGCTACCGCGACGTCTCCGACCCCGAAGTCCGCGCGGACGTCGAGGAGGTCTGGGACTTCGAGATTCCGTCCGAACCCGGCCTGACGAACGTCGAGATGTCCCACGAAATCGGCGAGACGATCCACGGTCTCTACATCATGGGCGAGAACCCCGTGATGAGCGAACCCGACACCAATCAGGTCGAGAAGCGACTCGAGGAACTCGACTTCATGGTGGTGCAGGACATCTACCAGACCGAGACGGCGGAGTACGCCGACGTGATCCTCCCCGCCACCTCGTGGGCGGAACGCGACGGTACCGTCGTCAACACCGACCGCCGCACCCAGCGGATGCGCGGCGTCGACAAGGTCCACCCGAACACGAAAGACGACCTCGAAATCCTCTGTGACGTGGGCAACCGCCTGTTCGGTGACGGCTCCTTCGACTTCGAGGGTCCCGAGGAAGTGTTCGAGGAACTCCGACAGGTCGCGCCCATCTTCCACGGCATGACCTACGACGTCCTCGGCGAGGAGGGCGTCCACTGGCCCTGCTACGAACCCGGCGACGAGGGTGACCCCTTCCTCTACGAGGACGGCTTCACCACCGAGAGCGGGCGCGGACAGATCGAAGGCGTCCGCCACCAGCCGCCCAAGGAGACACCCGACGAGGAGTACCCGCTCATCCTCACGACGGGTCGGATCATCGAACACTACAACACGGGGACGATGAGCCGCCGGTCCGCGACGCTCACCCGCGTCGAACCGGAGAACTTCGTCGACGTCCACCCGAACGACGCCGAGGCGTACGGCATCGAGGACGGCGATTACGTGACGCTCAAATCCCGCCGTGGCGAAATCGAGGTCGAGGCGCGCGTCACCGACGATATCAAAGAGGGGACGGTGTGGACGACGCCGCACTTCGCCGAGTCCGCGGGCAACCGTCTCACCAACGACGTACTCGACGAACGCGCGAAGATTCCGGAGTACAAGGCCGCTGCCGCCGAAATCGAGGTCTCGGTCGAGGCGGACGCAGGCGACGCGGACGCCCCCGCCGACGACTGATACGGATTAGTGTAACTGGTTACCGGTGGTTCGCCGGACCGTCCCGGCGAACACTGGTAATGACTTACACTAAACCGTATGACGACGGCGGGCGTTACCGGTCGTTCAGGTCCTCGATCAGGCGAACGTCACAATCGAGACACGTCGCCATCAACACCCGCTCGGATTCGGTACAACAGGTCTCGACGGTTTCCGTCTCTTCGGCGTCGAGTGCCCCGCCACAGAGCGGACAGTAGTCGAGGTGTTTCCGTAGGTCACGCAGCGTCGCGACCCGTTCGTCCGGGTCGAGCGACGTCCACGCGTCGTCGCCCCGGTCCGCAAGCACCGCGGCCGCCGCGGCGTCCGCTAGGAGCGCCGACGGCGAGAGCCACTGCCTGAGGCCGCTGTCGACGACGTAGGCCGCTTCGCCGACGTTCGATACCTCGTCGACGCCGAGCAGCGTCGCCACGTCCGCCTCGCTCGCGCCCGTGGCCCGCATCGATTCGATCCGGTCGTCCCACGCCGCCGCGAAGGAGTCGACGAGGCGGCCCCCCTCGGGGGTCGCCCGGACGGCGACTCCCTCGATCGGCTGGAGTGTCTCGCGGAGTTCGACGTCCTTCCCGAACAGTTCGAGCAGCCACGGCGGAAAGTAGCGTACCGTGAGCGTCGGCGTGCCGGGCACGAGATAGCCACGGAAGTAGACGGCGCCCAGACCACCGACGAGGACGACCACGCCGCCCAGCGGCGTGAGCGCGACGGTGGCGACGGCGGCGAGCACGAGCGTGAGACAGACGTTCACGACGGTACACGGGAGACAGCGGTTCTCGCCCGTATACTCCGGACGCCGGAGTCGGTCTCCGACGGCGGTGAGTGCGTTACGCATCGCTACTCCGTTGGGAGTACATCTCGAAAAAAGCTGTGAGCCGGGGGCGTTACTCGTCGCTGTCGCGCTTGCGCAGGGCGCCGTACGTCGCGGCACCGAGGGCGGTCACGGCCGCGCCGACGCCGAAGCCGGGGCCGCCGCCGTTGGTTTCGCCGCCGCCGTCGCCGCCGTCGCCGCCGTCGCCGCCGTCGTCCGTGGGTTCGTCGCTGTCCATGTCGCTCTCGGTCGTCGGTTCCGGCGTCGCCGTCGCGCCACCGTCGCCGCCCATGTCGCCGCCACTGACGGAGATGTCGCCGCCCTCGCCCATGTGCTCCTCACAGAGGTACGCCGTCATGTCGGCCGTCGCCTCGACGGTCGTCGAGACGCTCTGTTCGGTCGCCGGGCTCTCGGGGTCGTCGTCGTCCGGGAAGACGTAGTCGCTCCGGTAGGGTGACCCACTCTCCGTCCGCAGAGCGAGGTTGTGCCGTGCCGGCAGGCCTTCCATCTCGGGGAAGTAGCTGAAGGTGGCGTTGATCGTGTACTCGTTTCCGGCTTCCATCTCCAGTGTCGGGTTGGTCGTCCCAGAGATGCCGGAGGGTGAGCGCCCGACGAACCCGTCTTCTGTCAGTTCGAGTTCGAACGTTTGCGCCTGTGCCGTCGCCGAGCCCGCGGCGACTGCCAGTCCAGTCGTCGCCGCTGCCGTTCCGATCAGGAATTTTCTTCGCGTCGCCATATCCGTTCCCTGTATCCCGCATTAAATAAAATTAGGGGATACCACGACTGAGAACGACACTCACAATAGCCAACGCGTCGCTATCGGGTCGCGAAAAATGAAGAAGTCGGTTGGACGCGGTGCGATTACTCGCTCAGGCCGAAGACGGCGACGGTGGAGCCACGGCGACCGCCGTGGAGCCAGCCGGAGCCGCCGACCTGGACCGCGACGTACTGCTTGCCCTCGCCGGGGTCGTACCAGCTGGAGAGCGACGAGCAGATCGGTGCACCGAGCTGGAACTGCCAGAGCCGGTCACCGGTCTCGCCGTCGTAGGCGACGATGTTGCCGGTCTGGAGGCCGGTGAAGGTGATCCCGCTCGCGGTCGTGATCGAACCGCCCCAGAGGTAGTCGCTGGTGGTGTCCGAGGAGATCCAGTCACGCCAGACGCGCTCACCGGAGACCGGATCGACGGCGACGATGGCGCTGAGGTTGCCGTTCCAGCCCTGCGGCTCGGTGACGTCCGGCCAGTCGTTCAGGCCGCCGCCCCAGTAGGTCTGGCCGGCCTCGTAGGTCGCTTCTTCCCAGAAGATCTCGTGCGGCGAGTTGTTCTGGTTGAAGTAGACCAGGCCCGTCTCGGGGTTGTAGGACGGGGGCTGCCAGTCGTTGCCACCGTGCGCACCGGGGACGAAGGCGACCCGACGGTCCTCGTCGACGTGCGGGACCATCTTCCACATGTTGATGTGCTGGGTCGTCTCTTGGGAGCGCTCGAGCAGACGGCCGTTGTTGGCGTCCATCGTGTACGCCCAGGCGGTCTTGCCGGGGCTGATCACGACGTCCCGCGTCTCGTCGCCCATGTCCATGTCGTTGACACGGATCTTGGTCGCGGAGGAGTCGTAGTCCCAGACGTCGTGGGGCGACTCGCCGTAGTGCCACTGGATGGAGCCGTCGTCGGCGCTGAGAGTCAGCGTCCCGATGGTGTAGCGGTTCGGACCCGGACGGACCGTACCGTCGAAGTCCGGACCGGGGTTGCCGACCGGGGCGTGGATCATGCCGCTCTCGGGGTCGAGCGTCGGCGTCATCCACACGGTACCGGCACCGTGTTCGTGGGAGTCTCCTGCCCACTCCTCGGCGGGCGTGGTGTTCGTGCGCCAGATCTCGGAGCCGTCCTCGGGGTTGAGGGCGGCGACGAAGCCGCTGACGCCGTACTCGCCACCGGCGGAGCCGGTGATGACCTTGCCCTCGTGGACGATGGGCGCCCACGTCGCGGAGTAACCGATCTCGTGGTCGCCGGTCGAGGTGTACCACTCCTCTTCGCCGGTGTAGCGGTTGAGCGCCACGACACCAGAGTCGAGCGTGGTCATGTAGACCTTGTCGCCGTGAACGGCGAAGCCACGGTTGTTCGCGTCACAGCAGAGAAGCAGTCCCTGCGGGTTCGCGTACGTGTAGCTCCAGAGGGTCTCACCGGTGCGGGCGTTGATCGCCTTCGCGTGGTTCGGCCCGTTCGTCTGGTACATGACCGGCGGGTCGCCGGGCACGACGATCGGGACGCCTTCCATGCTGGAGGCGACGCCGCTCTGCACCAGATACTCGAGTTCGAGGTCCTCGACGTTGTCCTTCGTGATGACGTCGGCGGAGGTGTGCCGCTGCTGCTGATAGCCGCCACCGTACATCAGCCAAGAGGTCGGGTCCTCCTTCGCGGAGGCCTCCCGCATCTCCTGGGTGACGTCCATCTCCGGAATCTGGTCGATGTCGAACTGCTGAGTGACCGATTCGTCGGGGAGGTTGGTCAGCGTATAGCCGTCCTCGACCTCCACCATCTCGATCTTCTGTGCCGCCTCTACCGCCGCGTCGTGTTGGTGAATGCTAGCCATGCGTTACGCACCTCCCGTGCGTGGGGCGCGCATTTCGTCCGTGATGCGCATCACGTCGTTCGTCAGGTCTTCCTGTCCGACGATCATCATCGCCGCGCCGGCGGACAGCGCAGCCGTGAGCTGCGCGTCGCTGAGTTCCTGCGAACCCGCGAGGTCTTCGGCCGCGTTCGCGAGCAGGTGCAGGCCGGCGTACATCTGCTTGAGGTCGCCGTAGTTGTTGTCGAGGATGGTGTCCGTGAGGAGTACCTCGTTCTGCCAGAGGTACGTGTCGAGGTAGTCCGTCCACAGCAGCACACCGGCCGACGCTCGCTGGTGGAGCGGGGCGATGTTTGCGGGATCGAACCCTTCGACGCCGGCCGGGATGTTCTTCGTCGGCACCCACATGGCCAGGCGTTCCTTGTTGTTGACGACGTTGACGACCGTCGACGTCAGCTCTTCCTCGCTGTACCCGAGTTCGGCGAGCGCGGACGCGAGCGCCGCCGTGTTGATGAACTCGCGTGCCGTCGCCCCGATATGCTCGGGCGTGAACTCCGGCAGGTGTTCCTCGACGCTCTCGAAGAAGCCGACTTCGACGAGATGCTCGTGGATCGCCCAGCCGGGTTCGGCGAGCGCCTGATACTCCGTGCTGTTCTCGGCCGGAACGCCCATCGCCCGCAGTTCGGGGAGGCGTTCGATCTGGCCTTCGAGGGAGGCGAGCTCGCTACCGAGCAGACCCGCGTCGAGCGTGCCGACGAGGTCCGAGCGGATCGATTCGCCCATCGCGGCGAGTTCCCCCGCCGTCTCCCCTTCTACTTCGCCCCTGAGATCGCTCAGGGTGAACTCGCTGCCTGCTGCCACTGCGCCGGTGAGCCCGACGACCTTGAGGAACTGTCGACGATCCTCTTGGCCGATCTCGGGCATTCCGTCGTTTACATATTGCGACATGCCATACCACTCCAACAATAGCGTAGGAATTGTCTATATTTAACTTTGTGATATATTTCACAATTGAAGGGGTAAATTAAAGAAGATTATATAAGGATTTATCAGAAGACCGCCGTAGGCGCGAGGATGGGGGCGTCTAACCGCCGTTGTCGAATTTGTTCGGGTTATCGGACAGTCAGCTGACCGATCATACCTGACGCGGCGTGGGGGACACAGACGTAGGTGTACTGACCGGTCGTCTCGAAAGTGTGTCGGTAGGTGGTGCCGGCCTCGTTGAGCGAGAGGTGGTTGATGTCGTCGCCGGAGATGTCGTAGCTCGCGAACGGTTCGGCGCCCTCGGGGAGCGACACGTCCGAGTGTGCGTCCGGATGCCCCGACACGTTGTGGCCGCCGGACTCGAAGACGAACTCGACCGTATCGCCCTGCGAAATCGCCGTATTCGCCGGTTCGAACTGGAGGCTGCCGCCCGGCCCCACTGCAATCGTGGCGTCCGCTTCCTCCGTCGGCGTCGACGTCGGCGTCGACGTCGGTTCGGGCGTGTCGGTCGCCGTGGCCGTCTCCGTTGCCGTCGGTTCACTACCGCCATCGTCGCCGTCCCCGCCACCGTTCCCCCCGGAACATCCCGCGAGTCCGGCGAGGGCGACGCCGCTGAACGTGGCTGCGAACTTCCGGCGCGACAGGAACTCCTTCGGCTGCTTTGAGACCATCGCCACGAACTTTGGTTTTGATCTCTTAAAGCTGGTGAATTTGCGTCAGGGACTCCCACGCATACGCCCACACATGTCCGATATTCAACTTCATCGTCCCGCTCCGCCCGCAGTTTATATATCGTGCGGTGCCAAGGGGGAAACGTGCGAGTTCGAGAGTTTCCCATCCTCGGCGACGAGGACGCGCAGACGGTCGAGGCGTTCGCCACGGGTCTCGACCGCGAGGCGGCGCGGGTCCTCGCCTATCTCGTCGGCCGCGAGGAGTCCGACCGCTTCTCCGGCGAGGCGGCGTCGCGTCTCGCCGTCCGCGTCGGCGTCGATCTGGGACGTGGCCGCGTCTCCGACGTACTGGGAACGCTCACGGACCTCGGTCTCGTCGTCGAGACCACCGTCGACAGCGAGGCTCCCGGTCGGCCGCCGAAGGGCTGGCGGGCCGACGCCGGTCACGACCGGACCCTCGCCCGCGTTCGAACCCTCCACGCCGATGCGTTGCTCGATCAGGCGGCCACGGTCGCCTCGACGCTCGACGACGACTTCGAGTCGTCGGCCCGGCCCCGACCCACAGGCGATACGACGGCCCCGCCTCCTGCCGACCGCGACGCCGGCCACGTCGCGGTCGGCCTGAACTGGGAGCCAAACGGTCTCCACGCGCCACTCTTCGCCGGTGCGTACGCCGATCACGGCGTCGACGTGACCCTCACCGGTCGTCGCGGCTCCCGTGCCGCCCTCTCGTCCGTCGCCGACGGCGACGTCGACGTGGGGCTCACCGGCGCCGCGACGTATCTCCGCGCGTGCACGAACGGGGACGTCGTCCCGCTGGCGCTGTACTACCAGCGCGCGATGGTCACACTCTACACGACCCGTTCCGCCTTCGGCGGGCCGCTCCGGAGCGTCGAGGACGTCCGCGGGCGACGCGTCGCGATGCCCGCCGGCTCCGAAACCGGCGCGCTCGGGCGCCTCTTTCTCGCGCAGGCCGGCGTCGTCGACGACGTGACCGTCGTCCGCGCGGACGGCGAGGAGCGCGAGGCGTTGCTCGACGGCGACGCCGACGTGGCGACCGGCGTCTTCACCGACCCGCTGGAACTGGAGGCCACCGGCCACGACGTGGATTCGGTGTTGCTCGCCGACCACTTCCCCGTGCCCGGCCCCGCGTTCGTCGTTCGCCCCGAGACGCTCCGGGAGCGTCCCGACGCGCTTCGGGGCTTCCTCGAAGGCGCGATGGCCGGCTGGACCGCGGCGCGGGCCGATCCCGCCGCGGCGGTCGCCACCCTCCCGGACGACGCCGCCGACGCCGCGGACGAGCGCCGCAAACTCGACGGGGCGTTCGAGCGCTTCGCGGGCGGGGACGCCGTCGAGAAGAACGGGTGGGGGTGGCACTCGCCGGAGACGTGGGAACGGCTCCGCGTCGCCCTCGAACAGGCCGCGGCCCTCGGGAGCCCATGATCGACGTTCGGAACCTCTCGGTCTCTTACGGTGACCTTCGCGCCCTCGACGACGTCTCCGTCGACATCGCCGACGGCGAGTTCGTCACCGTCGTCGGCCCCTCCGGCTGTGGGAAGACCACGCTCCTGCGCACCATCGGCGGGCTGGAGTCGCCGACGACCGGCCGCGTACGCGTCGACGGCGACCCGCCCGAAGTCGCCCAGTCCGACGCCCGCATCGGCTTCGTCTTCCAGGATCACACCCTCCTGCCCTGGAAGACGGCACTGGAGAACGTCACCTTCCTCCGCCGGATGGCGGGGAAAGAGCCCGACTCGGAGGGTGCCCGCGACCTGCTGGCGACGACCGGTCTCGACGGCTTCGAGGACGCCCGCCCCGCCGAACTCTCCGGCGGCATGAAACAGCGCGTCGCCATCGCCCGCGCCATCCACCTCGGCGCCGACGTGTTGCTCATGGACGAACCGTTCGGCGAACTCGACGAGATCACTCGCGACGAGATGGGCGTCGAGATCCTCCGCCTCTGGCGCGAGAACCGCAAGACCGTCGTGTTCGTCACCCACAGCGTCCCCGAGGCCGTCTTCCTCGGCGACCGCTGTCTCGTCGTCTCCGGCGCCCCCGCCGTCGACGGTCCCACCTCGCCCGCGTCGGGCACTGGTGCGCCGGGTCGGATCGTCGCCGAGTTCGACATCGACCTCCCGCGGCCCCGTGACGAGTCGGTGTTCGGGTCGGAGGCGTTCGGCCGCGCGGTCGCCGAGGTCCGCGGCGCGCTCCACGACGACGCATGAGGCGGGGAGTCGGTCCGGGTCGTCGGCCGACCACTGAATCGCCGCGACGACCGGGCGGGGCCGGCACGCGACCCCCATGAGCGTCGCGGAACGGGTCCCCGCCCCCGGCATCGTCCTCCCCGTCTCGGCGCTCGTCGTCGCCGTCGCCGGCTGGTGGGCGCTCACCGTCGCCCTCGCCATCCCGCCCTTTCTCCTGCCCTCGCCTACGGCCGTCGCCGCCCGCCTCGCCGGCAATCCCGACCTCTATCTGACGAACGCCGTCACGACGCTCCGCAAGATACTGCTCGGCGGCGCCGTCGGCATCGGGGCCGGCTTCGCCATCGCCCTCGTCGTCTGGGCGGTGCCCGTCCTCGAACGGGCGATATACCCCTACCTCGTCGCCGCCCGCGTCCTCCCCAAAATCGCCGTCGCGCCGATCTTCCTCATCTACTTCGGCGTCGGCTTCGAGACGGCCATCCTCTTTGTCGCCCTGATCGTCTTCTTCCCCGTCGTCGTCGGCACGGCCGCAGGGCTGGATCGCACCCCCGAGTCCCACCTCGACTTGCTCCGCTCCGTCGACGCCGACCCCGTTCGGATCTTCCTCGCCGTCCGCCTCCCCCACGCCCTCCCGGACGTGTTCGCGGGCGTGAAACAGTCCGTCACGCTCGCCGTCGTCGGCGCCGTCGTCGCCGAGTGGATCCTCTCGAACGACGGCCTCGGCTCGCTGATCCTCGTCGCCTCCGAGAACGTGCAGGTGGACGTGATGCTTGCCGCCCTCGCCGTCTTGCTCTGCATGGGCCTCGTGCTCTACGGCGGCGTGATCCTGTGCTACCGGGCGGTGGCGTGGCAGTAGCTATAGCAGCGATTGAAAGTCAGTACACAGCCGATCACAGTACTGCGTACGGTCGGCTGTGCAAACAGTTTCAATCGCTACTATACCAGTCCAGTCGCCGCTGTACCGCCGCGGGCACGAGATAGAAGCCGAGCCCGAGGGCGGTGAGGACGAACAGCGCCGCGAACGTGGTGGCCGTCCGGAGATACTCCGCGGAGTCGAACAGCTGGTAGCCGAGCCCGGACTGGAGGGTGAGAAATTCCGCGACGACAGTGCCGACGACGGCGAGGGCCGCCGCGAGTTTGATCCCTGCGAAGACGCTCGGCGCCGCGGCGGGCACGCGCACACGAAGGAAGACGCGGGCCGGCGGCGCCCGAACCGAGCGCGCGAGGTCGGTGTACTCCTCCGGCACGCTCCGGAGGCCGTCGAGCGACGCGATAGCGACGGGGAAGACGGTCATCGTCGTCACGAGCGTCGCCCGCGCGAGGACGCCGTCGCCGATCCAGAGGAAGACGAGCGGCGCGATGGCGATCAGAGGGGCGATGCGGAGCGCGATCAGGTAGGGGTGGGCGACGGCGGCGGCGGTCCGGGAGCCGACCATCGCGAAGGCGAGGGCGAGGCCGACGACGACGCCGCCGACCAGCCCGATGCCGGCGGTCAGCGCCGTCGTCGCCGCGGCGGCGAGCAGGGTGCCCCGCGCCGCGAGGCCCGCCGCGGCCACGTCGCCGGGGCCGGGCAGGATGACCGGTGGGACGCCCGTCGCCGTCACGAACCACTGCCAGCAGGCGACGACGACGGCGGCGACGGCGACCGGCGGCCACACCCGACCGACGACCGACCGGACGGTCCCGCGGCTCACCGCGGGCATCTCGACGGTCGGGGGGTGCCGGTCGGTCGTCGCCATCAGATCACGTCGGTGTACGACCCCACGAACCGGGAGTCGGTGTCGAGATACTCGTTGGTCCAGACCGACGCGGGGTCGACCTCACCGCCGAGGGCGTCGGCGCCCGCGAGGGCGTCGTGGACGACCTGCCACGGCTCGCTCTCGCTCCAGCCCCAGCCGTGGTCGGCCACCGCGTCGCCGGTCATGAACCCGTCAGCCATTCGCTCCCACTTTTGCTGCTGTTGGTCGCGAGACTCCTCCAGGACGCCGTTCGCGTCGACGAGGAGGTCCGTCGCCTCGCCAGGGCGCTGGTGGGCCCACGCCGCCCCGCGGGCGGTGCCACGGAGGAACGCGCGCACGGCTTCCGAGTTGTCCCCCGCCCACTCGCGGTTCGTGGCGATTACGTGCCCGTAGGACGGAATCGAATCGCCCACCGCGAGGCTGTCGACGGTGTACCCCTGTGCCTCGGCGCTGATCGCGTCGCCGAAGACGCCGCCCGCGGCGTCGATTTCGCCCGAGAGGAGCTGCTGGACGGTGTCGTAGCCCGTATCGACCATCTCCACGTCCTCGCGGACGCCGGCGTCTTCGAGCAGGAGGCTGGTGAGCATCCGGACCATCCCCGGACCGGTACCGACCGTCTTGCCCGCTAGCTGGTCGGGGCTCGTCAGTTCGCCGCCGAAGGCCTCTCGGGTGGAGAACACCACTGCCGGGCTCTTCTGCATCACGACGCCCACCGACAGCGGCGAGAGGTCGCGGCTGTTGACGTTCAACACCTGATCGCTACTGGTGACCGCGAAGTCGACGTTGCCGAGGCCGGTCTGCTTCGCGGAGAACGTCGACCCCTCGCCCGTCCGAATCTCCCCGAGCGTCAGCCCCTCCTCCTCGTAGAAGCCGTTCGCCTTCGCGGCGAAGTAGGGGACGTGCAGGCCGCTCGGTTTCCAGTTGAGCAGGAGCGAGGACTCCCCCGGAATCGGCGTCCCCGTCGTCGTCCCCGTCGGCGACGCCGTGCCGCCCTCGTCCCCGCTTCCCCCGGCGCCTGCCCCGTCCGTCCCGCCGAGACAGCCGGCCAGTCCACTCGCGGCCACGCCCGTGGCCGCGAGAAACGCTCGCCGCGAAGTTCCGCTCATGCGCGGCAATCAGGATACGATCAGTATAAAAATTCCGGTGAATCGTTTATTAACTAACTCCTAGTTCGTCCTCGGGCGGCGACCACTCGAACTCCAACTCCAGTTCCAGTTGGCGGTGGGTCTCCCCGACGAATTCGACTTCCACCTCGATGGGTTCGTCGAATTCGAAGGGAATCTTCCACTCGTCGGTGGAGATGGTGAGTCGCGGTTCGGACTCGATCTGGTCGGCGAGGTCGCGGAGGAAGGCGGCGGTCGATTCGCGGGAGAGTCGCACTTCCCGCTCGAAATACCCCTCGGTGACGGTCCGTGGCCCGTCGTTCGCGTCCGGCAGGTCGGCCATGGGGTAGCTATAGAGGAGAGAGGTAAAATAGTGTGCGTCCCAAGGGACGGTAACGAATGTCCCTGTTCGACGTGCTCGGGAGCAAGGCGCGGTTGAAGATCATCCGCGAACTGTCGACCGAGCCCCGGTACGTCTCCGAACTCGCCGACCGCGTCGGCATGGACGGCAAGACGGCGGTCCACCACCTCTCGACGCTGGAGGAGGCGGGCATCGTCGAGAGCTACCGCACCAGCCAGCGGAAGTACTACCGCCTGACCAAGCGGATCGAACTTCGAGCCTCGCCCGGTCCCGACCCGATGTTCCTCCTCCACGCCGACGAAGTCGACGAGTCCGAGCGCACCCGATAGTTGGCTCCTCGACACGTCTCGGGCCGTATGTATAATAATTCAATGCACGTTACTACTCGCGTACTAACATACATGTAGGACCACCCCTTTCGACGGTCCATGACACGCAAGCGGATGGTTGTCGGTATCGTGTTGTTACTGTCGCTACTCGTCGCTTCTCCCGCGGCCTCCACGGTCGCGGACGACCTCGGTGCGAGCGGGCCGGTCGACCTCGTGAATGCACAGGAGGAAGGCGAGGAAGCCGGCGAAGCGGGCGAAGAGGAGGAAGGCGGCATCGAGGGCGCCATCGAGGGCTTCATCGAAGCGCAGGGGACCGTCGGCGCGGTGATCGTCCTCCTCGGCGGCATCCTGTTGCTGACCGCCTGTACGGAGAAACTGATCAGCTACCTCGCCCGCGCGTCGATCAACATGAAGATGTCCCTGTTCGCGCTCGCGATCATCTTCACGGGGTTCGAGTTCGACGACACCATCCTCGCGCTGGTCCTGTCGGGTGGGGGACTGGAGCAAGCGGCGCTCGGGACGGCGCTCGGGACGGGGCTGGCGATCATCGGCGTGACCCTCGCGCTCGCCGCCATCGTCCGGCCGTTCCCGGTCGACCTCCCGAACGACTACAT
This sequence comes from Haloplanus rubicundus, assembly GCF_003342675.1. NCBI lineage: Archaea > Methanobacteriati > Methanobacteriota > Halobacteria > Halobacteriales > Haloferacaceae > Haloplanus > Haloplanus rubicundus. The sequence continues at coordinate 3,156,390 of NZ_CP031148.1, read as the reverse complement.
CGCCATCTTCGGCCTCGCACCGCTCATCCTCGTCCCGTTCGTCCTGATGGGGACGCTGACGGCCATCCACGGCGTCATCCTGACGGCCTTTTTCGTCTTCGCGTTCGGCTACTTCATCGTCCGCGAGCGCCAGCGCGATATTCCGGTGTTCCGCAACACGGAACTCGGGAAACAGCTCCGCCCTGACGGCGGGACTGCGACGCGGTCGGACGCGCTCGAGGAGATTCCCGAGGAGCGCGTGTTGGGTGACCTCGCGAACTCCGGTTTCGTCTGGATCGGCCTCTCCATCCTCGCGCTCGCGGGTATCGTCTTCGCGGCGATGCTGCTGGAGGGTGGCTCCGAGGTCGTCATCGAAGGGTTCGGCATCTCCGAGACGGTCTTCGGGGCGACCTTCCTCACGCTCCTCCTGACGTTCGAGGACATCATGCTCACCATCGAACCGGTCCGCCGGGGCTTCCCGGAGATCGGCGTCGGCAACGTCATCGGGAGCGTCCTCTTCTCGGTGACCGGCAACATCGGCGTCATCATGTTCCTCAGCGAGGTGAACATCTCCTCGACCGTGCTCACGTTCCACCTCCCGGCCATGATCGTCGTGACCGCGCTCGCGGCCTATTTCTTCTACCAGGGCGAGATGAAGCGCTGGCACGGCTACCTGCTCGGCGGCCTCTACGTCGCCTACTGGGTCATCGCGCTCGTTATGTTCAGTGGGGTGCCGATCGGCGAGTGAGCTACACGACGTAGTTCGCCACCCAGTACGCCGCGTACGCACCGAGCAGGAGGAATCCGGTCGGCCGTCCCACCTTCCCGCGGTAGAACGCGACGGCGACGACGAGCATCGTCCCGAGGAAGAAGGGCCAGTGGACGGTCACGACCGTTCCCGACGTGTTCAGCGGGTGGACCATCGCGATCAGGCCCGCGTTCGCGCTGACGAAAAAGAGCATGCTCCCGACGACGTTGCCGACGCCGATGTGGGGGCGCCCCCGACGCACGGGTTCGACGGTCAGGAACAGTTCCTCCAGCGACGCGATGAAGCTCATGACCGTCGCGCCGAAGGCCAGCCCGGTCACGCCGAGAATCGTGAGGATCTCTTTTGCCCCCTCGACGGCGAGTTCCGAGCCGACCGTCATGCCGAGCGCGGCGAGGACGGCGATACCGAGGAAGGCCGGCCCCTCGTATCGCTCGGGGACGCGCTCCTCGACGAAGTCGTCGACGTCGAGGTCGAGGTCGAAGTCGAACCACTCGTCGTCCGCCTCGCCGTCCGCCTCCGCTTCCTCCTCCCGCTCTTCCTCCATGATCTCGACCTCCTCGGCCGACAGGTAGCGGGTGTCCGTGTAGCGTTCGAGCGTGTAGATGATCGCGAGGTAGGGGACGAACGTCGCGGTGAGGACGACCCCGTCGAACTGCGAGAGCGTGCCGTCGAGCGCGAGGCCGAAAAAGAGGAAGGGGGCGAGCAACATCAGGCCGAGGTAGTTCCGCGGTACGTCCGTCTCGAAGGGGACGAGGACGCCGGCGAGGCCGACAGCGGCGCCGAGGATGAAGAGGGCCTCGCCGAAGACGGTGCCGAGAGCCAGGTCGGGCAACTGGTCGTACGCCGCCGCGATGCCGAGGATGACGTTCTCCAGGTCGGTGCCCGCGAGGACGACGGTCAGGAAAAAGCCCGAGACGCCGAGCGCGAGGGCGCCCTCCGCCACCGCCTCGATGAACGTCTCGACGCTCACGACCACGATGACGACGCCGACCAGAAACAGCACGACCGAAACCAGCTCTCCCGACAGTCCGAGTACCATACGAGTTGCAGGGAGAAACGGAGGGTTCGACATAAACCCCCACGACACGTTTCGACGGCGCTACAGGTTCGAAGCGTGGTCCCCGCCGTCGACGGGGATGGCCGCGCCGTTGACGTAGCTCGCCCGTTCGGAGCAGAGGAAGGCAACCACGTCGCCGAACTCCTCCGGCTGGCCGATTCGTTCGGCCGGGTTGCCGGCGCTCCACTCCGCCACGCCCGTCTCGTAGTCGGGGTAGTCGCCGCGCTCGACGCCCTGTTCGACGAGTTCCTCGATGCGCGGCGTCTCGTGGGTGCCCGGCAACACCGTGTTCGCGCGCACGTCGGGGGCGAGTTCCCGTGAGAGCGTCTTCTCCAGGCCGACGACGCTCATCCGCACCGAGTTCGAGAGCACGAGGCCGTCGATGGCCTCCTTGACGCTCCCGGAGGTGACGTTGACGATGGTGCCGCCGCCCTCCTGCAGGTGTGGCGCCGCCTCGCGCACGAGGCGAACGACGCTCATCACCAACAGGTCGTAGGCCTCGTACCAGTCCTCGTCGGTGGTGTCGAGGAAGGGGCCGCTCGGGGGACCACCGGCGCTCGTCACGAGGTGGTCGAGACCGCCGAACTCCTCGACGGTTCGCTCGACCAGTCGAGTCACGTCGTCGGGGTCGGTCAGGTCGCCCCGTACGGCCACCACGTCACCCGTCGCCACCTCGCGGATGTCCGCGAGGGCGTCGTCGAGGCGGTCCGGGTCCCGGCCGTTGATCACGACGTTTGCGCCTTCGGCGGCGAGGGCCGCCGCGGACGCCTTCCCGAGACCGCTGCTGGAAGCCGACACCAGTGCCGCGTTGCCGTCGAGTCCGAGGTCCATGCCCCGACCTGTCACCCCGTTCCCCAAAGAGTCACCGGAGGCGGAAATCCGCTCGTGCCGGCCGGAGTACCACGCCCGACGCGCTCGGGTCGGCACGCCGGCATCGGTCGTGACCGACTCCCAAACGATAAAGTCAGTTCGACTCGGCAGGGTGGACATGAACGGGCACACCGTCCCCGGGGCGGCCCGAGCCGTCAGCCCCGCCGGCGCCCGGTGGGACGCATGAGCCTCATCGCCGTCGTCGAGCTCGCACACCCCGACCTCGCCCTGACGCCGACCATCGAGTCGACCGATGCAGACGTGCAGGTGGTCTCTCACACCGCGACCGATCCGGAGACGGGGATGTTCTTCTTTCTCGTCGAAACCGACTCGTTTCCGGCGTTCGAGGCCGCCCTCGAACGCGACCACACCGTCGCGGAGTCGTTGCTCGTCGCCGAGGCGTCGACGACGCGCATCTACCGGCTCCGACACACGGAGGGGACGAAGCTCATCTCGCCGACGACGACGGAAATCGGCGGGCTCATGCTCGAAGCCGAGAGTACGACCCGCGGCTGGTCCGTGCGGATGCAACTCCCCGACCGCGAGACGCTCGGCACACTCTGGGAGCACTGCGACCGTGAGGACATCGAGTTCGAACTCGGCCACATCTACTCGCTCGATCAGTTCTCCGTCGACGACCGCATCGGCCTCACCGACGCCCAGCGCGACGCCCTCGTGACCGCCTACGAGGCCGGGTACTTCGAGGAACCCCGCGGTACCTCGCTCCAGGCGCTCGCCGAGGACCTCGGCATCTCCCCGACTGCCGTCGGCGGCCGCATCCGCAGGGGAACCTCCCGGCTCATCGAGCGGACGCTGATCGACGAGTCTTGACATCCTCCTCCGCCTGAAGGCGGAGGAATCCCGAGCGGTGGGAGTTTCAGGTCTGCAACCATGGACGCCGCCACTTTACGGGAGTCCGCATCTAACCCAGTCATCGTGGTCGGTGGCTGTCTAGCCGTGCCAAGCGGCTGTTACTCCTATCCTCGGCGTCGTCGGCGTTCGTGGTTGTTTTTGCCCGGCGAACGCCGAGTCGGCGTCACGAGACTTGGAGGTATCGTGGGCGTGCTGAAACAGGCGACACACGACCGTACTCTTCTGGAATACGGCGTTCACCGCCTGTCTTTTGGATACTGCCTCGTTACGAGGGCGGGCAGGCCGCCTCCGAAGGTCGTTCGGAATCCGCTCCGTTCCGACCTGACCGTACCATCGCATAGCGGTTCTTGACGCTTGAAAGTACGGAGTGGAAACTCAACTATGCAATTCGTCGAGGGAATGTGGCACTGAGTGACGGCGCGTATCCACGGCCTGAAGGTCGTGGTATTGCGCCTGTTCAGCGTATAAACGCCACAGGTGAGACACCCGTGGAACCAATCCGCTTCCTTCCAACCGTCACCCATGTGTGCCGCTACCACGCCTCGGGGTGAGACCCACCACGTCTATCACGACGGCGACGGCCGGCTGAGCGACACTCTCCGGGACGCCGTCGCCGACCTCACCGACACCGCGCCGGCCGACCTCCCGCCGCTCGAAACGCGCATCAACGTCGACGCCCTCGACGCCCTCTGGAACACCGAGGCCCCCGACCGGTCCGCCGCCGGCTGTCTCACGTTCACCTACGGCGGATACGTCGTCGTCGTCCGCAGCACCGGCGCCGTGTTACTCCGCGAGGCGACGGCCGCCGAGTGATCGATCTGTTATCTATGCGTCCGTAATACGCTCCGCCGACACGTCGGCCGCTTCCATTACTTCGAAAATAATTATCCCGGGAAAAACTGGGCGTTGGTGATGTCTATTCGTCGCTTCCGACTGGCCGTATCGAACGTTCTCGGCGATAGTTCCACAAAATTGACAATCAAATGATTCTGGTAAGACGGCTAGCCGTCTAGCCGCTCGCGCCGCCACGCCTCGGTGTCGGCCGTCTGGTTGAAGGTGTAGATGTGGATGCCGCGGATGCCGTAGTCGGGATCGTCGACGTACGGCGCGAGGCCGTCGACGAGAGCGTCGGGGGTGTACTTCCCGCGCGAGCCGACGAGTTGGCGCACGAACCCGACGATGCCGCTGGTCTTCCGCAGGAAGTTGATCGAGTCGCCGACGCCGACCTTCTGGGAGATGGAGAGCAGGCGCTGATACTTCATCACGCCCGGAATCCCCACTTCGATGGGGAGGTCGACCCCGCGGTCGCGGATCGTCTCGATCCACTCGAGGACGGCCTCGGGATCGTAACAGAGTTGGGTCGTGATGTACGTCGCGTACGGCGCCTTCCGCTCCATCGCCTCGGCGAGCGTGCGGTCGTCGAGGAAGTCGTGGCCCTCGGGGTAGCCGGTGATGCCCACCTCGTCGAACTCGTGACCCAGGTCGTCGAGCGCGACGAGGAGGTCGTACGCGGACTCGAACTCGCCGACTGGGTCCTCACGGTCGCCACCGGGGACGAAAATGTCGGTGACACCCGCCTCGGTGAGTCGGGTCGCGATTTCGTCGAGATGCTCCCTGTCGCGGACGTACCGGGCCGCGACGTGGGGGATCGGGGTGTAGCCGCGCGCGGCCGACTTCTCGCTCCACTCGACGGTTGCGTCGAGCCCGAGCTGTGGCGACGCCGTAATGGCGATTTCGGCACCCTCGGGTAGCTGTTCCATCTGCCCTTCGAAGCTGTCGAACGGCATCAGCTCGAAGCGTGGTTCCGCGAGCAGACTCGGTGCGCCGTCGGTGGATTTCGATTTCGAGAGTGACATGAGGGGGGTGACGGTTGTCCTACGGACTGGCGGCGGATAACGCTTCCCGGAGTTACTCCTCGCTCTCCTTCCGGGCGTTCAGCTTCGCCTGCTCGCGAGCGCTCGGATTCACCGACTCCTTGAAGGGCACCTCGGCTACCGTCGCGAACGCCGGTTCGCCGTCACCCTCCGCGTACTCCTCGGGGAGGTGGACCTCGAACTCGAGATCGAGGTCGTGCTCGTAGATTTCGTCGTTGAGCAGGGCGTCCGTCTCGGCCTCCAGCTTCTCGGCGGGCACGAATCCGAGACCGATGTTCGTCTCCAGCTCCGGGTTCCACCACGGCGAGGTCATGTAGCCACACTCCTTGCCCGTCTCGGGATCGGAGATGATCCAGAAGTCGGGCGCGTAGTCGCGGATCGGCTCGCCCGCGATCTTCAGGCCCACGAGTTTGAGGTTGAACGGATACTCGCCGTTCTCGATCAGTTCCTTCTGGCGCTCCAGTTCATCCTTGCCGATGTAGTCGCCCTCCTTGTCGTCGGGCACCTGGTAGCCGAGGTTGACCTGGAACGGCGAGGTTTCGTGGTCCATGTCCTGGCCCCACGAGAGGATGCCGGCCGCGATGCGACGGTGGTGACCGGGGGCGATCTGTCGGCCGCCGTGGGCCTTGACCTCCTCCATCACCGGGTCCCAGACGCGTTCGGCGTTCTCGCTCGCGTCCTTGACGTAGACTTCGAAGCCCTTCTCGCCGGAGAAGCCGGTCTGACTCACCAACACGTCACAGCCGTTGATCTGCGTGTCCATGAGGCCGTAGTACGGGATTTCGGACACTTCCTCGCCGACGACTTCGACCATCACGTCCTCCGAGAGCGGCCCCTGAATCTGCATCGGGGCCACGTCGATTTCGTCGACCTCCACGTCGAAGTCCATGCCGACGTTGACGCCCTGGATCCACTGCATCAGCGTCGAGTCCGAGATGGAGAACCAGAACTCGTCTTCCGCGACGCGCAGGAGGACCGGGTCGTTGAGGATGCCGCCGTCCTCGTTACAGAGGATGACGTACTTGCCTTTCATCGTCTCGATGCTCGTCGCGTCACGCGTGATCAGATAGTCCGTAAGCGCCTCCGCGTCCGGGCCTTTCACGCGAATCTGGCGCTCCACGGCCACGTCCCACAGCGTCACGCTCTCGGTCAGCGCTTCGTACTCCTTCATCGCACCGCCGTCCTCGGGTTCGACGAGGCCGCGCGGGTGGTAGACGCGGTTGTAGACGGTGCAGCGCCACGCGCCTTCCTCGTTGAACGACTTGTCGAAGAACGGTGACTTTCGGACACGCGTCGAGACGAGCATCTCGATGCCCGGATCGCCGGTCTGGCGCAGGTTCCGCGGCAGTACGCGATCCGACTGATCGACCTCCGGGTGGTTCGGATGTGCGTCGAGCGTCTGGGATTCGTTGTTCGTCATCGATCACGACAACGGTCCCCCTCTGCATAAGGGTGAACCACAGCTATCTCGGACGTATAAAGGGGCGCCGGCGACGGTGCCGGATGCCGACCGGCAGCTCTTAACACGTATATCGCTGTTAAGAGCGTGACCGACCCGACACCCTCCGGTATATAAATGGGTGTCGTCGCTGAGGTGTGATTATAAGGCGCCGGGGTCGAACCCTTTCAGTATGAGTGATAGGAACACACTTCCGAGCGACGCCGGCACCGTCATCGTCGGGGCCGGTATCGTCGGGTGCAACCTCGCGTATCAGCTCACCGAGTTGGGACGGGACGACGTAGTGGTCGTCGATCAGGGACCGATGCCGACGACCGGCGGGTCCTCCACGCACGCGCCCGGCATCATGTTCCAGACGGCCGAGCCGAAGGTCCTCTCGAAGTTCGCGAACTACAGCCGACAGCTCTACTCCGAGCTCGAAGGCCGGGACGGCCAGCAGGCGTACAAGGAAGTCGGCGGCATCGAGGTGGCCCGGACCGAGGAGCGCATGGACTTCCTCCAGCGACGGGTCGAACACGCGACCGCGTGGGGACTCGAGGACCCACAACTGCTCACCCCGGAGGAGGTGACCGACCACCTGCCGCTCGTCGATTCGGACCGCATCCTCGGGGGGTACTACTCCCCGACCGACGGACAGGCGTCGGGCGTCGTCGCCTGTGACGCCCTGGCCCGGCGGGCGATGGACGGCGGCGCCGAGTTCGTCCCGCACACCCGGACCGAGGACATCGAACTCGACGAGAACGGCGACGTGCAGGCCGTCGTCACCGAGAACGGCACCGTCGCCTGTGACGAGGTGGTCGTCGCGACGAACATCTGGGCGCGGCAGTTGGGCGAGAAACTCGACGTCCACCTGCCGGTCGCCCCCGTCGAGCACCAGTACACGATGACCGAGTCGCTCGACGAACTCGCCGACAACGCACAGGACGTGACCGACCACCCCCTCTTCGAGGGCTACGAGAACGTCTCCGGCGAGAAGGCGAAACGGCTACTCGCCAACCCGGACCGTCCCATCCTGCGCGACCAGGACAACGCGATGTACTACCGGACCCACGGCGACTCCTACGGCATCGGCTCGTACAACCACGAGCCGGTCGTCCCGGCCCCGGACGACTTGGGCGGGAACGACCCAGACGGCAACCAGGCGTCGGTCCACGACTTCTCCGAGCGGTTCATGAACGAGGCGACGCATCCGGACCGCCCGGACAAGGCCCCGCGAACCGCGAGCGACGAACTCATTCCCGCGACGAAGGACAAGGAGCTGGAGTTCAAGTACAACGGGATGTTCGCCGAGTCGCCGAACGGCCTCCCGATCATGGGGCCGGTGCAGGGGACGGCTGGCCTGTGGGTCGCCTCGGCCATCTGGATCACCCACGCCGGCGGCGCGGCCAAGGCGCTCGCGGAGTGGATGGAGACGGGGATGCCGAAACTGCCCGACGGTCCCATCGACCTCGCGCACTGCGACGTGAACCGCTTCGACGCCCACGAGGGGTCGTGGGACTTCACCCGCGACATCGGCGGCGAGGAGTACCGCATCGTCTACAACATCGTGCATCCGAAGTGGGTCTGGGAGGGCAAACAGCGCGACATCCGGCGTACGCCGATGTACCACGCCCACGAGCGTCGTGACGCCGAACTCTGGGCCTCCGCCGGCTGGGAGGAGCCCCAGTGGTTCGAGTCCAACGCCGACCTCGTGGAGCGATACGAGGATCGAATCCCCGATCGAGACGGCTGGGAGGCGAAGTACTGGTCGCCAATCGAGGCGGCCGAACATCTCCACGTCCGCGAACACGTCGGCCTCCACGACATGACCGCGTTCAACAAGATGGAGGTGGTCGGCCCCGACGCCGACGCGTTCGTCCAGCGGCTCTGTACGAACGACATGGATCTCGACGTCGGGCAGGTCCGGTACACCCTGATGTGTAACGAGGCGGGCGGCGTCCGCGCCGACATCACGGTGACGCGGACCGACGACGACCGTTACCTCCTGCTCACGACGGGCCGCGAAGTCGGAAACAACCACGTCGCGTGGGTGCGCGAACAGGCGCCGGAGGGCGTCGTCGTCAACGACGTGACCTCCTCCCTGGCGGCGATGGTCTGTACCGGCCCGGACGCGCGGAAGGTGCTCTCGAAAGTCGCCGACGCCGACCTCTCGGACGACGCGTTCCCGTACTTCACGAGCCAGCAGTTCTACGTGAAGAACGTCCCGGTGACCGCCCTGCGGGTGTCCTACGCGGGCGAACTCGGCTGGGAACTCTACACCCCCTCCGAGTACGGCGAGACGCTCTGGGAGCACGTCATGGAGGCGGGCGCGGAGTACGACATCCGCCCCTACGGCAACGGCGCGCTCGACTCCCTGCGCATCGAGAAGGGGTTCCGGCTGTGGGGTGAGGACCTCCACACCGAGCACAACCCCTACGAGGCCGGTCTCGGCTTCGCCGTCGACCTCGACACCGACTTCGTCGGGAAAGAGGCCGTCGCGGCGGCCGCCGCCGGCGACAACGTCCGCCACGAAGTCGCCTGCCTCACGCTCGACGACCCCGAGGCGGCGATTCTCGCCGACCGGCCGGTGTTGGACCCCGAAACCGACGAGGCCATCGGCTACGTCCACTCCGCCGAGTACGGCTACTCGGTCGGCGCCTGCGTCGCGTACACCTACCTCCCACCGGAGTTCGCGGAGCCGGGCACCGACGTGGAGATTCTGTACGAGGGCGAGAAGTACGCCGCGACCGTCGAAGAGGAGCCACTGATCTAGATGAGTGGAACGCTTCCCGACACGGCCGAGACGGTCATCGTCGGCGCCGGCGCCGTCGGCTGTAGCGTCGCCTACCACCTCTCGGAACTCGGCGCCGAGGACGTCGTCGTCGTCGACCAGGGACCCCTTCCCGTGACCGGTGGATCGTCGACGCACGCGCCGGGCATCATGTTCCAGACGTCGCCGTCGAAGCTCATGACGAAGACGGCCCACTACACCAGCCGCCTCCTCTCCGACGCCGGCGTCTACGACGAGGTGGGCGGCATCGAGGTGGCCCGTAGCGAGGAGCGGATGGACTTCCTGCAACGGCGGGTCGAACACGCCACCGCCTACGGGTTGCCCGACCCGCAACTCCTCTCGCCCGCGGAGGTTACCGACTACCTGCCGCTGGTGAACGAAGACGAGATTCTGGGCGGCTACTACTCGCCGACCGACGGCCGGGTCGACGGCATCGCCGCCCTCCAGTGGTACATCCAGCAGTCGGACGCGGACTTCTACGGCCACACGTCGGTCACCGACTTCGACGTGAGCGGCGGTTCGATCACCGCAGTCGAGACGGACCGCGGCCGCATCGACTGCGACCGCTGTGTCCTCGCGACGAACAACTGGGGGTACAAGACGGGCAAACTCGCCGGTCTCGACCTGCCCATCGCGCCCGTCGAACACCAGTACGCCGTCACGGAGCCACTGGACGAACTGGCCGGCGCGGAGCCGACGGCCCGCGTCGACACGGGCGACTTCGAGGTGCCCGGCGACCACCGCATCGCCGACGCCATGAGCCGCGGCCCGACCCGGCCGGTCGGCCGCGACCAGGACAACTCCCTCTACTTCCGCACCCACGGCGACGCCATCGGCCTCGGCTCGTACAACCACGAGTCGCTGACGGTCGACCCCGACGCGATGGGGGCGAACACGGAGCGCCGGCAGGCGTCGGTCCGCGAGTTCACCGACGAGCACTGGGAGCGCGCGACCCACCCCGACCGCGACAAATCGCCCAAGCGGGCGTTCGAGGAACTCCTCCCCGTCTCCGAGGGCACGGAGTTCGAGGCCACCGAGAACGGCATCTTCGTGTTCACGCCCGACGGGATGCCGGTCCTCGGCGAGACGGCGGCGGTCGACGACCTGTGGACCGCCCTCGCCATCTGGTGGACGCACTCCGGCGGCTACGGCAAGATCCTCGCGGAGTGGATGGAGACGGGTGTCCCAAAGCTCCCGTCCGGCCCCGTCGAAACCGGCGGCATCCACGTGAACCGGTTCGAACCCCACGCCGGCGAGAAAGGCTACTTCGTCGACCGGGGGGCAACGCAGTACCGGCAGGTGTACAGCATCGTCGAACCGCGCTGGCAGCCCGACGACCACCGCGGCCTCCGACGGAGCCCGTTCTACGCCCAGCAGGCGGAACTCGGCGCCGAGTTCTACCAGTCCGGCGGCTGGGAGGCGCCGCAGTGGTACGAGTCGAACGCCGACCTCGTGGAGCGCTACGCCGACGAGATTCCCGAGCAGGAGGGGTGGCAGGGGGTCAACCGCTCGCCCATCGAGGGCGCCGAACACCTCCACACCCGCGAGCACGTGTCGATGTTCGACATGACCTCGTTCAGTTCCATCGTCGTCTCCGGTGCGGGCGCCGCGGACTTCCTCCAGCGGGTGTGCACCAACGACGTGGATATCGACGAGGGGCGGGTCCGGTACTCCCTGCTCTGTAACGAGGGCGGGAACGTGCTGGCGGACGTGACCGTCGTCCGCCTCGGTCCCGAGGAGTTCGTCGTGACGACCGGCGGCGGCAACTCGCCGGGCATCCACGGCGGCTGGCTCCAGTCTCACGCCCCGGAGACGGTGTCGGTCACCGTCGAGGAGGGCGCCCGATCCACGGTCGGGCTGTGGGGGCCGAAGTCCCGGCTCCTGCTCCAGCGGGTCACCGACGCGGACGTCTCCGCCGAGGACTTCCCCTACTTCAGCGCGAAGCGAATCTACGTAGGCGAGGTGCCCGTCCTCGCTCTGCGTGTCTCCTACGTCGGCGAACTCGGCTGGGAACTGTGGGCGCCGACGGAGTACGGCTCGCGTCTCTGGGAGACGCTGTGGGAGGCGGGTCAGGACCTCGACGTGCGGCCGATGGGCGGCGGCGCGCTGGAGTCGATGCGCCTGGAGAAGGGCTACCGGCTCTGGGGGACCGACATCGACACCGACGCCGACCCCTTCTCGGCCGGGCTCGGCTTCGCCGTCGACATGGACACCGACTTCGTCGGCCGGGAGGCGCTGGCCGAGAGACAGCCGGACAGCCGGCTCACCCCGATCACGCTCGACGACTCGACGGACGTGATCTTCGGCGGGCGGCCCGTCCTGGACGGGGACGAGGCGCTCGGCTACGTCGTCGCCGGCGACTACGGCTACAGCCTCGGCGAGTCCATCGCCTACGCGTACCTCCCCAGCGAGTACGCGGACGCGGGCACCTCGGTCCAGGTGCTGTGTGAGGGAACGACCTACGACGCTACCGTCCGCGACGAACCACTGTTCGACCCTGGCCGCTCGAAGATCCTTCGGTAATCGGCCCGAATTTCTTCGAGAAAAACGCCAAACTTTATCTGACACAACGAGTAGTTTCTATGTGGCTCTCTGCCATGGGTGCGGCTATCCATGACCATGGTAGTTCGGCGCTCGCCGGAGGGCCGGCGCACGGGCGACGCACAGACCGACGACCGACATCCGAAGACACGCACATGATCCACCGACAACACACGACCGGCACGCACCGGACGGAGGAGCGATATGGCTAAATCAGACGACACGACTGGAGAGATGTCCGAGGGGCTGCAGGTAGAACTGTTCCACCCCGAGTCAGACCGCGAACCCGGCGACACCAACATCCAAGCACTCGGCTTCGACATCCATCCGGTCGTCTTCCCCGTGGCCCTGGTTCTCATCGGCCTGTTCATCGCCGTCACGATCCTGCTCGGTGACCAGGCAGCCGCGGCGTACACGTTCCTATTCAACTTCATCGGCGAGAACTTCGGCTGGTTCTACCTGCTGTCGGTGAACATCTTCATCGTCGTCCTCCTCTTTTTCGCGTTCAGCAAGTACGGCAAGATCAAGATCGGCGGCGTGGAGGCCGAAAAGGAGTTCAGCGACTTCTCCTGGATGGCGATGCTGTTCAGCGCCGGCATGGGGATCGGCCTCATGTTCTTCAGCGTCTCCGAACCGCTGTACTACTTCCAGAACGTCCCCGGCTTCTTCGGCGCCGAGGCCGAAACCGGGGCAGCGGCGTCGGCGGCCATGGCCCAGACGTTCTTCCACTGGGGCTTCCACCCGTGGGCCGTCTACGGCCTCGTCGGCCTCGGCCTCGCCTTTTTCTCGTTCAACCGTGGCCTGCCGCTCACCTTCCGGTCGATCTTCTGGCCCCTGCTCGGCGACCGCATCTACGGCTGGCCGGGGCACGTCATCGACCTCGTGACGGTGTTCGCCACGCTGTTCGGGCTCGCCACCTCGCTCGGTCTCGGCGTGTCACAGGTGAATCAGGGGCTCTCCTACGTCGGCGGCGACCTCCTCGGCTTGGTCTCCGTTCCGACGAACCCCCTCGTGCAGACACTGCTCATCGCGGGCATCACCGGCATCGCCACGCTCTCGGTCGCGGCCGGCCTCGACGGTGGGGTCAAGCGCCTGAGTACCATCAACCTCTACCTGATGTTCGCACTGCTCGGTTTCCTCATGATCGTGGGGCCGACGGTGTTCATCCTGGGTACGTGGGTCGAAGGGCTCGGCGTCTACTTCAACAACATCCTCGCGCTCGGCTTCTTCCGCGGGACGCTCGCCGATGGTGGATCGACGGTCACCGCCTGGACCGTCTTCTACTGGGGCTGGTGGATCGCGTGGTCACCGTTCGTCGGGATGTTCATCGCCCGCATCTCGAAGGGCCGGACCATCCGCCAGTTCGTCATGGGCGTTCTGGTCCTTCCGGCGATGTTCTCCACCATCTGGCTGTCCGCCTTCGGCGGCAGCGCCCTGTTCAACTCGCTGCAGGGTAACGGCGCGGCGCTCGCGACTTACAACGAACTCGGACAGACGGTCGCCATGTTCGCCATGCTCGAACAGTTCCCGCTCGGGGCGATTTCGGGCATCCTCGCGACGCTCCTGGTGATCACTTTCTTCGTCACGTCCTCCGACTCCGGGTCGCTCGTCATCGACCACCTGACCTCCGGCGGCAAACACGACGTGCCGCGTGCCCAGCGTATCTTCTGGGCGGTCACCGAGGGCGCCGTCGCCGCCATCCTGCTCTACGGTGGTGGCCTCACCGCCCTGCAGACGGCAGCGATCACGACCGGTCTCCCCTTCGCCGTCATCCTCTGTCTGATGTGTTACACCGTCTATCTCGGACTCAGCAACGAGTACGAAATCCTCGAATCCGAGGAGTTCGCCGAAACCATTCAGGAGCTCTCGGACCGCGAGAACGTCGACGTGGTGACGGCGGGCAACGAGATGGTGACCGACGTCAGGGAAGGCGACGACGCGGCCAGCAGCGACTGACGGATCCCCTCGACCGCTCTTTCGAGTTCTCATAGGGAGTCTCGGAAGTCAGCAGAGATTCTCGCCGGGATGGTCCGGCGAGAATCTCTGGACAGTTACGATACTTCCTATCACTTCGCCTGTCGTTCTACCGACGCCGAGGCGTGGATCCACCGACGTGCCACTCCGCCCAGCCCCGTCGCCGCCACGAACACCCAGACGACGAGACCAACCGGACGCGGAAGCGCCACCAGCACGACCGCACCGAGTCCTGCCCCGACGAGCGGGCCGGCCCACGGTCGACGGTCGCCGACGACGGTCGTCAGGGCGGCGCCGACGACGACGAACCCGAAGCCGCCGACACAGAGCGCGACGCCGACGCCGAGTACCACGCCGGCCTGTCCGACCGCGCCGCCGAGGCGGAGCGCCTGCCCGAACGCGTAGGCGATCACGAGCCACCCGAGGGCGGACGCCGCCACGCCGTACAGCGGCGCGGTGAGCGGCCGTTCGAGCGTCGCGTCGACCGCCCAGTTGAGCAGCCCCGCGCGCCAGTACCGAACCGCCGCGGCGACGGTCAGGACGAGCAGGAACGATGCGGCCGCTCGACCGGGATCACTGGCGACGACGGCCGTCGGCTCGATACTCCACTGGAGCGACGCGAGGGCGACGACGCCAGTCGTGGTCCGCCGCTCCCCGTCCTCTCGGCGCGAACGTGACACGCGGTCCGATTGTGTGGGCGTCGGGGAAAGGCTGTCCCCGACGAGTCCTTTATGCTATTCCTTGCCTAACGGTGGACAGTGGCCGACGACGCCCACGGTCTCGGGAAGAGACTCACTGCGGCCGGTAGTCGGACGACTGCGGCGCTCCGGTGGCTCGCCGCGACACTCCGACGGCTCGCCGAGCGGGTGATCGATCCGTTGCGGACCGGCGATGGCCCGAACAAGTTCCGCCTCTCGAGCGTCGAGACCCACACCACTACCATCGACGGCGACACCGGGTGGGCGTACCGTCCGCCTGCGATGCTCCGGTGTCCGGACTGCGGGAGCGAGATCCTCCAGGCGGACTCGCGGGCGTCCATCGACTGTCCGACGTGTTCGGTCGACCTCCCGGCCGAGCGGTTCGGCGACCTCGACCTGCTCGGTCTCACCTGCCCGGTCTGCCGGACGCCGATGCAACACGGCCAGCGTCACCCGGAGGCGTTCGACGTGCCCGAGTGGGCGAACTGCCCGAACTGCCAGTATCACTGGGAGTTCAAACACTTCTACTGACTCGGGCGCGTCGCCCGGTGGAACTTTTCACGCTCCGGCGTGTGAACACGTCCATGCCCGATGCGGTTCCGACGATTCTGGCGCTGTCGATAGTCGCGGCGTTCGCCGTCGCGCTGTGGTTGATGGCAGCCGGTCGGCTCAGCCTCGCCGGCCTCACCTTTCTGAGCGCCAGCATCCTCATCTACCTGCGCGAGCGGTGGCTCCGGCGGGATACCGCACCGTGACGTGCCGACCGTCGTCAGTCGTTCATCTTCTCCCGCACCGTGACGACCGGGGACTCGGCGGTTCGGACCACCTTCTCCGCCGTGCTCCCGAGGAGTGCGCCCCACTTCCCCCGATACGCGCTCCCGAGGACGATGGCGTCCATCCCCTCGTCTTTGGCGTAGTCGACGATCTCCTCGCCCGGCGACCCGCTCCGGAGCGCGGTGACACACTCGACCCCCTCCTCGGCCGCCATCTCGCAGACGTCGTCCGTCACTTCCTCGCCGTACTCGCGGTACCGCTCGCGCATCTCGTCCTCGTCGTCCCTGAGATACACCGTTCGTGGTGCACCCGGGAGGTCGACGACGTAGAGCGCGTGTACCGTCGCATCACACGTCGCCGCGAGCTCGATACCGTGCTTGGCTCCTTTCATCGCCTCGTCGCTACCGTCGAACGGGATTAGAATCGTATCGTACATGGCTCTCCGTCCCTTACCGGTCGTTCTCCTGACTGGAGCAAATAACTTGGGGGCGGTCAGGCGTCGTCCCCGTCGTCGCCCAGTCCGCCGAGCGCGTCCGCCTCACCGAGGACCGACCGGCCGAGGAGTCGCCCGCCGATGACCGCCGGGCTGATGACCGCGTCGGCGCCGACGGCCTCCAGTTTGTCGGCGTGTTTCTGGTCGGTCGCCGCGGCGACGATACGCACGTCGGGGTTGGCCTGCCGGGCGGCGACCACGGCGAGGGCGTCCCGCGCGTCGTCGTCCGTCGCCACGACGACCCCCCGTGCGGCGTCGATACGGGCGTCGAGCAGCGGTCCCTCGTCGGTCGGATCGGCGGTCAACACGTTCACGTCGCGTTCGTCGAGTGCCGACGCCGCGTCGGCGTCAGGCGTCACGACCACCACGTCCGTCGTCGCTTCGAGTTCGTCGAGGAGCGGTTCGGTCAGTTCGCCGCTCCCGAGGACCAGTACGTGATCGTCGAGCAGTGTGAGTTCCGAGGCTGTCATGGTTCCGAAGGCGCTGGAGATGCGGGATTCGAGGACGGGCACGATCAAAGAGCCCGTGGCGACGGTGAAGGCCCCCGTCCCGAGGACGATTATCGAGAGCGTGAACAGTTTCGTCACCTGCGTCGTCGGCGTCGCGTCGCCGTAGCCGACCGTCGTTCCCGTCACGACGATGTAGTAGAACGCGTCGGTCACCGTGTCGACGCCGACGAAGTGCTCGCGCATGGCGTAGGTGCCGACGGTGCCGTACACCTGGACCCCGACGAACGCGAGCAGCGCCGTCGTCTGGAACGCGGTCAACTCGACTCGACGGTCGAAGCCCGACCGCTTCGCCACCGCCAGCGTCGCCCCCGCCACCCCGACCAGCGCGGGCACCGCGTCGCTCGCCGCCCCCGTCACCAGCGGGATGCCGAGCAGGACCGCCACACCGCCCAACACGCCGTACCAGGCGAGTCGGTAGCGACTCCGTAACCCGACCGCGACCCCCGCGAGCAGGAAGCCGACGACGATGCTCGCGAGCGGTATCGCGTCCGACGCGCCGGGCGGGAGCGCGCCCGCGAACGGCCCGGTCGGCGTGACGCCGCCCTGGCTCAGGTGGGAGAGCCCGGCGACGAAGGCGAAGACGGCCGTCGCTCCCGTCAGCAGGACGGCCGTCTTCGGTCCGGAGAACGTCCGCCAGTAGACCAGCGGTACCTGCTCGGGCTGGTGGAACAGCTCGTCGAGCGCCGTATCTCCCGGCGTCTCGGGGGGATCGGTCGCCACGGCGACCAGTTCGCGCGGCAGCGACAAAAAGAAGCCCCCGACGACACACCTATGTTTCCGCCCACCGACACGTATGCCATGGCCTCACACGCCACGGCCGTGCTGGAGCGGCTCGCTCGTTCCGCGCTCCTCCCCGTGTGTGTGCTCTCCGGCGTCGTCGTCGTCTCCGGCTTCTTTTTCCCCGCCATCGTCGGCTCCGTCGTCTCCGGCCGTGGATGGCTCGTCCTCTCGCTTCTCTTTTTCGGCACTGGGCTCGCCTACCTCGCGCTCCTCCCCGTGAAGCGACCCGACGCCGACGACTCACAGCCAGGGGCGCCGTATCTCCTCCGGGTCCGGCACCTCTCGTGGCGAAACTGGGTCGGTGGCTTCCTCGCCCGACAGGACCCCGTCACCTTCGGCGTGCCCGTCGCCGTCCTCGGCGGCTTCTTCGCCGCCCGCCTCCTCGCCCCCGCCCGAACTGGCGCGGCCGTCACGGCGGCCCAGCGCGTCCTCTTCCGGCAGTTCGACTGGCTCTTCCTCGGCGCCATGTTTCTCGCCGTCGTCTACGCTCTCTTCCTCCTGGTCGGCCCGTGGGGGTCGATCACGCTCGGCGGTCCCGACGCCGAACCGGACTACACCTACCCGACGTACTTCGCGATGGTCTTCACCGCCGGCATCGCCGCCGGCATCGTCTTCTGGGGGCCGGCCGAGTCGCTCTTTCACTACGGAGCGCCCCCGCCCGGCTCGGGCGCTGCCCCCCGCTCCGCCGCCGCCGCCGTCGTCGCGCTCACCTACGCGAGCTTTCACTGGGGGGTGTCGGCGTGGTGTGCCTACCTCGTCGTCGGTCTCCCCATCGCCTACTACACCCACCAGCACGGCGCGCCGCTCCGCGTCTCGACGATTCTCACGCCCTTCCTCGGCGTCGACCGGTTGGACGGTCCGCTCGCGAAATTCGTCGACGTGCTGGCCATCTTCGCCACCATCGGCGGCATCGCCACCTCCGTCGCGTTCGTCGGCCAGCAGTTCCTCGCCGGCATCACCTTCCAGTGGGGCGTCGCCGTCGGCGGCTCCGGCGCCCTCCTCTTCGTCGCCGGTCTCGTCGTCATCTACAGCGTCTCCGCGGAGAGCGGCGTCCAGCGGGGCATCCGCCGCATCGCCGGCGTCAACCTCGTCCTCTTTGTCCTCTTTGCCCTCCTGCTTCTCGTCGTTGGCCCCCGCGGGTTCGTCCTCGACGCCGGCGCCGCCGCCCTCGGCCGCTACGCGACGGACTTCGTGTCGATGAGCTTCGTCACCTCGGGACCGTGGGCCGCGAACTGGACGGTCTGGAACTGGTCGTGGTGGTTCTCGTGGGCGCCCTTCGCCGGGCTCTTTCTCGCGGCGCTCTCGAAGGGTCGCCGGGTGCGGACCGTCGTCTTCACCGGCGTCGTCGCCACGTCGGCCGCTTCCGTCTGCTGGCACCTGCTGTTCGGCGGCACCACCCTCGCCCTCCAGCGATCCGGCCGGGCCGACGTGCTCGCCGCCGTCGAGGCCGCCGGCGGCTCCGAAGCCGTTGCCGGCTTTCCGGTCCTCGCCGCCCTCCCGCTCTCCCGACTGCTCCTCTTCGTCTTCCTCGCGCTCATCGTCGTCTTCATCGTCACGTCCGCGGATACGTCGACGCTCGTGGTGTCGATACTGGCGACCCGGCAGGGCGTCGCGCCGACCACCGGGAGCGTCGTCTTCTGGGGCGTCCTCCAGGGTCTCGTCGCCGGCGCCGTGTTGCTCGTCGGTGGCGGCGAATCGCTGCAGGTCGCGGCCGTCCTAACCGGCGGCCCCTTCGCCGTCCTCTCGGTGGTCGCGCTGGTCGGCCTGACCCTCGCGTTCCGCCGACACGAACGCGACCGCTCGACGCTCGTCGGCCGTGTCCGGGCCGCAATCGGGCGCGTCGGCGGCCCGCCGGGCGACGACTAACGATACACCGGGCGGAGGTCCGTCGCGTCCTTGTCGTAGCCGAGCCAGACGCTGAGGACGGACGCGACCAACACGAGGTAGATCGGAAAGAGCGCGAACAGGACGTACAGCGCCGTCGTCGTCGTGAGGACGCCCCCCAGATAGCCGGCGCCGAGGGCCGCGAGGCCGACGATGCCGGCGGCCAGTATACCGAGTCGGAAGGCGCTCCGCGCGGCCGGACCCGGCGTTCGTTTCAGAGTCGTCATCGATGCTCGACGTAGGCCGCTCGACGGGATAAGTCGCCGGATTTCACGCGACCTCCGTCGCCAGCGCGACCGTCTCGAATCGCTTCCGTAACCGGTCGGCCTCCTCCGGCAGGACCGCGGCCACGACGTAGCGGGCGTGATCGGCGAAGAAGTCGAGCAGGCCGTGGATGCGCTCCGCGTCCAGCATCTCGATGGCGTCCACGACGACGGCGGGCACCGTCTCGGCCACGTCGTAGACGAGATAGCCCGCGAGCGCGATCACCAGCCCCACGACCTCGCGTTCGCTCTTGCTGAGGGTGGCGACCGGCGCGCGGTAGACGCCCCCGTCGTCGGTCGTCCGGACGACCTGCAGATCGAAGCTCGTCCCCGCCTCGCCCTCACGGCGCTCGATCCAGACGCGCTCCAGCCCCCCGTACGAGAGCCGATCCAGCACGCGGTCCAGACACTCGTTGACCGTCTCGACCGTCTCGCGTTCGATCCGCTCGACGCGCTCCCGACACGCCGCCAGCCGGTCGGTCACCTCCGCTCGCTCCGCCCGAAGCGACTCGCGCTCCGCTTTCGCCTCCTCGGCGGCCTCGATCCGTCCCTCCACCTCGGCGAGTTCGCGTTCGAGGCGGCCGCGCTCGTACTCCAGGTCGCTCACCTCGCGGTGGCGCTCGACGATATCGGCGGCGGCGTCTGTCGCATCGAGATCCGCCTCCAGCGCCGCGATCCGGTCGCGCACGTCGTCGAGGCGGCTCTCGAGGTCGGTGAGCGTGCGCTCGCGTTCCTCGATGTCGCGTTCGAGGCGCCGCCGGCGCTCGACGAGATCGGCGCGTTCGTCTCGGCGGGCGTCGAGGTCCGCCCGCTCTTCTTGAAGCTCTTCGATCCGGTCCGCGACGGTCGCTCGCTCCGCCCGCTTCTCGCGGAGGATCGCCTCGACGGCCTCGACCTGTGCTTCGATTTCCGCGCGCTCGACGGGCTGCCCGCAGGTCCAGCAGGTGACGGTCCCCGTCTCCGGCTGCAGGTCCTCGAGGGCGTCGGCCGCGTCGAACGTCTCTGGCAGTCGCGTTTCGGCCAAGAAGTCCCGGTTCAACTCGACGATGGGGCTCAGCGCGTTGATCGTCTCGTCGAGCCGCCCCTTCCGGTCGCGGAGCCGGCGCAGTTCGTCCTCGACCGTCTCCAACCGCGTCTCGACGCTCTCGACACCCTCCGGCGCCGACGCGGCCAGTCGATCCGCGACCGATTCGAGGTCGTCACGGAGCGATTCGACGGCACGACGTTTCGTATCCCGCCGCTCGCGGAGTCGCTCACGCTCCTCCCGGGCCGCCTTCAGGTCGTCGAGGATCGCCCGCGTCGCCTCGGTGGTCTCCCGGTACTCCGCCTCGTCGAGTGCCGCCCGTCTCTCCTCGAGTCTCCCCGCCACGTCGTCGCGTTCGTCGGCCAACTGCCGCACCCGAACCTCCAGTTCGGGCAGGTCGTCGACCCGGTCGTCGAGGGCGGCGACGCGCTCGTCGATGTCGTCGCGTCGACCCTGCAGGCGCTCGATTTCGGCGTCGATTTCGGCGGTGTCGACCGGCCGCATCAGTAGCTCGTGGAGGTCGCCGTCGTCGACGACGGCCCGGCGGATCGGATTCTCCTCGCCGAGGACGACGAAGAGGTCGACGAGGGTCGACGCCGCGGCGTACGGCGTCGCGTCCGCGACGACCGTCTCCCCGTCCCGCCGGCGCAGGTCGAGTGCGTACCGCTCGTCGCCGGTGTCGAGCGCGACGGAGCCGGCGTCACACCCCCCACGGACCGGCGGGTGCGGGCCGCCGAGGACGCCGCCGAGGCTCCCCAGCAGCGACGACTTGTTCGAGGCGTTCTCGCCCGCGACGACCGTGACGCCCGGCGCGAGCGTCACGGACGCGTCTTCGATGCCGCCGACGTTCCGAACGTCGAGTCGCCACTGGTCGGCCCCGTTCCGTCCGTCTGCGGCGGTCGTCTCGTCCTCGGTCATCGTCGGAACTGCCCGGCCGACGTCGGTCGGGCGAACGTGTCTACGATACGTCCGGACGGGACTATTACGTTTGTGACTCCGCCCCACGACAGCCACAGCCGCCGCGTTCGAGCAGGCGCCGCAGGCCGTACTCCTCGCCGCAGGCCTCGCAGGCGACGCGTGCGGTCAGCGAGACGGTCAGGTCGCCGGCGTCGAACGCGTCCGTCTCGGCCAGCCGCGACAGTTCCCGCTCGGTCACCGCCTCCGTCCGGCCGACGAGCGTGTACACGGTTTCCCGGACTGCGTCGGCGTCGACCCCCGTCTCCCGTCCCGTTTCGATCCCCACGCACTCCCGAAGGTGGGTGCGGATCGTCCCGTAGGTGACGAAATCGTCCGTGACGCCGTCGACGTCGACGCCGGCACGGGCGAGGCGGTCCCGCGCTTCGGTGCGTGCGGCGTGGCTCACGTCCTCGGCCGTGAGCAGCCGGTGGACGTTCGCCGCCTCGCCGTCGAGCAACTCCATCCCCGCGGCCCGCATCGCCGCCGCCAGCACCTCGCGGTTGAAGAAGCGTTCGAGGGCACGGAGGCTCGCCCCGGTTTCGGTCCGGCGCTCGACCAGTCGCTCCGGGAGCGTCGGGAGCCCCCGGCGCTCGCAGACGCGTTCGACCTTGCAGCCGTCGGCCATCGGTCGTCGACGCTACGCGGGTCCGGCGCATAAATCCCGCCCCGAGCAAGGCTTATCCGCGCCGTCGCCAATGGTCGGGCGAATGGCCTCCCTCTCCGACCGCGCCGACTGGCGCCCCTCCCCGCCCGGCCTCGCGGTGTTCGTCTCCGGCGTCGTCAGCATGGGACTGGAGATTCTCGCCGGCCGCATCGTCGCCCCGCAGTTCGGGAGCAGCATCTACACGTGGGGGAGCATCATCGCCGTCTTCCTCGCCGCGCTGAGCCTCGGCTACCACCTCGGCGGCAAGCGCGCGGCGCGTCGGGCGACCCACGACCGACTCGCGTGGCTCCTCCTCGGCACCGCCGCGTACGTCGCCCTCGTCGTCTTCGCGTCCGACCTCCTGCTGGCCGCGGCCGGCGCTATCCCCCTTCCCGGTCGGTTCGCCTCGCTCCCGGCCGTCACCCTCCTGTTCGGCCCGCCGACCTACCTCCTCGGATTCATCAGTCCCTACGCCGCCGAACTGACGGAGGCGGAGGCCGTCGGCGCCGCCTCCGGCCACGTCTACGCCGTCGGCACCGTCGGCAGCATCGTCGGCGCCTTCGCCACCACGTTCTTCCTGATCCCCGCACTCAGCGTCGAGGCCATCGGCGTCGGCTTCGGTCTCCTCTCGGTCGGGACGGCGCTGTGGCTCGCGTGGGCGGCCGGCGGCCGCGACCCGGCGCTCGCGAGCGTCGCCGTCGCCGTCCTCGTCGTCGGCGCGGGCTTCAGCGGCGCCATCGGCGTCTCGCCCGGCGGTCCCGTCCTGTATCAGACCCAGACCCCCTATCAGGAACTCGAAGTCACCCAGGTCGGCGACGTGCGGACCCTCTATCTCGACGGCCAGCCCCACAGCGCGATGGACGTCTCCGACCCCGACCGCCACGTCTTCGAGTACACGCGCTACTTCCATCTCCCCCTGCTCATGACCGAGGACGTCGACCGGGTGCTCTTCGTCGGTGGCGGCGGCTTCACCGGCCCCAAACACTTCGCGTCCGAGTACAACGCGACCGTCGACGTGGCGGAACTCGACCCCGAGGTGATCGGGACCGCGAAACGCTACTTCCGGCTGGAGGAGTCCGAGAACCTGCACGTCTACAACACCGGCGGCCGGCAGTTCCTCCAGGAGACGAACCGCACCTACGACCTGATCGTCCTCGACGCCTACAAGAAAGACAAGGTGCCCTTCCAGTTGACGACCGTCGAGTTCATGCGCCTCGCCGAGTCGCGACTGGACGACGACGGCGTCCTCTTCGCTAACCTCATCTCCGCGCCGAGCGGCCCGGCCTCGAAGTTCTACCGCGCCGAACACAAGACGATGGCGCGGGTCTTCCCGCAGGTCTACACCTTCCCGACCGCTCGGGGGAGCGTCGTCCAGAACGTCGAAGTCGTCGCCACCAAACGCGACGAGCGGTTCACCGTCGCGGAACTGAAGGCGCGAAACGAGGCGCGGAACGTCGGCATCGACCTCGCCGACGAAATCGAGATGTATCGCCCGCCGCCGCGGACCGACGACGTGCCCGTCCTGCGCGACGACCGGGCGCCCGTCGACGCCCTCCTCGATCCGATGGTCGGCCAGCGGTACGTGATCCAGCGGACCGACGTGAACGGGTCGGAAACGGCAGCCCGAGCCGCGCGCCCCGCCGAGACCTCGGCGCTCGCCGCCCCGGTCCGGCGGCGCCCGTGATCACTCGATCCGCAGGTCGTCGACCACGTCCTCGTCGAGTTCGACGCCGATGCCCGGGCGGTCCGGCGGCGCCATGACGCCGTCTTCGAGCCCGAACTCGTCCTGGTTCGCGACGTAGGGGCTGGCGACGTACTGGCCGGGGTCGTCGGCGTCGTCGTCGTAGACGGCGAACTCGATGAGGTCGCAGGCGGGGCTCGCGACGGCGACGTGGAGGCTCGCCGCGTAGTTGACGAGCGGGCCGAACGCGTGCGGGACGAACCGTTCGTCGAACGCCTCGACGAGCGTCGCGACGCGGGTCGCGGCCGTCACGCCGCCACAGACGTACAGCGACGGCTGGTAGACGTCGAGCGCGTTCGCGCGGAGGTGGTCGACCGCCGGATAGTGGGGGTAGTGTGACTGGTAGGCGGCGATCGGCGTGTCCAGCTTCCCGTTGAGTTCCGCCTGTCCCTCGATGTCCGTATGCGAGATGGGCTCCTCGAACCACTCCATCTCCAGCTCGTCGGCCGTCCGGCCGAGGCGAAGCGCCTCCGGGAAGCTGTAGGAGGTGTTGGCGTCCATCGAGAGCCGGAAGCCATCGGGGAGCGCCTCGGCGATGGTCGTGATGCGCTCCCGGTCGTGTTCGACGCCCGCGCCGACGGTGATCTTCATGGAGTCGAAGCCGGCGTCGGCGAGCCACGCGCCGTCCTCGACCAGTTCCTCCGTCGGCTTGCGGTGTGGGAAGGTGGCGTAGGCGGCCACGTCGCCCGCCGCGCCCCCGAGCAGTTCGTACAGCGGCTTCCCCGCGTCCTTCGCGGCGATGTCCCAGAGCGCCTCGTCGATGGCCGAGAGGGGCTTGAACACGCCCGAGCGCTTGGCGTGCTGGTAGAGTTCGCTCCAGCGCTGGCTCACGTCGAGCGGGTTCTCACCCACGAGGTGTCGCGTGAGCGAACGTACGCCCTCCGCTACGACCACCGCATCCCGACCGGCGGGATCGTACGTCAACGTCTCGCCGAGGCCGGTGATACCCGAGTCGGTGTGGACCTTGACCACGACCGGCGCGACGCCGACCGTCTGTTCGGTCTCTCCCAGCTTCATCTGCACCGACTCGACGGGGCTCTCCATCGGTATCGCTTCTACGTCGGTTACCTGCATACGACCCGTTTCACCCGCGGCCGACATAAGCTGTTAGTACGGCCGACCGACACCGGTCGCTCGCCGGTACGTAGCTTCACGAAAAACGCGAAAGTCGCCTTCCGGCGACGATCCGCCTAATTAGACGCGAACGACGTTCGTCGCGCGCGGGCCCTTGGGGGCCTGTTCGATGTCGAATTCGATCTCGGTCCCTTCCGTCAGATCCTCACCGCCAACGTCCTCCATGTGGAAGAAAACGTCGTCGTCAGCATCCTCAGTCTCGATGAAACCGTAGCCGCCAGTGTCGTTGAAGAAATCAACCTTACCGTTTGCCATTGCAGTTGGAACGAGGGCCACTCGACGGTTAAGCGTTGTGTATTCGTTTTCTAGATGCGGTTTCGAGAATACGAACGTTTCGTGAGAGGCTGTCTCACTATTTGTTTATCCAGAACGGTCGGTTTTCCGCGCGCTGAGTGCCCACTTCCACACCAACGGCCGTCAGCCCCGGCGAGTTCTCCCGTTCACTCCCGCGAGTCGAGCTCCTGGTAGATGACGTGCCCGCAGGCCTTGCAGTGGGAGGCGTCGACGTCGTGGTACGCGAGCCCACACTCCGGGCAGGTGACGTTCACCTTCCCCTTGTGTCCCCACTCCTTGACGATCTTGCTCGCCTGCCACGGAATGATGATGATGCCGGCGAGGATGGTCGCCACGGTCACCCACCGACCCGCCGTCGTGACGGGGAGGATGTCGCCGAAGCCGACCGTCGAGAGGGTGACGACAGTGTAGTAGAACGCGTCGCCGAAGGTGTTCACGCCCGGGTTCGCCGCGTTTTCGGCGCTGTAGAAGAGCCCGGCGGAGACGAAGAAGATGACCAGCACCGTGAGGAGGAGTTTGACCGCCCGGAGGGTGTTGTCGGTGACGGTGCCGAAGAAAAACTCCGCGTCGCGGGTGAAGCGGTAGAACCGCAGGACACGCACCACCCGAACCACCCGCAGGAAGCTGATGTTCACCCCGACCGCCGAGAGCGGCAGGACGAGCACCGCGAGCGTCGGCAGGATCGCCAGCAGATCGACCATCGTGTAGCCGTTGAAAAACTCCGCCACGCGGCTCCGCGCGCCGTACAGCCGGAGGACGTACTCGACGAGGAACACGAGGGCGATGGCGACTTCCAGTTCCCAGAGCAGGGCGTCGGTCGCCGGCGACAGCGCGTACGTCTCCGCGACGAACACCCCGACGAACACCAGGTTCAGCGCCAGCAGCCCCACGTCGATCACTTTCCCGAGGGGCGTCCGGTGGTCCAGCAGGTAAAAGCGCACCACGTCGCGAGCGCTACGGTCACCGCCGGTCGACGCGGCCGTCATGCGATAGCGTCCGTCGCCGACCTACGTAGACCCTCGGATCGAGCGTCAGGACCTTTGGCCACGCTCCCGACACCCCGGACGATGGTCCGCCGACGCCGCGCCGACCTCGACCGTCTCTACGCCCTGCTCGCCGACCTCGCCGACCGCGTCGGCGGCGCGCGGAAGCTCAAGGACTGTACCGGCTACATGGACTGGCCCGACCGCGGCGTCTACGTCTTCTTCGCGCCGGGCGAGACGCGCTCGCCCGACCAGCACCGTGTCACCCGCGTCGGCACCCACGCCGTCTCCGCCGGCAGCGGCACGTCGCTCTGGGATCGGCTGAAGGGACACTACGGAACCGGAGCGGGGAGTTCGGCCCACCCTCACGGCGGCAACCACCGCGGCTCCGTCTACCGCGAGCGCGTCGGCGAGGCGATCATCGAGCGACACGCCCTCCACGACGACTACCCCGACTGGGGGACGCGGTGGTCGGGGGTCGACGGCGACCGCGGCGCCGTCCGCGACGAGGAGTACCCCCTCGAACGGCGCGTGAGCACCTACGTCCGCGAGCAGCCCTTCCTCTGGATCGACCTCGACGACGAACCGGGCCCCGACAGCGACCGGGCGTTCGTCGAGCGAAACGCCATCGCGCTCCTGAGCAATTTCGAGCGGTCGACGGTCGACCCCCGCGCCGACGACTGGCTGGGCCGGCACAGCCGGAGCCGGAAGATTCGGGCGTCGGGCCTGTGGAACGTCGCCCACGTCGACGAGGGGTACGATCCGGCGTTTCTGGATCGGCTGGAGCGGGCCGTCGAGGGGACGACGCCGCCGTAGGGGGGCGCCCCGTCTACTCCGTCGCGCGCTCGGGCACCGCGTACGGCTGTCCACAGCCGTGAATCTCCAACTTGCAGTCGGGACAGGCGGTGTGGCGCTCGCGGCGGTGCGCGACGGACTGTCGCTGTCGCTTCGGGTCGGCTTCGAGCCGTTCCCTGACGTCGTCGGGCAGGGCACCGAAGGCGACGAGGTCCGTCCCGCAGTTCGGACACGTTCGATTCACACCGTCCGATACGTCGCGCGCGACAAGACGGGTTCGGTCGCCGTGGAACGGGCCTCGGCACTCATAGGGCTCGTCACCGTCGGGTGCCACCCCGACTCGGAGCGGTGCGCTCGTCATCGGCCGTTCGACGCTCCGCCCCGCAGGCTCAAATGTCCCCCGACCCGCGGCTTTGTGTCGCTCCGACGCGTAGCAGGCGTCGATGACCGAGACGGACACCAGCATCGTCCTCTACGGGGGGAAAGGCGGCGTCGGGAAGACGACCTGTGCGGCGGCCCACGCGCTCGCCCGCTCCCGGTCCGGCGCGCGGACGCTCGTCGTCTCCACGGACCCCGCCCACTCGCTGGGGGACGCGTTCGAACGCGAGTTGGGCCCCGATCCCACCGAAATCCGCGACTCGCTCGCGGCGGTGGAAGTCGACCCCGAGACGGGCCAAGAGGCGTATCGCGGCGTCGTCGAGGCGCTGGTCGCCGAGTTCCGGTCGGCGGGGATTCGCCTCGACGACGCCGACCTGGAACGGCTGTTCGAAGCCGGACTGATCCCCGGCGGCGACGAGGTGGCGGCGCTGGAGTACGTCGCCCGCTACGCCGACGCGGACTACGACGCCGTCGTCTTCGACACGGCGCCGACGGGGCACACCCTGCGACTGCTCGATCTACCGGACGTGCTCGCCGAGACGCTGGGCGTCGCCGGCGACGTGCAACGACGGGTGCGACGGACTGCCCGCGCCGCCCGGAGCATGGTGCTCGGTCCCGCGGCCTACTGGGGCGGCGGCGACGACGGCGACGCCGTGGCGGCGCTTCACGACCGCATCGAGGCGGTCGGGGCGATCCTGCGCGACCCCGAGCGGACCGGGTTTCGGGTCGTCTGTACGCCCGAACGCATGGCCATCGCGGAGAGCGAACGCCTCGTCGCGCGCCTGCGCGAGGCCGGGGTGCCGGTCGACTCGGTCGTCGTGAACCGGGTGTTCACGAACCCGGACGACTGCGACTGCGATCGGTGTCGGCGCGACGCGGCGCGCCACGCCGACCGCCTCGCGGCCGTGGACGAGACGTTCGACCTCCCCGTGCGGTGCGTACCCGAACTCCCCGGCGAGTCACAGGGACTGGCCGCGCTGGAGCGGGTCGCGGACGCGCTGTAGTAGCGATTGAAACTGTTTGACGGCCGATCGTCCGCCGCGCTGCGATCGACTGTGCACTGACTTTCAATCGCTACTATCGTCGATCCGGTCGCGCGCGGCGGCGACGAGAAGCGGGAGGGTGATCGTCGCGTCCCCGAGGACGGTGACGTTTTTCGCCGACTTCTCCAGCTTCCCCCACGACCGCGCCTCGTCGAGGGTCGCCCCCGAGAGGCCGCCGGTCGAGGCGGGGTCCGTCGTGAGCTGGACACCGTAGTCGTACGCCTCCGGCACCGTGAGCATCGTCTGGAGGACGAAGTTCTTGGGGACGCCGCCGCCGACGACGGTGGCGCCGGCCTTCTCGGCGTCGAAGGCGACGTCGGTGATGTTCGTCAGGTCCGCGAGCGCGTCGAGCGTGAACGACGACACCTGCGAGTGCATCCACGCCTGGATGCCGAGCACGGAGTCCTGAATCGCGGGGACGAAGACGGGCACGTCGTTCTCGTACGCGGCGGCGGCGATGCCGGCGTCCTCGTCGACGCCGTTTGCCTCGTTGGCCTCCAGATTGGCCCGTCCCAGCACCCCTGTGAACTCGCTGGTGGCGACGACGCCGTCGAACTCGGGGAACACCCGGTCACGGAGGTGCCCCTCGAACAGCGTGAAATGTTCCTGCGGGAGGTAGACGTTGTAGATGCGATCCACCCCTTCGTCGCGGAGTCGTTCGTCGTGGTCGCGTTCGTGGCCCGCCTCGGCCGTCCGGCCGTGGTGGTGTTTGCCGCCGACCGCCTCGATGGCGTCGTGGGTGAGGTTCGCGCCCGTCGTCACGAGGGCGTCGATGTGGCCGTCGCGGATCAGCTCCGTCACCACCGAGCGCATCCCGCCGGGCACCATCGCGCCGGCGAGGCCGAAGAAGTTGGTCACGTCCTCGCGGGCCAGCATCTCGGCGTACACGTCGACGGCGCGGCCCATCTTCGCCGCGCCGATTCCCGCCTTGGCGTACTCGTCGGCGAGGTCACCGACGCTCATGCCCGCCCACACGTCGGCGTGGCCGAGCGGATCCTCGTGGAACTCCTCCCGGTGATCGGTTCCGTCCGCGTCGTCGTCGGTCATTGGCGGCCCTGGGCGTCCCAGCGATTTCAACGACGCGATTCGTTCCGTGACGCGTGCCGATCACCACTCCACGAGCGTTCGCAGGCCGGGCCACGGGCTGTAGCGCTCCCCTCGCTCGGCGAAGTACGTCCGCGTCCGGCGCTTCCCGTCGACGACGAACCGGAGTCGGTCCCGAACGCTCCGATTCCGGAGGTGGACGGAACTCGCGGGGTCGAACCAGGCGTCGCCGCCCTCGATCCGGCACCGGCCCCGAACGACCCGCTGTTCGAGGCTGGAGAGGTCGTCGTCGTGCCAGTGGAGGAGGACACAGGCCGGCTGTCCGTCCGCGGGCGAGACGCCCGGCGGTGGCGAGAGTCGGAGCCGACCGTCCCGGACGGTCGGGGTCGCCAGCGGCCAACTCCGGGGCCAGCCGTCCTGGACCAGCGTCGCCACCGCGCGGTCGTACGTCGCCGCCTCGCCCGCGTCCACGTCGCCCGCGGGCCACGCCGGCACCGTCGCCCCGACGTCGTCGACCGGGCACCGCTCGACCCCCGTCGGCTCGATCTCGATCAGGATCCGCAGTCCGTACCAGTCGAGGGTCAGGAGACCGAGCCGAGTGTCGAGGAAGTCGGCGGCGGCGGTCATCGCCGCCCGCTTCGGCGACGGCGGCTCGTCCCGCAGGAGTCGCTCGACGACGGCGGCGTTCGCCTCGGGGTCGCCGTCTCGGACCGCCGCTCGGCCGGTGAGGTGGAGCCGTCCGTCGTCACCGTGCAACAGGAGCGACACGCGCGGGTTCGCCGCCGCGCGCTCGGCCTTGCCCGCGAACGCGGGTGCGGCCGTCGCGACGACCACCTCGCGTGTCGGATCGTAGAACGGCGTCAGCGGCACCGTCATCGGCCGATCACCCTTCGCCGTCGCGAACTCGGCGGTCAGCGAGCCGTACACCGCGTCGCTGACGGCCGCGTCGGTCACCCCCACAGCCCCCGCACCGCCTTCCGCAGGCCGCGCTCGGCCTCGCCCGGATGCGGCAGGCCGAGCTTGAACGCCACCTCGTCCTGTCGTTTCGCCGGGTCGAACAGCCGGGGTTCGTCGAGGTCCCACACGGTGGGTGGATCGGCGTCGACGCCCGTCCGGTCGATGATACCCCGGACCGCTCGGCGGGCCGCCTCGTTCGCGCTCTCCATCGTCGCGAGATCAGTCTCGGTGCGCACGTAGTCGGCGGCGAGGACGAGGTTCGGCGCCTCGGTCACCGCCCGGGGTCGGTAGCGCAGGGAATCGACCGTGTTGATCAGGAGGGGTTCGGCGTTCGCCATCCGGCCCCCGTCCTCGACGATCGCCGGGTCGAGCACCCAGTCGTAGAGGGCGTCCTCGGAGAGGCGTTCGGCGTCGCGGTTCAGGTGCGCCGCGAGCTGGTGCCACACCTCCGTTTTGATCTCCTCGCGACTGCACTCGCGGGCGGGTTTGTCGTAGACGACGCCCGGCGTCTCCCAGTCGGAGACGATGACGGAGAGCACGCCCTGGACGGCGTCGTCGTTGTCGGCGCCCACGTCGAAGGGTCCCTCGTCCCAGAACTGCCGCTGGGAGATGGCGGTCAGCGCCCACGGCGAGTCGGTGTAGGCTTGGTGGCCGCGCGCGAGGGGCACGTCCTCGGTGAGGTAGAACTGGATGCCGTTCATCCACGCGGTGTCGAGGCGCTCGACGTGTGCGAGCGACGGCGCCGCCTGTCGGAGTGCGGGCGTCACCAGCGACGCCATCACCTCCACGGGGAGCGCGGCGACGTAGTGGTCGGCCGTCGCGCGCTCGTCCCCCGCGAGTTCGACGCCGGTCACGACGTCGCCGTCGCAATCGACGCTCGTGACCGGCGTGTCGGTGTGGAAGTCGACGCCCAGCGACTCCAGATGCGCCACCCAGGGGTCGATCCACACGTCGCTCGTCGGTCCGTTGAGCACCGCCTCGGTGGGACGGGTGGGATCGATCTGATCCAGCATCAACTGGACGTATATCTGGCCGATGGTCCGGGCACTACCGCGTTGTGGCTGGAGCGCCACCAGCGCCTGTGTGCTCTCCGCGAGGTGTTTGCGGTAGGCCGGCGACTGCGCTTCGGCGTCGACGAACTCCCACCACGACACCCGGTCGAGCTCGCGTTCGCGACGCGCCCGACAGCTGGTGAGCAACACCAACAGACGCCGTAAGAAGTAGTTCGTTTCCGAGGGAGTCAGCTCGCCGCCGCCGATGGTCGGTTTGAACGCCTCGGCCCACTCCGCCACCGTCCGGGGGGTCCGCGTCTCCGACACCGTCTCCGGGCCGTTCGTGCTCGTGATCAGCGTCTCGTCCGTGTGGACGAGGCTGTCTGCCACCGTCCCGCCCTCGGGCCGCGGAATTCGATCCATCGTCTCGCGCAGGTTGCGGTAGAAACCGGGGAAAAAACGGAAGCCGTGTTCGGCCTGAACCGTGCCGCCGTCGTGGGTCGAGATGGGGAAGCTTCGGGCCTTCCCGCCCAGTCGCTCCCGTGCCTCGTAGACGGTGACCTCCACGCCACGCTCGGCGAGTTCGTGGGCGGCACTCAGGCCGCCGACCCCCCCGCCGAGCACGGCGACCCGTGGTGTTCGCGTCGACATGTAACTTCGATGGTTGGATCGAGCATAACTGTTTCCCCGGTCGAGTCCCCCGTCGGCTACCGTCTCCGTCACCCGATAGATCCGTTCAGATACCTGTTGGATGATCGATATATGTCGTCTCGATGCCCCACTCCTCGGCGAGGCGTCCAAGCGCCCGGACGCCGAACGTCTCCGTGGCGTAGTGACCGGCGAGGAAGACGTTCATCCCCCGGTCGCGGGCCTCGTGGTAGGCCTTCTGTTTCCCCTCGCCCGTCACGAGGGCGTCGAGTCCCGCGTCGGCCGCCGCTTCGACCCAGTCGACGCCGCTCCCCGTGATTATTCCCACGTCCTCGATTTCGTTCGGACCGAAATCGAGCACCTGCGTCTCGGTGTCGAGTTCCTTGTCCAACAGGGTCGCGACGTCGTCCGCGTCGTACGTGTCTTCCGCCGTCCCTCGCGTGCCGACGTACTCGGGACCGTACTCCCCGAACGGCTCCCGGCTCCCCAGCCCCAACACGTCCGCGAGGCCGGCGGCGTTGCCGAGTTCCTGGTGGCCGTCGAGTGGGAGGTGTGAGACGTAGAGCGCCACGTCGTGTTCGACGAGGGGTTCGATCCGGTCGTAGTGGAGGCCGGTGAGGCGGTCGAAGCCACCCCACGCGAGGCCGTGGTGGACGAGGAGGCAGTCCGCGTCGCGCTCGATTGCTTCCGCTATCGTCGCTTCCGCGGCGTCGACGGCGAGGGCGACGCGTTCGACGGTGCCCTCGGCGCGGCCCACCTGCAGGCCGTTGGCGCTCGCGTCCACGTCCGCGTAGTCGTCGGTGCGAAGCCGGTCGTCGAGTCGGGAGACGAACGTCTGTCGGCGCATACCGGCCACTCGGCCGGCGGTGGGGTATAACCTACGCTCGACCCGCGTGGGCGAACACGAACGCCCGCAGGAGGTGACCCGCGAGCGTCGCCGCCTGCCCGTCGTCGCGGTCGTTCACCTCGACGGCGTCGAAGCCGTCGGCGTGTGGCGCCACCGCTCGAACCACGGCCTCCATCTCGCGGGCCGACAGGCCGCCCGGCTCCATCGTCCCCGTGCCCGGCGCGACGCCCGGGTCGGCGGCGTCGACGTCGACGCTCAGATACGTCGTCGCGGCCGCGAGGTCGCCGACCGCCGTCTCGGCGGCGTCGACGACGGCGGCCGCGCCGCGGTCGGCCACCGTCTCGGGATCGACGACGGTCACGTCCGCCTCGCCCGCCCGCTCCCACTCGGCCTCGCTCCCGGCGCGGGCGCCGACGACTACGGCCGCATCGGCGGCGTCGAGCGCCCGATTCGTCACGCAGGCGTGGCTCCACGTGTCGCCGTCGAACGCCGTTCTGAGGTCGAGGTGAGCGTCGAGACAGACGAACAGGTCGGCGTCGACGGCGCGGACGCCCGCGACCGAGACGGTGTGTTCGCCGCCCAGTAGGAGGGGGACGGCGTCGTCGTCGACGGCGTCACGGAGGGTGCCCACGAGGTAGTCGACGTACTCGGCGGCGTCGGTCCAGGCGTGGACGTCGCCGGCGTCGTGGACGGCGAGTTCGGAGAAGTGGCGGCCGGTCCGGCGGTCGTAATCCTCGAACGACCCGGCGAACCGCCGAATGCGGTCGGGACCGAATCGAGCGCCGGGTTGAAACGTAGTGGAGATATCGAGCGGCGCGCCGACGACGACGTAGTCGGCGTCGGCGCGGTCCGCGGACGCACCCGGGAACGTCATGCGAACTGGTCGGGCGTTCCGACGGGACGCTTCGCCGCGCCGGCGCGTCGTCGGCGGTGACGCGGGGTGGCCATCACCCGACGATCTTTCGCTGGCCCTCGTACTCCAGATACTCGATTTCGTCGTCGGGCGACAGCGACTCCCCTTCGGGGATGCGCATGGTGAACGTCTCGTAGGTGTCGAGGTCCATGATCTGGGCGTCGTCGCCGGAGACGGAGACGACCTGTCCGCCCTTGCGCTCGACGATGGGCACCCACACCTTCGCGTCGACCGGCTGGCTGAGCGACCGCTTCTTGGCGTCGAAGACGCCCTTGCCTTCGATGCGCGCCTTCGCACTGCCGTGTTTGCCGGGTTTGGCCGTGCTGTACGCGTTGATCTTGCAGGGGGAGTCGTCCATCATGACGTAGCTCCCCTCCTGCAGTTCCCGCACCTGCTTTTGCTCTCGCGCCATACGGATCGATAACGGAAGGTGGGGTATAAACGGTTTGGAACGCCGCTCGACCGGCTATTCCTCGCCGCGGCGCCGCCGCATCTCCTGTCTGGTGAACTGCGGACGCGCCCGGACCCCCTTCTTCTCCCGCAGCGACCGATAGAGCAGGATTCCGACGGGGAGCGTCACCGCGCCGGCGACGGCCGCCGCCTCCGGCGCCTCGTTGAACGAGTAGAGGATGGCCGTCGAGAGCAACCCGACGGCGAGGAGGATGCTGTAGGCGATGCGTTTCGCCAACTGATCCAGCACGTCGTGTTGGTCGCCGAGTTTCACCTCGACGGTCAGGTCGTCGCGCTTGACCCGATCCAGCACGTCGTCGAGTTTCGGGGGGACCGTCACCAGCGACCGCGCCGTCCGTTCGAGCTGATCGCCCGCCGCCTCGGCGGCCTGCTTGATCCCCTGCTCGCGGTAGCCCTGTTCGGTGAGGTAGTCCGTGGCGACGCTGATGAAGTCGAAGTCGGGATCGAGCGTGACACACACCCCCTCGACCACCGTCGCCACCCGCATGATGAGCGCGAAGTTCCGCGGCAGCCGCAGGGGGAACTCGTAGATGGTGTCCTCGACCTGCTGGAGGACCTGCTGGACGCGGTACTGTTCGAGGTCCTCGCCACGCACGTCCGCGATGGCGAGTTCCATCACGTTGCCCATCACCTCGCGGTCGGCGGTGGGGCTGAGCGTCCCCATCTCGACCATCGCGTCGAGGATGCCGTCGATGTCCTGATTCGCCACCGCGATGTAGAACTCGACGATCTTGTCTTGGAAGAAGGCGTCCACGCGACCGCTCATGCCGAAGTCGTAGAAGATGATCGATCCGTCGTCCATGACCGAGAGGTTGCCGGGGTGGGGGTCGGCGTGGAAGACGCCGTCCTCGATGATCATCTGGAGGTAGATGCGCTGGAGGCTCTCGGCCAGTTCGCTCCGGTCGATACCCCGTTCGTCGAGGGCGTCCACGTCGTTGATCTTCACGCCGCTGAGATACTCCATCGTCAACACCCGCGAGTCGGAGAGTTCCTCGACCGACTCGGGGATACGGATGCGTTCGTTGTCGGCGAAGTTTTCCCTGATCTCGCCGAGCATCCGCCGTTCTCGCGCGTAGTCCATCTCCTGTCGGATGGTCGTGTCGAACTCCTCGGCGACGTTCTCGACCGAGAAGCGTCGGGCTTCGTCGACGAACCGCAGGAGGATGGGCAGGAGCCACTTGAGCGCCCGGAGGTCCGCCTCGACGAGGGCCTCGACGCCCGGCCGGCGGACCTTGACCGCCACCTCCTCGCCCTCGTAGGTAGCGCGGTACACCTGCCCGAGGCTGGCGCCGCTGATGGCCTCGCGGTCGAACTCGTCGAACACTTCGTCGACCGGTCCGACTTCGGCTTCGAGGACCGGCTTGGTCTCCTCCCACGGCGCCGGGGGGACGTCGTCCTGGAGGCTGCTCAACACTTCGATGTACGCGGGCGGGAGGACGTCCGGCCGGGTCGACAACAGCTGTCCGAGTTTGATGAACGTCGGCCCGAGGGTGAGCAGGGAGGTGAGCAGGCGGTCCGCTCGCTTCCGCTGTCGCTCGGGGGAGACGCTCCGTCCTCCACCGAACAGGAGGAACCGCCGCCGGTCACGAGCGTAGGTGACGATGAGGGGCAGGAACTGGTGGATGACGCGGACGAACCGCCAGTAGGCACGGAGATTGACCAGCGTGACCACCCGGGCCTACGCGTCCTCGATCGGGACGGATTGCTCCGGCGCGGCCTCGTACTTCGGGAGGTGGAGTTCGAGGACGCCCCGCTCCATCGACCCCTCCGCGCCGGCGCCCGTCGCGTCCGGCGGGAGGGGAAGTTCGGCGTCGAGAAAGAGCGGCCGATCCTCGCGCACGTACTCGAACGATCCCGGAAGCGCCTTCTCGCGGCGCGCCTCGATGAGGAGCCGCCCTTTCTCCACCCGAACGTCGACCGTCTCGGAAGTCGCGCCGGGCAGGTCGATGACCAGCAGATACGCGTCGTCGCTCTCGAGCAGATCGGCGAACACCGCCTCGGGGAGGTCCCGAAGCGCGTCCCGCAGTGCGGACATGCCTCCGAGTAAGGCACGGGGATCGAAAAAGGCCGCGGTGTCTCCCCCGGACGGGTTTTTGTAT
The DNA here is from genome assembly GCF_003342675.1 of Haloplanus rubicundus. Lineage (NCBI taxonomy): Archaea > Methanobacteriati > Methanobacteriota > Halobacteria > Halobacteriales > Haloferacaceae > Haloplanus > Haloplanus rubicundus. The sequence goes on along the minus strand of NZ_CP031148.1, from coordinate 3,119,860 downwards.
CCCCGAACGCAAGGACGGATATGAGTCACGACGATCTCGAACGCGCGGGGTTCAAGGACCGTACCCGCGTCGCCGAGGCTTTGGCGACCGTCCGCGACGCCGTTACCGGCCACGACCGAACCGAGCGGGTGGCGCTCGGCCGCGCCGACGGCCGCGTCCTCGCCGAGACGGTGACCGCCCCCACCCCAGTCCCGGGGTACGACCGCGCCGCCATGGACGGCTACGCCGTCCGCGCCGAGGACACCTTCGGCGCCTCCGGTCGCTCGCCCGCTATCCTCCGCGAGGACGACGGCGACGGCGTCGTCGCCCCCGGCGAGGCCGTCCGCGTCCACACCGGGAGCGACCTGCCCGACGGCGCCGACGCCGTCGTCATGATCGAGGAGACCGAGGAAGTGGGATCGGAAGTCGAGGTGTTCGACGCCGTCGCGGAAGGCGAGAACGTCGGCGACGTGGGCGAGGACGTGGCCGAGGGCGAGGAACTCTACCGGCCGGGCCACCGGGTCCGCCCCTCCGACCTCGGTCTCCTGAAGTCGGTCGGCGTCGATCAGGTCGAGGTGTACGACGCCCCGACGGTCGGCGTCATCCCGACGGGCGAGGAACTCGTTCAGCACGATCCGAGTCCGGGCGAAGTCATCGAAACCAACGGGCTCACGGTCTCCCGTCTCGCCGACCGCTGGGGCGCCGTCCCCACCTACCGAAACGTCGTCGACGACGACCCCAACGCCATCCGCGCCGCCATCCAGCGCGACCTCGCCAAGGACGTGGTCGTCACCACCGGCGGCTCCTCCGTCGGCGAACGCGACTACACGCCCGAGGTGGTCGACGAGTTGGGCGAGGTGCTCGTCCACGGCGTCGCCCTCAAGCCGGGCCACCCCGTCGCGCTCGGGATCGTCGAGGAGACGCCCGTGATCATGCTCCCCGGCTACCCCGTCGCCTGCATCGTCAACGCCGTCCAGTTCCTGCGACCGATCCTGAAGGCCGTCGGCAACATGCCCGTGCCGGAGCATCCGACCGTCGAGGCGCGACTGGACCGGAAGATTTCGAGCGATCCCGGCACGCGGACGTTCGCCCGGGTGCGGCTCTCCGAGGAAGATGGAGAGCGCGTCGCCGAACCCACCCGCGCCAGCGGATCGGGCGTCCTCTCCAGCGTCGCCCTCGCGGACGGCTGGGTCGTCGTCCCCGAGGAGCGGGAGGGGTACGACGCCGGCGATATCGTCCCCGTCGAGGACTGGGAGTGGTCGGCGTGAGCGATAGAAAACAGTTCCGCGACCTCCGCCCGCCCGCGGAGGCCCGCGAGGCCATCGCGAGCCTCGACCTCGAACCTGACCCGGAGACGGTCCCCCTCGACGAGGCGCGGGGGCGCGTCCTCGCCGAGCGGATCGACGCCCAACTCGACGTGCCCGGCTTCGACCGCGCGAGCGTCGACGGCTACGCCGTCCGCGCCCGCGACACCTTCGGCGCCGACGAGGCCGACCCCGTCGTCCTCGACCAGATCGGCACCGTTCACGCCGGCGCCGAACCGGACGTGTTCGTCGACCAGGGCACCTGCGCCGAGATCTCGACCGGCGCCGTGATGCCCGACGGCGCCGACGCCGTGGTGATGGTCGAGCGGACCGACGAGCAGGACGATGGCATCGCCATCCGAACCGCCGTCGCGCCCGGCGACCGCGTGATGGTCGCGGGCGCGGACGTGGCCGCCGGCTCCCGCGCCCTCGGTCCCGGCACCCTGCTCACGCCCCGGGAGATCGGTCTGCTCTCGGCGCTCGGCGTCGACGCGGTGCCCGTCCGCGGCAAACCGACGGTCGGCATCGTCTCCACCGGCGACGAACTCGTCCGCCCCGGCGACGACCTGAACAGCGCCGCGGGACAGATCTACGACGTGAACTCCTACACCATCGCCGCGGGCGTCGAGGAGGCCGGCGGCGAGGCGGTGCTCTACCCCCACGCCGGCGACGACTACGACGAGATGGAACGGCTCCTCGTCGAGGCGGCCGACGAGTGTGATCTGGTGCTCTCCTCCGGCTCTACGTCCGCCAGCGCCGTCGACGTGATCTATCGGGTCATCGAGGACGAGGGGGAACTCCTGCTGCACGGGGTCTCGGTCAAGCCGGGCAAGCCCATGCTGATCGGCCGCCTCGGCGAGGCCCGTAGCGCCTCGCGCTCCGCGTACGTCGGGCTCCCCGGTTACCCCGTCTCCGCGCTCACCATCTTCCGCACCTTCGTCGCGCCGGCCATCAGGTCGGCGGCCGGCCTGCCCGAGCCACGAACCGCGACGGTCGAGGGGCGGATGGCCGTCCAGGAGCGGTACAGCGAGGGTCGGACCCGACTCATGCCCGTCGGGTTGGTCGAGGACGGCGCCGGCGATACCCTCGTCTACCCCGTCGACAAGGGCAGCGGCGCGACCACGAGCCTCGTCGAGGCCGACGGCGTCGTCGAAGTCGATGCCGACACCGAGTACCTCGCGGCGGACGAGACGGTGACGGTACAGCTGTTCTCGCCGGACGTGCGCGCCCCCGCCCTCCTCGGCGTCGGCGAGGACGACCCCGCGCTCTCGCGGCTCCTCGACGCCGTCGAGCACCCGCGCTACCTCGACGTGGGGAGCCGCGAGGGCCGGCGCCGCCTGCGCGACGGCGTGCCCGACGTGGCCGTCGTTTCCGGCCCGTCGGACCGCGACGTCGAGGCCGTCGAACTCGGCGGCTGGACCCGCGAGTGGGGGCTGGTCGTCCCGGCTGGCAACCCCGAGGGGATCGAGGGGCTGGCCGACCTGGTCGACCGCGACCTGCGATTCGTCAACCGCGCCCGCGACTCCGGCCTGCGTGCGAGCCTCGACGCCGCAGTCGGCGAACTGGCCGACGAACGTGGTGCCGACAGCCGCGATCTGACCGACGCCATCGACGGCTACGATCTGACGGTCAAGGGGTTCGAGAGCCCGGCACGGAAGGTGCTCTCGGGGGGAGCGGCCGCGGGCCTCGGCCTCCGAACGACGGCCGAGACTCTCGACTGCGGGTTCGTCCCGCTCGGGGTCGAGTCGGTCCGCGTCCTCGCCAATCCCGACCGGACCGACAAGCCGGGCGTCGAGGCGCTGCGAGCCGTCCTCGACGCCGAACTCGATGCGGTGGCGGCGTCGCTCCCCGGCGTCGACGGCTGAGCGCCCGTCGCGGCCGTTGGTCGCCACGAGGCAGTGATTATATGTGACCGCGCACCCACGTATCGGCTGTGTCTTCCCAGTGTACCGTTCTACACGTGGACGACGACCCGGCCGTGCTCGACCTGTCGCGCGACTGGGCCGACGTCCGCGACGAGATCAACTGGCTGACCGCGTCCGATCCGGGCACCGGACTGGAGGCTCTGTCGACTCACGACGTCGACTGCCTCGTCAGCGATACGTTCCGGGCTACCGACGGTGACCCCTTCGTTACGCACGCCAAGACCACCTTCCCCGACCTACCGGTCGTCCTCTTTACGTCGATGGACCGCGACGCGCTCGACCCTGCGGTCCGCGATTCGGGCGCCGAGTACGTGAAGAAAGCGTCCGACGACGCGTTCGACTCCCTGTTCGAACACGTACTGGCCGTCACCGACGGCACCGGCCCGTCCCCATCGACGACCGACCCGTCGCCTCGGGCGGCTACCCGCGCCGCCGGCGACGGCTCCGGGTCGACCGAGCAGTGGGTTCCGATTGGCCGCTACCGCCCGGCCGAGGGTGACAACTTGGCGACGACCATCGTCTCCGCTATCGAGGCCTACACCGGCCGCGACGCCGACGAGTTCCCCCCGCTGTACGACGCCGTCGACGCCGAGGCGCTCGCGGCGCTCCTCCATCGGGAGAACGGTAAGCGACGCGACCACGTTCAGGTACGGTTCGTCTACGTCGATCAGGAACTCGCCGTGACCGGCGACGGCCTCGTTCTCGTCCGCTCGGAGTAGCGGCCTAGTCGCTCGCCGCCGGTCGAGCGGCCCGGAGTTTGTCGAACGACCGCACGCGGTAGTCGCCGAGCACACAGCGCCCTCGACGGCTCGGATCGTGGCGTTCGACGTGTATCCCGTCGAGGCCGGCGTTCCACGCCGCGCCGATGTCGTTCGGGCCGTCGCCGGCGAGGACGCCCCCGGCGTCCGAATCGACGCCGAGATCCGACATCGCCAGGTACACCGGTGCCGGATCGGGCTTCCAGCCCACGTCGTGAGTACAGGAGACCACCGTGTCGAACCAGTCACGGATGTCCAACCGGTCGAGCACCGGCTCCATCAGATACTCCTGACAGTGGGTGACCAGCCCGACCGGGCGGTCGAGTTCGGCCACGAAGTCCGCGTCGTCGTGGAGGAAGGTCGCCTCCGCGCGGGCCTCGGGGTCCTCGGCCTCGTGGAGGGCCGCCCAGAACGTCTCGGGGTCGATGCCCCACTCCCGAAGCTGGGGGGTTCGCTCCCCCGACAGCCCGTGCCAGAGGACCTCGACCTCCCGATCCGAGAACGACCGACCGAGCCGGTCGCCGACGCGGTCGAACACCGCGTCGGCGTAGTCGGGGTCCACGTCCACGAGCGTCCCGTCGAGGTCGAACAGCCAGAAGTCGTAGGCGTGTGCGACCATTCGGCCGACTGTACGTGCGGACGGATCAAGTGTGTTCCGACAGTCACGTCAGCTCATGTCACGCGGATCGAACTCCCGAGATGCGCGTGCAGGACCGCTCGCGGCGGGTCGTCGAACTCGGGCGACGCCGCAATCGCCTCCCGGAGCGCGTCGAGGGTCGCCTCGTCGGTTCGCAGTTCGCTGAACGTCACCGACTCGACCGGAACGCCGAGCCAGTCCGTCGCCAGCGACCGCAGGTGTCGCTCGTCGTTCACCTCGCCGCGCCACAGTTCGTCCCGGAAGAACAGCCACCCCTCGGTCCCCGGTTCGGCGGCGGGCTTCGTCACCACCGTCTCGAAACGTGCGGGGTCGGCCTCGACGCCCGCCGTGTCGAGGCCGAACGTCACCCGGAAGACGTACGCGGCGGTCATCGACGTTCGTCGTCGAACAGGTTCGCGAGGCGGATGTCCGTGCCGGTGACGCCGCCCGCCTCGTGGCTCGTCAGCCGCACCTCCACCTCGTCGTACCGAATCCGGATCTCGGGGTGGTGGAACTCCTCGTCCGCGACTTCGCCGACGCGGGTGGCGAAGGTGACGCCGTCGAGGTAGTCGTCGAACGGGTAGACGCGGACGATTTCGTCACCGTCGCGCTTCCAGCCGTCGGGGAGCTGTCGGTCGATTTCGTCGTCGTCGAGGCGCTCGGGCATGGGAGAAGGGTCGGCCGCGCGGCGAATAACGGTTGGGGCCGGCTCGGTCACTCCTCGCCGAGTCGGTCGAGAACGTGCTGTGGGATGCCGTCGGCGTCCGCGTCGGGGGCCTCCCGCGGGCGCTCGGTCGTCGGGGGCCTCGCCTCCTCGCCGCCGAACTCGGGGTCGAAGAGGCTGAGGGCAGTCTGAATCGTCGTCCAGTCGTCTTCGGCGGCGGCGTCACGCAGGCTCTTGGTCGGCGCGGCGAGCAACTGGCCGACGAGCGCGTCGGCCAGCGATGCCACCGTCTCCCGCTGTTCGTCGGTCAACTCGCCCTGGGACTCCAGCCGCGAGACGGCCGTCCGGAGCTCTCGCTCCTTGACCATCTCGGCGCTCTCGTACATCGCCCCGATGGCCGCGTCGGCCTGCCGGCGCTTGAACGAGTCGAGCAGGCGGTCGAACTCCTCGTCGATCATCCGTTCGACCGCCGCGGCGGCCTCGCGCCGCTGGGCCCGTGTCCGGTCGGTGATGGTCTCGAGCGAGTCGATGTCGTAGGTGTCGACCCCGTCGAGGTCTCCGGCCGCTGGATCCACGTCCCGCGGCTGGGCGAGGTCGATGACGAGCGTCCGCCCGGCGTCCGCGAGCGCCGACCGGTCGAGGATGGGGTCGGGGCTGTCGGTGGCCGTGACGAGCACGTCCGCCCGCGCGGCGGCGTCGGAGGTCACGTCGAGCGGGACGGCACGGGCCGTCGTCGCCACCTCGTCGGCGAGGTGGGCGGCGTGGGGGACGGTCCGGTTGGCGACGACGATGGTCGAGACGCCGGTGTCGTCGAACGCCTGGGCGGCGATGCGGCCCATCTCGCCCGCGCCGACGACGAGTGCCGTCGCGCCGTCGAGGTCGCACTCTCGGTCGGCGAGTTCGACCGCGGCGCTCCCCAGCGACACCACGCCCTCGTTGATCTCCGTCTCCGTTCGCGCGCGTTCCCCGACGTGGATCGCCTTCGTGAGCGCGGGATCGAGGACGGGACCGATGCCGCCGACGCCCCGCGCCGTTTCGAACGCCCGGCGGAGCTGGCCGATGATCTGGTCCTCGCCGAGGACGAGCGATTCGAGACCCGCGGCGACACGCATCAGGTGCCGGAGGCTGGTCTCGTGGTCCATCTCGCGAACCGCGCCGTCCCGAACGTCGGGGGCGAAATCCGCGAGTGCGGCCCGGCCGTCGGCGGCCGACTCCGTGACGACGTACGCCTCCGCGCGGTTACAGGTCTGGAGGGCGAACGCCTCCTCGACGCCGTCGCGTATCAACAGGTCGCGGACGGCCGTCTCCTCGTCCGCTGCGGCGGCCGACTCGATTTCGTCGACGGTCGCCCGCCCGTGAGCGACCGTCACGCCCTGAATTACACCTGTCGTCACCGTCGATCACTCCGAGACACGCCGGTCATGCGCTCCGTTTCGTGCCGCGTTTCGTCCCCGTCGTACCTAAACTCTTCCAATGTCGCCGCGGCGTCGCCCCCGACCCCGGCGGATGGGGCCGCGCCGCCGCCACGAGGGTGGACGGCCCGCGGCGCCCGCAGGTCCCGTACATACTCTCCCCTCTCGGTCCCGGGGGCTTAAACGTCTCGTCGTCTCTCGGCGGCTGAAAACCGCCCGACTCGGGCGGTGCGGACGACGATCGACTCCGCTACCCCTCGACTTCCATCCGGTCGTCCTCGTCGAGGACGACGCTCGTCACCTCGTATCCGCGCTCCCGAATCGCCTCGACCAGCGCCGCCTGATCCAGGTCTGCCTCGTAGTAGAACACGATGTCGAACGTCCCGTTCCGGAGGAGTTGCTGGCACTCCCAGACGAAGTCGTCGTCCTCGACGGTGCGCCCCTGGAACTGGTTCGAGGAGAAGTTCGGGTCGTCGTTGCCGGCGTGGATGTACGCCTCGCCCTTTCCGGCGTGGGCGGCGATCACCTCGTTCAACTCGACCGTCAGTTCGTGCATCTCCAGGTCCTCCTGTCCCGAGAGGTCGGTGTGGACGATGGCGCCCGCGAGGTCGATGTCGCCGGGTTCGAGCAGCGCCTTCGTCCGTCGGTAGAGGTCGGCGTCGAGTACGTCGGAGTCGCTCATACCTCTCCGTGGGTGGAGCGTCGGTTTACGAATGACGGTTTTGCCCGTCTCACCGAAACCGTTGAGCCGTCGGACGGCCAACGTGTGAACGGAACAATATGTCCTCCGAGACGAACATCGGCGAAGAGATGGCCGACAGCATCGTGAGTGCCGCCCGAACCAGCCTCGGGGACACGCTCCGGAGCGTGGTCCACTTCACCCCGTCGGCGTTCGACGTCCTCTACACGCGCCGGGACCTGTACGACTCCGCGGAGCGTACGGCCGGGGCCAAGTCGCAACTGGTCGAGTTCGAGCGCACCGGGTTCGCCGAGGGGCCGGTCCGGACGGCCCTCGCCAGCGCAGCGGGCGGGTCGGACATCGGCGCTTACGAGTTCACCGTCCGCGTCCACGGCGACGGATTCGTCGTCCGGGTCATCCAGGGTGACGCCGGTGTCCTCTTCACCACCGACGACATGGACGTCGCCGCCTTCGAGGACGCGGCGACGGCCATCAGGCACCTGCTGGCCGGGACGTGACCCGCCGCTCACCCCAGCCGTTCGTCCAGAATCAGCCGCGTCTTCGTGTTCTGGACCTCGTCTAAGTCCCGCGCTTTCGTGATGAGGTCGTTCACGGCGCCGGTGTCGGCGGCGTCGACGACCATGACGATGTCCGCCTCGCCGGACACCTGCCAGACGAAGTCCACCTCGCTCCACTCGGCCATGCGGGCGGAGACGTCGGTGGTGTCGACGTCGACGGCGACGGAGACTTCGATCATCGCCTTCACGTTCCCGGTGCGCGTGGCCACGGTAAAGCGCTCGATGATCCCCTCGTCGACCAGGCGCTCCACGCGGTTGCGGACCGTCCCCTCGGACGTGCCGACCCGATCCGCGATTTCGGTGTACGGCGTGCGCGAATCCCGTCGGAGGATGCCCAGAATCCGCCGGTCCAGGTCGTCCATACCCTGCGTACCAGCGGCAGCGACTTACCCATTACGAAATTCGTAACCTCACTTCGAAAGAAAGGCTTAATGACCGCGGCTAACTGTGTTTCTCGTAATGTCGGACGCCTACCTTGCCCTGGAGGACGGCCGCGTCGTCGAGGCGCGTGGCCGTGTTCCGGGTCGGACACGCGGCGAACTGGTCTTTACGACCGCCTACACCGGATACGAAGAGAGTCTGACCGACCCCTCCTACGAGGAACAGGTGCTCACCTTCTCCTACCCGCTCATCGGCAACTACGGCGTCCGAGAGGAGCGGTTCGAGTCGGATCGGGTCCACCCCCGCGCGGCCATCGCCCGCGAGTTCACGGAAGACGTCGTCGAGTGGCTGGCCGACGAGGGGATTCCCGCCATCGACCACCTCGATACGCGTGACCTCGTCACCTCCATCCGCGAGGAGGGGGCGATGAAATGTGGCATCGCCGTCGGCCCCGACGCCACCCCCGAGGACGCGAAGGCGGAACTCGCGGAGTGCAAGGGCATGAGCGAGCATACGGACATCGGCGCGCAGGTGAGCGTCGACGCCCCCGAGGTGTACGAGGGCGGGTCGGCCGCGACGATTGCCCTGATCGACTGCGGCGCCAAAGGCTCCATCGTCGAGTCGCTGCTGGAGCGTGACGCGACGGTGCACGTCCTGCCGTACGACGCGACGCCCGAGGACGTGGCGGCCGTCGACCCCGACGTACTCTTCATCTCGAACGGTCCCGGCGACCCCGAGAACTTCGAGGCCGCGGAGGCGCTGGTCGACGCGTACGTCGGCGATCTGCCCGTCGCCGGCATCTGCCTCGGGCAGCAAGTCGTCGCCAACGCCCTCGGCGGCAGCACGGAGAAGATGGCCTTCGGCCATCGTGGCGTCAACCAGCCCGTCCGCGACCTGGAGTCCGGGCGCGTCGTCATGACGACCCAGAACCACGGCTACACCGTCGGCGAACCCGGCGACCGGCTGAACGTGACGCAGGTGAACGTCAACGACGGCACCGCGGAGGGCCTCGAAAACGAGGACCTCGGCGTCCTCACCCGCCAGTATCACCCCGAGGCCAACCCCGGCCCGCACGACTCGCTGGACTTCTTCGACGACGTGCTCGACCTGGTGTCGACCGACACCGCCGTCGCCACGTCGGACTAACCGCGCTCCCCACCCGGTTCTCCCCCGCGCGCCACCCCAACCAGCAGCGCGACCACCGGCAGGACGACCAGCGCCCCGGCGACGAACGGCGACCAGTAGACGGCCGCGTACAGCGCCGCGGCGGCCGGTGGGCCGACGGTCCGACCGAGGCTCCCCGCGCCCTGCGTGACGCCGAAGGCGGTTCCCTGTCGGTCGGCGCCCGAACTCGCCGACACCAGCGCCGCCAGCGACGGGTTCAGGAGGCCGTTGCCGAACGAGAGGAGGCCGAGAACGGCGAGCAACGCGACCAGTTCGCGGGTGAGCCACGTCGGCCCGCCGAACGCGGGCACCGCCCCGCCCAGTGCCGGCGCGAACGGCAGCGCCGCGAGCGCGACACACAGGATCGACGCGCCGACGACGGCGAGACGGCCGGAGCCGAACCGCTCGGCCAGTCGCCCGACGAGCAGTCCCTGATTCACTGCCCCGAGGACGCCGACGTACGTGAGCAGGAGAGCGGCCGCCGAGGCGTCGAAGCGGTACGCGCTCGCGTCGGCGACGAAGGGGATGAACATGACCTGGACGCCCGCGAAGGCGACGGAGACGAGGAAGAAGGCGAACACGAGGCCGCGGAGCGCGGGTTCGCCGAGCGCGGCCCGGAACTCCGCGACGAGCGTCGACCGCGCGCCCGTCGCCCGGTGGCGTGGGGGTTCTTCGAGGACGGCGAGGGCGACGCCGAGGGCCACGAGGCTCATCGCCGCCGCGCCGAACGCGGGGAGCGAGAAGGGCGTCGCGGGGAGCGGGATCGGAAGCCCCGACGCGGCGCGTACGGCTGTCTCGCTCGCCAGCGCACCGCCGAGAGCGGGGCCGAAGATGAACCCGAGACTGAACGAGGCGCCGACGAGGCCGAGGGCGCCGGCCCGTTCGTCCGGCGTCGTCACGTCCGCGACGTACGCCTGCGCGGCGGCGATGTTCCCACCCATCGCCCCGGCGAGCGCGCGGGCGAGAAAGAGGACGGCGACGCCGGCGGCCGCGCCCGACGCGTCGCCCACCAGGTCGCCGAGGCCGAATATCGTCCACGCGACGGCGCTTCCGGCGAGCGAGAGGACGAGGACCGGCCGACGCCCCCACCGATCCGAGGCGCGCCCGAGGGTCGGCGCGGCGAGAAACTGCGTCAGCGAGTACGTCGCCGCCAGCAGGCCGATGAACACGTCGCCGACGCCGAAGCTCCGGACGTAGTACGGGAGGATGGGGATGACGATGCCGAAGCCGACGAGGTCGAGGAAGACGACGAACACGACCGTCGCGACGGCGCGGCGCGGGCGCTCGACCGTCGCCGTCGCGCCGGCGGGGGTGGCCATACCCTCACGGACGGGGCCAGGGGCCTAACCCTTGTGTCGACAGGTTGATCGATACGCCCTCGAACCTTCGGCAGGTTTTTGACCCGACTCGCGCAACTCCGGGGCATGGTTACGGTCAGGGCTCCGGCCACGAGTGCGAACCTCGGCAGCGGGTTCGACGTGTTCGGCGCGGCCCTCGACCGGCCGGCGGATGTCGTCCGCGTCGAGAAGGCCGAGCGGACGACCATCGAGGTCACGGGGTACGGTGCCGAGTTCATCCCCGAAGACCCCGACAGAAACACCGTCGGCGCCGTCGCCGAGGCGCTCGACGCCCCGGCACACATTCGCATCGACAAGGGCATCCGCCCCTCCTCGGGGCTCGGCTCCTCCGGCGCCAGCGCCGCCGCCGCCGCCCTCGCGCTCAACGAACTCTACGACCGCGGCCTCTCGCGGCGGGAACTCGTCCCCATCGCCGGCAAGGGTGAGGCCACCGTCTCCGGCGAGGTACACCTCGACAACGTCGCGCCCGCGTTGCTGGGCGGGTTCACCGTCGCCACCGACCGGGACGTGACCGTCGTCGACGCCGACATTCCGCTCGTGGCCTGCCTGCCGGAAATCGCCGTTTCGACCCGCGACGCCCGCGACGTGGTGCCCGCCGGGGCGACGATGGAGCAACTGATCTACACCGTCGGCCGCGCGGCCACGCTGACGACCGGGATGTGTCGCGACGACCCGCGCCTGGTAGGCAAGGGGATGCACGACCGCCTCGTCACGCCCGCCCGTGCCGACCTCATCGCGGGCTACGACGGGGTGCGCGAGGCGGCACTCGCGGCGGGCGCGACGGGCGTCACCGTCAGCGGCGCCGGGCCGGGCGTCATCGCCGCCTGTTATCCGGAGGATCGGCAGGACATCGCCGCCGCGATGGTCAACGGCTTCGAGGACGCGGGCGTCGACGCCCGGGCCTACCAGACGAAGATCGGTCGCGGCGCGACGCTGTACCGGGACTGAACGCTCGGAATCGTCGTCATCGCCCCCGAGACGGACGATTCCCACTCAGTGATGACGTCCGAGCGAGCTATACTCGTCGGGGGTCGACGACCCTATAGATGAGCGACGGCTATAGAGACTCATCCGCTGGCTCGGCACACCCCGCCCGGGGCCACGGGTACGTGTCGGATCGTGGACTCGATCCGACGTGGTTCGAACGCGCCGTTGAGGCGGCGGGACACGCCATTTTCATCACCGATTTCGACGGACGGATCATCTACGTGAACCCGGCCTTCGAGGCGGTGACCGGCTACGACGCGGCCGACGCTCTCGGACACACGCCGGACCTCTTCAACTCCGGCCACCACGACGCCGACTACTTCGGTCGACTCTGGCGAACCATCCTCGCCGGCGAGGTCTGGCAGGAGGAGATCGTGAACCGGCGGGCCGACGGAAATGTCTACATCGCCAACCAGACTATCGCCCCCATCAGGAGCACCGAGGACGATTCCATCACACACTTCGTCGCGATCCAGACGGACATCACCGAGCGGAAGCACCACGAGATGGCCCTCGAACGCAGTCAGGATCTGTCGGCCCGAACCGAAGAGACGGCCGACATCGGCGGGTGGGAACTCGACTTCGAGGCGGAGCAACTCCGCTGGACCGCTGGCACCCGCCGGATCCACGGGGTCGGCCCCGACTACGAGCCGACCATCGAGGAGGCGTTGTCGTTCTACCACCCCGACGACCGCGACAAGATCCGGACGTTCGTCGAACGGGCTCTCGAGTGGAATCTCCCCTACGACGTGGAGGCACGCCTCGTCACCACCGACGGTACGACCCGCCTCGTCCGGACGACGGGACAACCCATCGCCGGCGACGACACGCCCGTCCTCAGGGGGACGATTCAGGACATCACCGAACGGAAGGCACGCCGTCAACAGTTGATGGTGTTCAATCGAGTCCTCCGTCACAACCTGCGCAACAGTCTCAACGTGATGATCGGTCGTGCGGAGGAGATCGAACGGGCACTCGACGGGGTGAGCGTCGAGGACACGGAGGACGCGGCGGTGCTCGACCGAGTCGGATCGGACGCCCGCCACATCGTCTCGGCCGCCGAGGACCTGCTCGAAACGTCGGAGCGAGCGCGCACGTTCGACCGCATCTACGAACAGATCCGCGACGTCAAGCCTGTCGAGGTTCGGCCGCTCTTGGAGCGCGTCGCCGCGGAGTATCGCGACGCGTGCCCGACGGCGACGGTGCGTGTCGAGGGCCCGGACGTCGTCGTTCTCGCCAATCCTCACGCGGTTCACGTCGCCGTCGACGAACTCGTCGACAACGCCCTCGAACACGCAACCGACGACCGGCCGGTCGTGACCCTCGGCGTCGCGGAGGCGGACGGGACACTCCGACTCACCGTCGCCGACCGGGGCGACGGTATCCCCGAGATGGAACGGGAGGTGATCGCCGACGGGGAGGAACGGCCCCTCAAACACGGTAGCGGCTTGGGTCTGTGGATCGTGAAGTGGCTCGTGACGCCCATCGGTGGCTCGATAGAAATCGAGGACAACGACCCGAGCGGAGCCGTCGTCTCCATCGTTTTCCCGGCTTCACGGTGGCAGTCGAACGACGACGAGTCCGCGTGAGAACGTGACGGCGGCGGTCAGACGCCGCGACCCTGCAGCTTCTCCTCCTCTGCCATGTCGGCGTTCGACTGGCCTTTCATCCCCTTGCCGACGTTCGTCGCGATGTCGGCGAGGCGGTCGGGGTCGTCCCAGTTGTTGACGGCCTCGACGATGGCCGTTCCCATCGCCTCGGGGTTCTCGGCGCCGAAGATGCCGGAGCCGACGAAGATGCCGTCACAGCCGTGGTGCATCATGAGCGCCGCGTCCGCGGGCGTCGCGATGCCGCCGGCGGCGAAGTTGACGACCGGGAGGCGCCCCATCTCCGCCGTCTCGTGGACCAGGTCGCGGGGCGCGCCGTGTTCCCGCGCCCACCGCTCGCGCTCCTCGTAGGCCATGCCCTCCAACTGCCGGATCGCGCCCTTGATGGCTCGCTGGTGGGTCACCGCCTGATTCACGTCGCCGGTGCCCGCCTCGCCTTTGGTGCGGATCATCGCCGCGCCCTCGTCGATACGGCGGAGCGCCTCGCCGAGGTTCCGCGCGCCACAGACGAACGGGGCCGTGAACTCCCGCTTGTCGATGTGGTAGTCGTCGTCGGCGGGCGTGAGCACCTCGCTCTCGTCGATCATGTCGGCACCCTTGGCCTGCAGGATCTCCGCTTCCTTCCGGTGGCCGATGCGTGCCTTCCCCATCACGGGAATCGACACTTCGTCCAGAATCTCGGTCAGTGCGGCGGGGTCGGCCATCCGGGCGACGCCGCCGCGCTTGCGGATGTCGGCCGGGACGGCCTCGAGGCTCATCACCGCCACCGCGCCGCAGTCCTCCGCGATGCGGGCCTGTTCGGCGTTGACCACGTCCATGATCACGCCCCCTTTCTGCATCCGAGCGAACCCGCGTTTCACCAGCTCCGTCCCGCGTCGAAGCTCTTCGAGGTCGGTCATATATCCCGTTACGGTGGGACCGACTTAAGCGCCGCCTTTCGGTAGATGTTGCCGTCGCCCCGCCCATCGTCACCGATTTACCCGCCCGTTCCGTCCACCCGACAATGAGCTCCGGGTCGGAGTCGGTCCTCGGTCGCGTCGCCGCGCTCTTCGGCGGCGCCGGCCTCCCCGCTCCCGACCCGCTCCCGCGGTGGCTCGCCCCCCTCCCCCGCGCCGTCGAGAACCTCGGCCTCTCGCTCGCGTGGCTCGTCGTCGGTGTCAACCTCGTCGGCACCGCCTTCGGCTTCTGGTACTACCGCTTCCAGTTCGCGGCCGAACCCCTCGCGATCTGGCCGCTCGTGCCCGACAGCCCCGTCGCTACCTTCTTCATCGCCGCCTCGCTCGCCCTCTGGAAACTCGGCCGATCCAGCGAGGTGGTGAACGCCCTCGCCTTCTTCGGCTGCTGGAAACTCGGACTCTGGACGCCCTTCGTCCTCGTCGCCTTCGCGGACGGCTTCCTCGCCACCACGTCCCTGCCCATGTACGCCTTCCTCCTCGGGAGCCACCTCATGATGGTCGTCCAGGCGTTCGTGATCCACCGCTACAGCGACTTCCCCGTCGGCGCCGTCGCCGTCGCCGTCGCGTGGTACGGTCTCAACGACCTGGTGGACTACTTCGTCCCCATCCTCGGCACGCCCCACCACACCCTGTTGCCGGGCCAGCGCATCGTCGACGGAACGATCACCCACCTCTCGCCGACCCACGAACTCGCCGCCGGCTTCGCCGTCGTCCTGACGCTCACCGCGACGTTCCTGACGTTGGCGACGCGGGTGAAGAAACTGGAGGCCTAGGCCATCCGTCGCCGTCGACGCCGTTGCCGGCGTGCGTGTAGACGGTCACGTCGCTCGCGGCCGTGCCGTCGTTGGTCAGCGTGCTCGTCACGTTCCGACAGGTCCGACCGCACTCCTCGATCCGGCCGATGCGATCGGTGTTTGCCGTGCCGACCGCTTTCGCCGTCGCCATCGGCAGGCGCAGTGCTCAAGCTACTCGATCACGAACGGGCGGCCAGTGATTCGTGCTCTCGTCACCGCTCTGCTCGGCGATCCGTTCTCGATCGTGAACACGATCGGTTTGATCGCGTTCGCGCTCGTCGGCGCGGCGAAGGCGATCCGCGAGGAGTTCGACCTGTTCGGCATCACCGTCGTCGGTCTGTCGATGGCGTTCGCCGGGGGGATGACACGGGATCTCCTCGTGAATCGAATCCCGCTCGCGCTGCAGTCGTCGACCGAGATCGGCCTGGGTCTGTTCGGCGTCGGCCTCGCGGTCGCGTTGAGTGCCGTCCTCCCGACACCGGACACGCACCCGATCACGCTCGTCTCCGACGCCATCGGACTCGCCGCTTTCGCGACGACCGGCGCCATCGTCGCGACCGAGGCGGGCGTTTCGGGGTTCGGCGTCGTCGCCATCGCCACGATCAACGCGGTGGGGGGCGGTGCGCTCGCGGACATCCTCCTCGACCGCTCGCCGTTCATCCTCTTCGACGACTTCTATGCGAGCTGTGCGGTACTGGGCGGGAGTGCGTACTGGGGGGCGGTGAGCGTGGACGCCGCCGGGGGCACCGCGGCCACCGCGTGCGCGCTGGTGACCGTCGGGACGCGGTTGGCGGCGGTCACGTACGGCTGGTCACTCCCGACGATGCAGACGCTGCAACGACGCTAGCCAGCGCGTCCGCGAACGACTCCACCTCGTCCCAGTCGGTGTACTCGTCGTCCCACGCGGTGCCGGTGCCGACGACGACGCCGGTCTGTCCCTCGGCCGTCCCGTCGACGAGTGCGACACGTGCCATCACCCCTCGTCTCCCACGTCGTCTTCCGGTCCGGCGGTCTGGAGACGCTGGGTCGCCAGCACCTGTCCGATGCGGAGGACGAACTCGAGGAGGACGAGAAAGAGCAGATAGAGGAGGATGGTCTCCCATCGTTCGGCCACCGCGACGACGACGTCGACGGGAATCTCGGCGGGAAGCGCCGGCGAGTCCTCCAGGATCAAGGCCCCGAGGATACCGAGCGGCAGCATCTTCGCCAGGTCCTGCGAGAGGTTCTGACTGTAGTACGCCGTCACCCGGATGGCGGTCACGATGGCCATGGCCGTCACGAGGAGGACCTGGATGTCGACGCCCGGCGCGAGGAGGACGACGAGGAAGAGGTAGAAGACGTACCAGACGATGGTGAGCAGTGGATAGACGACGAGATACTCGACGACGTAGAGGACGATGCGAACGACGTTGCCGACGCTCTCGACGCTTCGCCCGACGACGCCGCGGGCGTAGCGCCGAAATCGGAGTTTGAAGATGTCGCGTCGGGCGACGAAGCGGTAGAACTCGAAGATGAACACCAGGTAAATGACGATGACGACGGCTCTGAGCGCCAGCGGCTCCCACGTTCGGAGGGCCAGTTCCGGATCGACCGGCAACGGAAACGGGAGCGGTACCTGCTGAAGGAGCGTCGACGGGACGGCCGGATCTGGAAACATGGAATCTCATCACTCGCGCCGGGCGCAAGATATCTTACTACGCTGTCAGGAATCATAACCGTTGGTGCTCGACGGCACCGACGCTGGCGTACCGTTATTCGGCTGGCGCCCCTCTTCCCCCTATGGCCCTGTTCGATCGCCTCGCTGACCTCCCGCTTCGTATCGACGACGAGACGCGCACGCGACACGAACGCGACACTTCGAGCGGATTCACCCGCGCGACGACCGTCTTCGAACTCCACGGCGACGAAGCGGTTGGCCGCGGCGAGGACGTGACCTACGACACCGAGGACCACGACGCTCTCGCCGAAACCGACGCGCTCGTCCCGACCGGCGAGTTCACGTTCGACGAGTTCTCGATCGCGCTCGACGACGTCGACCTCTTTCCCAGCAAGGAGCCGGAACAGCCCTCCGGCCACCACTACCGCCGCTGGGGAATCGAGAGCGCAGCCCTCGATCTGGCCTTGCGGCAGGCCGGAACCGACTTCGCGTCCGCGCTGGACCGGGACCGGGACCCCCTGCAGTTCGTCGTCAGCACCCGCCTCGGCGACCCGCCGACGACCGACCGGGTCGAGACCATCCTCGACCGTCACCCCGACCTCGGCCTGAAACTCGACCCGACGAGCGACTGGGACGACGAACTCGTCGCCGCTCTCGCCGACACCGATGCCGTTCGCCTCCTCGACCTCAAGGGCCACTACGTCGGGACGACCGTCGATCAGCCGCCCGACCCCGACCTCTACGAGCGGGTAATCGAGGGGTTCCCGGACGCGGTGATCGAGGACCCGGCACTCACCGACGAGACGAGGGGCTTGATCGAACCCGTGCAGGAGCGTATCTCGTGGGACGCCCCCATCACCGGCGTCGAGAGCGTCCGCGACCTGCCCTTCGAGCCGCGGTGGCTCAATATCAAGCCCTCGCGGTTCGGCACCGTCGAGTCCGTTCTGGAGACCATCGAGTACGCCCGCGAGCGCGACGTGGCGCTGTACGGCGGCGGCCAGTTCGAACTCGACGTGGGACGGGCGCACATCCAGACGCTCGCGGCGACGTTCTACCCCGACGCGCCGAACGACGTGGCCCCCGGCGGCTACAACCTGCCCGACCTGCCCGCCGACCTGCCGGGGAGTCCGCTCGCCCCGAGCGACGACGCGACCGGGCTGGACTTCTAGTCGCGCACTGGCACGTCCTCCCGGTCGGCGTGGGCACGCACCCAGAGTTCGCCGATCCGCGAGAGTCGCGTCCGGTAGGACTTCCCGTGTTCTTCCTGTTCGATGTACCCCTTCCCACCGGGGCCGAGTCGGTCGACGTTGTAGATGACCTTCGACCGGAAGCTGTCGGTGTACTCCTCGCCGAGTTCCGCCGCGAGCGCCTCCGCGAGTTCCGACACCGACTCGAACTCGCCGTGGTCGCCGAGTTCGAAGAGGATCACCTCCTCGAACGGTTTGACGTTCGAGAAGGAGGCGACCGGGAGTTCGACGATGTGGTTGTCGCCGATGCGCTTGGCGCCGATGGTGGTGCCGCGTTCGTCGAACTCGTCGAGCAGTGCGGTCGTGCCGTCGAGTCGGTCGCGGATGCGCTCGTCCGTCACGTCGCCGTCGTCCAGCAGGTCGGTCAGGAGCTCCCGATTCGCCCGTAGCTCCTCCGCCAGTTCCGTCTCCAGATACTTCTCCGGGGCGGTGTAGTAGGTGTGAATGCGGTCGCGGTCCGCCTGCCGTTCGAGCGTGATGGAGTGGGCGGCGGTGGCGAAGGCGAAGCTCACGGGCCGGGGCATCGAACTCACGTTGACCCACACCTCGCCGTCCGGGGCGCCGGCGTCGAGTTCGTCGTTGATGAGGTCGTAGGCGTGCTCGAAGGCGGCGTCGTAGTCGTAGACGTCCTCGATGACGACCCGGCTCGTCTCCGCGCCCAGCAGGTTCCGGAAGTCCTGTTCGAGCTTGGCCGAGATGTTCCGCGAATACTCCACGTTGGCCTCGCTCCCCACGGCCCCCTCCAGGAGGATCACCCGATCCACGTCGAACTGGTCGCGGATCAGCGGCGCGATGAGCCGGTCGTAGTCGAAGCCGACCGGCACGATGTGGGTCTGCATGGGCGTCACGTCCGCGCCTGAGCGTAAAAAAGAGCGGTATTGCCCGGGCGTCACTCCCGGTCGAGGTCCATCCCCGTACAGTCCGGGAACTCCCCCTGCTCCCACTCCGGACATCCCTCGCAGTCGTCCAGCGCCGTGGCTCCCTTGTAGCCGACGTAGACGGCTAGGAAGCCCGCGAGCAGGCCGAACGTGAGGAGCCGGTCGTCCGGCCGAAACACGAGTGGGAAGGCGAGGACGGCCAGCCCACACGCCAAGCCCGCCTTGGCGAGGATGCGAGTCCGCATCGACCGTCTGCCACCGACGAGTTTCAGCAGCACCATCGGGGCGACGAGTGCGGCGCCGAGGCCGTAGAGACCGAGCGTTTCGACGCCGAACGCACCCGGTGTGACCAGTCGAGCGACGATCAGCGTCGCGAGCGCGAGCGCCCCGACTGGGTAGACGACGAAACAGCCCAGACACAGGTCGGCGCCGTACAGTTCGAACGTGTGGTGGTCGTAGTACCGACAGCTCGGGTGATGTGAGAGGAGAAACGGGTTCGATCGATCGACGCGTTCAATCGTCCACCGAAGCGGATTCCTCATCGTCCCCAGTGTACTCCGAAAGGTCGGTCCCGCAGTGTTTGCACGTCCCGGCACCAACCGTGATCGACTCCCGACATTCCGGACACACCCACACCTGCTCCTTGTTTGCGAAGTAGTAGTAGATCGCAAACGGGAAGCAAAACAGGACGCCGACGACGAGCCAGATCGTCTCTCCCGTGAACTCTTTTTTCGATTCGATGTCGGTCACGGGCCTAAGTTGTCAGAGTAATGTCTTATATGTTGGGGCCCTTCGAGTGGCACTGTTTAGATTAGCGCAATTAGATTGAGGACACCTCGAAAGCCCCGACTCGCTGGGGTCGGGGGCCTCGCTGCGCGCGCTCGCTTCGCTCGCGTGCTTGCGTCGGCCGCCTTCCCCCAGCGAGTCGCCCCTTTCAGTCCCGCCCGCATCGGCTGGCCAACCGGCCGCCGCCGGGCGGGACTGAAAGGGGCCAGCGTCTCGGCGAACCCGGACGAAGTAAGCACCGCAACGTAGTGAGGAGCGCAGCGAGTCCCGGGAGCCGAGACGCCGGGGGCTTTCGAGGTGGTCCCAGTTTCACAGGCTTATCTAAACACTACCCTTCGAGTTCCCCGCCGTCGTCCGCACCGTCACGTCGTCCCCCACCGAAATCGCCCGCTCCCGCGACACCTCGGGCACCCGCGAGATGAGCATGACGGTGTAGAGGTGGTCGAACGCGTCGCGGTCCGCCCACTCGGGAAAGGTCGCCTCTCGGCGCTCGACGAAGCGCTCCCGGAACGCGGGCAGGGGGTCGCCCGTCTCCGGGTCGCGGCTGGGGACGACACACCGGGCGCAGGGCTCGGCGCCCTCGAACCGGACCGCCCCGTCGCCCTCGCCGACGACGAATTCGGGTGCGTCCGCCCCGACGAACCGGTCCTCCCAGAACGCGGGGACGCCGTCGACTTCGACGTTGGCGCGGAGCCGGCGGCGGGCGCCCTCGACGCTCATTCCCTCGAACCACGAGGCGACTTCCGATAGCGTGGCCGTGCTGATGATCGAGGGGCCGGCGTCGGGCCGGTCGACGAACGCCGGGGGTTCGTGTCGCCGGAACTCGACCGGGTCGCCGACGAAATCGCCGAACCACGCGCCCGCGTCTGCGCGGCCCGCCTCGGTCGAGAGGTCGAACGCCCGTCGCTCTCCGCCCGTCTTCGGCTCGACGGTCAGGGTGGCCGTCTCGGGGTCGAACGTCGTCCGCACGTCGTGGATGCGGTCGGTCTGCTTGCCGTTGTAGGCGAGCGTCTGCATGTCGGCGCCGGTTTCGACCGCCTCGGCCTCGGGGTCGCACATGGCGAACTCCCGGTCGCCGGCGAGCGTGCCCGCGTCCGTGATCCGGACGGTGTCGACGTCGATGCCGTCGAGTCCCTTGACCGGATACAGTCGCAATCGCTCGATGTGGGCCATCGACGCGGGGTACACCCGGACGCCGCATAACGTTGGCGTCGACTCCGAGGGGGGTCGAACTGCAAGTACGACAGGTATTTCCCGCCCGCCCGAAAAGTATATAGGCGTACATGGGTCGCCCATGGACTCGTCATTACCATCATCACCCCCACGAGGGGATCATCAATGGACGACACAGCCAAATACCTCATTCACGCATCCATCGCGGCCGACGGCGTCGTGGAGCGAAGCGACGTGGTCGGCGCCGTCTTCGGGCAGACCGAGGGGTTGCTCGGGGACGAACTCGACCTTCGGGACCTCCAGCAGTCCTCGAAGGTCGGCCGGATAGACGTACAGATCGACAGCGAAAACGGCCAGTCGTTCGGTCGCATCACCATCGCCAGCAGCCTCGACAAGGTCGAAACCGCCATCCTCGCGGCGTCGCTGGAGACCATCGACCGCGTCGGGCCGTGTCAGGCCTCCGTCGAGGTCACCGACATCGAGGACGTGCGCGAGGCCAAGCGCCGGCAGGTGATCGACCGTGCCAAGGAACTGCTCGCGGGGTCGTTCGACGAGAGCGTCATGGACTCCTCCAAGATTCTGGAGGAGGTCCGCGAGAGCGTCCGCATCGAGGACATCACGGAGTACCACGGTCTCCCCGCCGGGCCGCGGGTTGCCGACTCCGACGCCATCATCGTCGTCGAGGGGCGTGCGGACGTGCTGACGCTCCTCCAGTACGGCATCAAAAACGCCGTGGGCGTCGAGGGGACGAACGTCCCCGAACCGGTCGCGAAACTCACCGAGGAGCGGACGGTCACCGCCTTCCTCGACGGTGACCGGGGCGGCGAACTCATCCTTCGCGAACTCGCGCAGGTCGGCGACGTGGACTACGTCGTCTTCGCGCCCGAGGGCCGGTCGGTCGAGGACCTCGCCCGCCACGAGGTCATGTCCGCCCTGCGGGACAAGACGCCCTACGGCGACCTATTCGAGGGCGACGAGCCGACGGTGGCCGAGCGATCGAACGAGACCGTCGCCGTTCCCGTCGGCGAGGCGGCCGGCGCCGACGCGGGCGGGGGGCTGTCGGCGGACGCCGAACGGACGGCTGCGGCTACCGAGGGCACGGACGCGGACACCGCCGTCGCTGCTGCCGACGACGCGGACGCGGAGACCGACGACGCGGACGCGGAGACCGACGACGCGGACGCGGAGACCGACGACGCGAACACGGACGATTCGGACACCGACGACGCGCCGTCGACGCTCCGGGAACACGTTCGCGCGGTCGTCGACGCCGAGACGGGGTCGGCGCGCCTCCTCGACGCCGACTTCGAGGCCATCGCGACGGTGCCCACGGACGAGGCGTTCGACGCGGTCAGCGGGGCCGAGACGGCCCCCTACGCGCTCGTCCTCGACGGCGAGTTGACCCAGCGAGTGCTGGACGTGGCGGCCCAGCGCGGCGTCGAACAGGTCGTCGCCCGCTCGGCCGCCGAGATGGTGAAGACGCCGGTCGACGTTCGCGTGCGGACAGTCGACCAGTTGGCGGTCGCCGACTAGTCGCGGCGGTATCGGATTGCCGCCCCGTCGTCGAAGAAGTCGGGGAGACGGTCCCGTTTCTCGAAGCCACACTCCCGGTAGAGTGACCGCGCCGTCTCGTTGTCGGGGGCGACGGTGACGGTCAGCGCCGCGCCGTCGGCACGCTCCGCACACGCCGCGAGCAACGCCCGTGCCCGTCCTTCGCGGCGGTGATCCGGGTCGACGACCAGTTCCGCGACGTAGACCGTCCCGTCGCCGGGGACGGCGAGGAGGGAGCCGACTGGCGTCCCGTCCTCGTCCGTCGAGACCAGCGCCGTCGCCGGCGTCAGCGCCGCGTCGTCGAGTGCCGCGTCGAGCAGGGCCGGGCTCGGCTCCGGGAGGTGTGACTGGAGACGGACGAGCGCCGGCCGATCCGCGGGGGTCGCCGGGCGGATCACAGCAGCGCCACGGCGAGCGCGGCGCTCACGACGGCGCCGGCGAGCGTGCCGAAGAAGTTGACAGTCTGGTTACCGACCCGACCACCTTCGAGCGTCGCGCCGAGGACGCTGTCGACGGTCATGCCCGCGACCCCCCCGCAGACGACGGTGAGGGCGGCGAGCGCCGGCGCGTCGAACGCGAAGGTGGCGGCGGCGACGCCGGCGACGAGGCCGGAGCCGACGACGCCGACGACGTAGCCCTGCCACGTGATCCCCCCGTCGGTACCGGGGTCGACGCGTTCGAGCGTCGTGATGAGTCGCGGGTCGTCGAAGAGGACGCCGATCTCGCTGGAGAGCGTGTCGCTCATCGCGGCGGCGAGCGACCCGGTGAAGGCGAACCGGAAGAGCGCGCTATCGACGCCCATGCCCGCGCTGGCGGCGAAGCCGATGACGGCCACGAGCGCCACGGCGGCGTTCCCGAGGACGTTCCCGCTGCCGCGGGCGCCCTCGTTGTCCTCGGCGACGCCGCGTTCGCTCTTCTCGTCGTACCGGTACTTCGCGGAGAGGCCGCCGATACCGAAGAAGGCGATGAGGATGGCGAACCAGCCGACGCCGCCGAAGACGATTGTCAGGAGTCCGAGCAGGACGCCGGTCACCATCCCCGGCACCGACGCGGTGCCGGTCCGGTAGGAGACGTAGCCGAGTGCGACGGTCACGAGGAGGGCGGCGCCCACCTCCGTGAGTCCCGACTCGACGCCGATGGTGGCGAACAGCCAGAGCAGCAGTCCCGTCGAGAGCATCACGATGGGGTCGTCGCGTTCGTAGAGCATCGACCGCAGAAGCGCCGCCACGAGCGCCCCGGCAGCGGCGAGGAAGACGACGGACGCCGCTTCGGGGAGCCGTCCGAGATTCCACCCGACGACGAGCTGGCCGGCGAGGGCAGCGAGGAAGGCCGCGAGGCTGAAGCCGGCGACCGACCGGCCGGGGTCGGTCCACAGCCGCTCGACGGCCCGGGCGCCGACGTTGCCGTAGGCGACGACGAGGACGGCCGCGACGAAGACGGGCGTCGGCATCGACTCGCGGGGCGCGGTGGCGAGGATGGCGAGCCCCGTCGCGGCCAGGGCGAAGCCGGCGAGGCCGTTGAGCCGGCCGTCGCGCCGGTCCTGGGGCCGGGCGAAGAGTTCGAACACCGGCCCCTCGTCGACGACGAACGCGGCGAGGAGCGCCACGACGGCGAAGGGCGCGGCGGCCGCCCGCCCGAGTTCGGGGGCGGCGAGCGCGAGCGTCCCGACCGCCGCGAACCCTCCGGCCCGACGAAGGGTGGACGTCACGGTGTCTGCTACCTCGGACGGCCACTTAACGGTCCCGACACGCCCCGCTTACGTCACCGAGTTCCCCGAATCCGTGCGTTTTTGCGCTCCCGCCGCCTGGATCGGACGTGGGCCTGTACGACCGCTATCTCGCGCTCAGACAGCGTCTCCATCCCGGCGACCCGCCAGCGCACGTCGCCCTCGTCCTCACCGAGCGGGACCTGCTGGAACAGGGGGCGTACGACCGCCTCGAACGCGTCCTCGCGTGGGTCTTCGACTACGGCGCCGAGCGCGCCACCGTCTCGGTGAGCGTCCTCGACGAGGCGGTGGTACCGACGCTGACACGCGAACTGCGGGACATCGACGCTCCTCGCCCCGTCGCCGTCCGCGACCCCGACGACACCGAACCCGTCACGGCACCCGTGCAGGTGAACGTCGGACTCGGTGGGAAAGGCGAGTTCGCCGCCGCCGTCCGCTCGCTCGCCGAGGAGGTCGACGCCGGGGAACTCGACCCCGCGGACGTCGACGAGGCCGACGTGGAGCGTCGCCTCGTCTTCCCCGACGAGCCCGACCTCCTGATCAAGACCGGCGCCGAACGGCTCTCCGATTTCATGATCTGGCAGTCCGTCTACTCCGAGCTCTACTTCACCGACGTGAACTGGCGGGACGTGCGCAAGCGGGACTACCTCCGCGCGGTGCTGGATTACCAGAACCGGCAGCGGCGATTCGGTCGATAGACCGAATTACGTCGGTTTGCCGACGGTAGTTTGGACGCTGAGCGGTAGCGAAGCGTCCAAGCGCCGCGGAACGAGCGTCAGCGAGTCCCACGGAAGGTCGGTCGATAGGCCGAATCGCGCCGTGAACGCCTATCCGCTCGTTTCCGTCGCCGTCGACGTGGCCGTCGACTCGTACCGCACGCTCGTCTCGCTGGCGACCGGCTGGAGGAGGTACGACCCGCTCCGTCCCCGCCGAACCGGCGTGAAGTCGGCGGTGAACACCGTCCGCTCGTCCGCCCGAATCTCGAAGGACTGGTTGAACTTGAGCGGCGCCTCGCCGGGCGTCTCCACCGTCGCCTCGCCGCCGTCCGCGAGCGTGGCGCCGACGCCCGTCACGTCGAGTTGGAGGTACGCGTACGTCCCCGTCTCCAGTTCCTGTTCGCCGAGAAGCGCCGACCGGTCGCCCTGTAGCTCCACGAGGTCGGCCTCCCGTGGCTCCTCGAACTCGTGATACTCGCGGTCCGTGTCCTCGTCCTCGCCGTCCGACGACGTCTCGGTCTCGGTCTCCGTCGACGTGGCGGTCGCGTCGCCGTCCGATTCCGGCGCCACCCAGAACCCCGCCATGGTGACGACGCAGGTTTCGAAATCCGAGATGTCGCCGGGCTGGTCGCTCACCCGCGTCGCGAGCGTGCCGGTCGTCGCCTCGGCGCCGCCCATACAGCCCGCCAGTCCGGCGACGCCGGCGGCGGCGAGGCCGCCCGTCACTCGCAGATAGTCGCGTCGCGTTGCAGTCGCCGACTCGTGGTCGCGTTCGGTCACGTCCCACCCCACCGGCCGCTCACACATAAGGGGGTGAAACCCTTCGGGGCGAATAAACCCGAATTCAGTCGAGTTGTCTCCCGGCCTCGCTCGCCGACGATTCCCGTCGACACTTAAAGGGCTTATACTCATATCCGGCAGGTAGTTGTCCCGGGAGCCACTCGGAGGACGTATGGACCGCGGGCGCGCCGACGTCGAGTCCGAGGCGGAGACGGGCACCGGCGTCGCCCTCGTCGTCGCCGGGGCGGCGCTGTTCGGGACGCTCGGGGTCTTCGGCGAACTCGCCCGCGCCGCCGAGCTGTCGACGGCGACGCTTCTCGCCGCTCGCTTTCTCGCCGCCAGCGCGATTCTCTGGGCGTATCTCGTCCGCCGCGGCGTGCCGATCCGACTCGGCCGCCGGACCCTCGTCGCCGAACTCGGTCTCGGGCTGGTGTACGGCCTCATGTCGGTCGCGTACTTCGAGAGTCTGGCGTGGCTCTCGGCGGGTGTCGCGACGCTCGTCCTCTTCACCTACCCGGTACAGGTGACGCTCGTCTCGGCGCTCGCCCTCGACGAACCGGTGACGGCGCCGAAGGCGCTCGCCCTGTGTACAGCCCTCGGCGGCGTCGCCCTCGTCGCGGGCGGCGGGACGGCTTTCGGCCTCCCGGGACTCGTCCTCGTCGGCGTCGCGTCGCTCGCGTACACCGTCTACTCGGTCGGCTCGCGCGTCGCGGTTCGGACGGTGTCGCCGCTGGTGCACGCCGCCTACGTCTTCCTCGGCGTGACGGCCGCCGTCCTGCTGTACGGGGTCGTGACCGGCACGCTCTCGGCGCCGGCGACGCCAGCACACTGGCGCCTGATCGCCGGCATCACCGTCGTCGGGACGCTCCTGCCCATGATCCTCTTCACCGCCGGATTGGCGCGCATCCCCGCGAGCACCGCCAGCATCGTCAGTACGAGCGAACCGCTGACCACCGTCGTCCTCGGGGTGGCGCTCCTCGACGAACCGTTCACGCCGGCCGTCGCCGCCGGCGGCGCGGCCATCCTCGCGAGCGTCGTCCTCGCGTCGCCGGCGGTCGAACGCGCCGTGACCGACCGACTCCGTCGCGTCGGTCCGCAGCGGACGGAGGGTCCCGGCGGATGAGCGACCCCGAAAGCGAAAGCGGAAGCGGGAGCGGGCTGACGGCCGTCCTCGGCGTCGAACACCCCGATCTCGCGCTGACCGAGACGGCGGCGCGCGACCGGAGCGCGACGATCCATCCCGTCCGCGAGGCGGGCACCGACGCCGAATCCGGCCACCACCACTTCGTTGTCCGGTCGGACTCGTTCGAGCGCTTCGACGCGGCGCTTTCCGCCGACCCGACCGTCGCCGAGTTCGATCCCGTCACCGCGTTCGACGAGGGACGGCTCTACCGCGTCGCCTACACGGACCGGGCCATCCTCTTCTCGCCGGAGATCACGCGGGCGAACGGTCTCGCCCTCGACATCGAGAACGACGGGACGGGCTGGACGATGACCGTCTGGCTCCCCGACCGCGACCGACTGGCTCGCCTCTTTGCCTTTGCCGATGCCCACGACGTCGATATCGACCTCCGGCGCGTCAACGACTACGCCGGCCCGGTCGAGGGGGCGGTCGACCTCACCGCCGCCCAGCGCGAGGCGCTCCTCACCGCCCTCGACGCGGGCTACTTCGAGGAACCACGCGAGGCGACGCTCGCGGCGGTGGCGGCCGAACTCGACATCTCACAGCCGGCGGCGGGCGGGCTGCTTCGGCGCGGAATGAAACGGCTCCTGCTGGCGACGGTGGCCCGGGACGACTAGTCGGCGCGGCCGTCGGTCTCACCGCCGGCGGTGCCGTCGGCGGCGCCGTCGACGCCGATCCGGCCCTGAAGCTCCCGCTTCGACGCCGGGCTGATCGTGATCCCAGCCGCCTCCAGTCGCTCCTTGGCCGCCCGGGCGTACGCCGACCGGACGGCGAAGATGTCCCGCCGACGCGGGTCCTCGATCCAGTAGTGGACGCGGAGCACCACCGAATCGGAGCCGAAGTCGTCGACGTACGCCTTCGGCGTCGGCTCGGCTACGATGTCGTCGACGGCTTCCGTCGCCGCCGTCAGGTGATCGAGCGCCGCCGCCACGTCCGCCTCGTAGGCGACGCCGACGTGTTCGACGATGCGTCGTCGCCCCCGACCGTACGGTCGGGTGATCGCCTGTCCCGTCAGGAGCGTGTTCGGTACCGTGACGAGTTCGCCGTCCGGGGTCAGGATCCGCGTCACCCGGAGCGTGATGGACTGGACGGTCCCCTCGCGGTCCGCCCACTCGATGTAGTTGCCGACGTTGAACTCGGGGTCGACGACGAGGACGAGGCCGCTGACGATGGAGCCGATGACGGTCTGCCCGGCGACGCCGACGGCGAGGGTCCCGGCCGCGATGACGAGCGCCGAATCGCCGATGAACCGACCGTAGCCCGCGGTGCCCGCGGCGACGAAGAAGGCGACGACGAGGACGAGCAGGCGGACGTACCGCGAGACCGCCTCCTGGATCGTCGGGTTGTTGCTGTTGCGTCGGCGGACGAACCGTGCGACCAGCGGTTCGACCGCGAACCACCCGACGAGGACGACGGCGACGAAGCCGGCGACGAACCACACCGCCCGACGGATGAGGGCCCAGTAGGCGGCGAGGCCCTCCGGGCCGACGACCGGCGTCGGCACCGGCGTCGGCGTGGCCGTCTGGAGTGCGACCTGGAGCATACCGACGCCACGGTCGGACGGTACAAAGCTCCTCGGCGTCGCCTGGCTACTCCGTCGTCCCGGCGTCCTGCCGGTCGAGTTCGGCCGTCAGTTCGTCGGTGCCGGCGTGGGGGAGCTGCTCGCGCAGGCGACCGATCACCTCGCGCGTCTCGACGAGTGAGGAGCCCGCGACGGCCCGAACCAGGGCCGCCGCCCGCTCCCGACGGGTGTGCCGCCACGACGCCTCGCGGGACTCGTAGGTGCGGATCGCCCGCAGGAAGTCGATCTTCGAGAACTCGGGCCAGTACGGCGCACAGAAGAAGACGGCGGCCTCGTTGCCGTTGGCGTGCCACGGCAGGAAGTTGCTCGTCCGCTCGTCGCCGCCCGTCCGCACGATGAGGTCCACGTCGCGGACGGGGCGGGCGTAGAGCCGGCGCTCGATCTCGGCGGCGTCCACGTCCGCCGGATCGAGGTTGCCGGCCGCGACCGACCGTAGCGTCTCGCGGGCGGCGCCGAGCAGCTCCGCCCGGCCGCCGTACGCCAGCGCGACGTTCAGGCGGAAGCGGTCGTACCCCGCCGTCCGTTCCTCGGCGTACGCGACGGCGTCGCGGACGCGTTCGGGGAGGCGGTCGACCTCCCCGAGCGCGCGGATACACACCTCGTTCTCGTGGACCTCCTCCCTGTCCGCGAACGACCGCAGCTTCGACTCGATGAGGTCGAACAGGTGGTCGCGCTCCTCTGGCGGGCGCTCGAAGTTCTCGGTCGAGAAGGCATAGAGCGTGAGTTCCTCGACGCCGAGTTCCTGACACCAGCGGAGCACCCGCTCGGTGGTCCGGGCACCCTCCCGGTGGCCGTCGGCGGCGCCGTCGCCGCGTTCGCGGGCGTAGCGTCGGTTGCCGTCCTGAATGACGGCGACGTGGTCGGGGGTGCCGTCGATGTCGCGCCGGAGAAGCCGCTCGTAGGCGCGCTCGACCAGTCGGGGGACCCGCGTGTGCATATCCGTGGCGTCGGCACCGATTGGTATGGTTCTTTTGACACGCGGCTTCGACGACGACAACCCCTATTAGCTTCGGGCGTCTGTGATTTCACGATGAGTGACGCCGACGCGGCGGTCGGGGACCCCGATTTCGAGCACGTCCCCGAGACCGACCAGTCGTTCGAGAACGCGCTCGCGAAGGCGCGGAACGGTCACCGTCTCACCGTCGACGACGGGGTCGAACTCCTGACGACCGGGACGGATCGGGCGGGGATCGACCCCGTCCGGAAGGAGCGGGTGCTGGAGGCGGCCGACCACCGCCGCGCCGACGTCGTCGGCGACGACGTGACGTTCGTCGTCAACCTCAACAACAACGTCACGACGGCCTGCGACACGGGCTGTCTGTTCTGTAACTTCAAGGACCGCGCGTCGGCGTTCGAGGCCGACGCCCCCGACGACCACGGCGGCTTCACCAAGACGCCGGCCGAGTCGCGCCGGGCGGTCGAGGACGCGGTCGAACTGGGCATCTCGGAGGTGTGTTCGGTCAGCGGTCTCCACCCCGCGTTCGCCCTCGACGCCGACCACCGCGAACTGCTCGAATCGGCCGCGGACCCGGGCCGCCTGAACTACCGCCCGCCCGAGGCGTACACCACCTCGCCGGGCACCTACGCCGAACAGGTCCGCGCCATGTCCGTCGACGGCGTCCACGTCCACTCCGTGACCCCCGAGGAGGCCTACCACGCCCGCCGCGGCACCGACTGGTCCTACGAGGCGGTGTACCGCCGCCTGCGTTCGGCCGGCCTCGACAGCGCACCCGGCACCGCCGCGGAGATTCTGGTCGACGAGGTGCGCGACGTGATCTGTCCGGGGAAGATGGACACGGCGGAGTGGCTCGACGCCATGGAGGGGGCGATGGCCGCCGGCCTCCCCGTCACCGCGACGATCATGTACGGCCACGTCGAAAACGAGATGCACCGCGCCATGCACCTGAAGCGGGTGCGCGACCTGCAGGACCGCACTGGCAACATTACGGAGTTCGTCCCCCTCTCTTTCGTCCACCAGCGGACGCCGCTCTACGACCGCGGCCTCGTCTCGGGCGGCGCCACCGACGCCGAGGACGAACTCATGATCGCCGTCTCCCGGCTCTTTCTCGACAACGTCGAGAACGTCCAGACCTCGTGGGTGAAGTTCGGCGACGAGAAGTCGCTGAAGACGCTCTCCTGTGGCGCCAACGACTTCATGGGGACCCTGCTGTCCGAGGAGATAACCAAGCGCGCCGGCGGCGACTACGGCGAGTTCCGCTCCGTCGCCGACTACGTGGAGATGGTGACCGCCATCGGCCGTCGGCCGGTCGAGCGGTCGACGGACTACGAGCGCCGCCGGCCCATCGACCCCGACGATGCCCCCTACGGTCCCCGACTCGGCCCCCGCGCCGACGGGACGCCGATGCTCGACCGGTCGCTCCCCTCCTCTCCCGCGGCGGACGACTGACGATGATGGCGACCACCCACGCGGCGGTCGGACTCCTACTCGCGGTGCCGTTGGCCGTCCTCGCCCCCGACCTGGCCGCCGCCGGCGCCCTCGCCGCCATCGCCGGCGGCGTCTTCCCCGACCTCGACCTGTTCGCCGGCGTCCACCGCCGGACGCTCCACTTCCCCGACTACTACTGGCTGGGCGCGCTTCCCGCTCTCGCCGCCACCGTTCTCTTCCCGTCCGCCCTCACAGTTGCCGTCGCGTACTTCCTCCTCTCGGCCGCCGTCCACTCCGTCAGCGACGCCTTCGGCGCCGGCACGGAACCCCGGCCGTGGGAGCGCACGTCCGCCGAGGCGGTCTACCTCCACTCCCGCAGCCGGTGGCTCCGGCCGCGCTACTGGGTGCGCTACGACGGCGCCCCCGAGGACTACCTGCTCACCGTCCTCGGCATGTCGCCGGGGCTGATCCTGTTCGGGCCGACCGTCGGCCGCGTCGCCCTCGCCTGTCTGCTCGTCGGCGGCGCCTACACGCTCGTCCGCAAGCGCCTGCCGGACCTCGAGGAACGGCTCCTGTAACCGTCACCCACAGGGGGTATCGACGTACGTCGGACCGATTCCGATCGGGCCGTTCTCGGTTTCGCTCCGACTCCCGACCGTGACGACGGCGGCGACACACCCCGGGTCCTCGTGGTCGTCACCGTAGTACGTGGTGTAGTCGTCGCGGGTGAACGTATACTCCCGACCGCTGGATTCACGGTCGCCGTCGTCGCCGACGTGGAGCGCCCGGACCGTGTACTGCGCTCGCCGCGCCGACCACGACGGCTCGACGATCACCGACGCCCCGGCGTCGCCGGCGTCGAGTGCCGAGAGTTCAATCCTGCGGTCGAGGAGCGTCTCGTCGCCGCGCTCGATCATGAGGCGGATTCGGTTCGACACGAACGAGGAGTTGATGATCTCGACTCGCCCGAGCACCGTCCCCGACCCGAACCGACCGGACGCACAGCCGGCGAGCGCGACGCTCCCAGCCACGGCCAGCCCTTCGAGTGCGTCGCGGCGGTTCATCGACATACCGACGTTCGCCGTCGCGGGTGAGCCTTACGATGCGTCCGAGACGGCGCGATACCGCCGCCCCGCGTCGTCGTCCGCGTCGAGCGCCTCCCGAATCTTCGGCCGGAGCCACGTCCCCGGCGTACTCTCGACGTCCGCCCGCCGGAACGCGGCGGGGAGGTACCGCTCGTGGGTCGGGAGACGTTCCCGGAGGGGGACGCCCGCTTCGGACGCGAGCGATTCGAGTTCGTCCAGCGCCGGCCACGCGTAGTCGGGGTTGATGTAGTCGTCCGTCACCGGCGAGACGCCGCCCAGGTCGTCGACGCCGCAGTCCAATAGCTCACGAGTCGGCGAGAGGTTCGGCGGCACCTGCACCGATACCTCCGGCGGCAGGGCCGCCCGCGCCATCGCCGTCGTCTCCCGCATCGTCTCGACGCTCGGGCGCTCGAAGTCCGAGCGCTCGTTCGGGACGACGGTCTGGACGATCACCTCCTGAACGTGGTCGTATCGCTCGTGGAGTGCGCGGATGGCCAGCAGGCTCTCCGCGCGGTCCCGGCGATTCTCGCCGATGCCGACCAGAATCCCGGTGGTGAAGGGAACGCCCACCTCGCCCGCCGCCCGAATCGTCCCCAGTCGGCGCTCGGGCGTCTTCCGCCGGCCGCCCGAATGCGCGCTCACGTCCGCCGTCGTCTCCAGCATCACGCCCATGCTGGCGTTGACCTCGGCCAGTCGCACCAGCTCCGCCCGCCGCAAGTCACCTGGATTGCTGTGGGGGAGCAGCCCGACGTCGAGCGCCATCTCGCAGGCGTCGTAGAGATAGTCGAGCACGTCGTCGTACCCCCAGTCGTCGAGCTGGTCGTGGACGGCCGTGTAGCGCTCGTCGGGCGCGTCGCCGAAGGTAAAGAGCGCCTCGGTACAGCCGGCGTCGGCGCCCACCCGCAGCTGCTCCCGGACCGCCTCGGGGGGCATGAGCGTCGCCTCGCCGGGGACGTCGTAGAACGTACAGTACGTGCAGGTGTACCGACAGGCGGTCGTGAGGGGCAGAAAGACGTTCCGCGCGAAGGTGAGTTCGGGAGCGGACGCCACGTCGTCGGGCGCCACGTCGAGGAGGGCGTCGACCGCGGCGTCGTCGACGAGGGTCTCGGGGGCGACCCGCTCGTCGTCCGCCTCCGGCGCCCGTGGCATGGCCCCGGTTCCGCGCCGGAAGGGGAAAAACCTCACCCCACGCGGTCGAGACCGACCCGCCCCTCGCCCGCGTCGAGTTCGAACCGCGCCCCGAGCCACGCCGCTGCCTCGCCCTCGCCGTGGAGCAGGACCTCCACTAGGTCGGTCGGTTCGTCCACGTCGGTCGACAGGCGCATCGAGTCGACGACGGCGATGTCGGCACCCACCTCGCGGGCGGCGGCGACGTGGTCGCGATAGGAGACGCCGTGGAAGTCGACGCGGAAGTCCGGATGGTCGATCACCAGCCCGTTCGTGCCGCCGCCCCGTCCGGGCGCGATGGCGACGTCGGCGTCGGCCGCGACGTCGACGAGACGGTCGACGGCCCTCGGCGTCGCGAGCGCGAGGTCCGCGACGACGACGCCGAGCGGTTCCGCCCCGCCGAGGCGAGCGTTCACCGCCGCGGAGAGCGGGCGGTCGTCGACGGTCACCGGCGCGTCGGCCACCTCGACCGGCGCCGTGGCGATCACTTCGGGGTCGTGGCCGGCGTCGAGACAGGCGTCGAGGACGTCACGGAGCATCGCCCGCGCCACGTCCTCGCGTTCGTCGGCGTCGAGCACCCCGTCGAGGCGCGTCTTCGGATCGGTCGCCTCGAACGGGACGAGAATGCGCATCTCTGTCGTGATTCACGTGGGTGCGTATAGATAGCTTTCCGATGATCGACGGTTCGGCCGTCGGCCTATCCCAGCGGGTCCTCGGGACCCTGCTGGGAGCGCCAGTAGAGGACGCCGCCCACGAGGAGCGCGAGGACGACCAGCCCGCCGACGGCGTAGATAATCGTCTGGCGGGTCTGACTGGACTGCTCGGCCTGATTCGCCTGCTCGGTCGCGCGGTTGGCGAGGTTGGTCGCCACGTCGAAGCTGCCGTCCTCGTACGCCGCGATGGCGTCGTCGTAGTTGGCCTGGGCGTCCGAGGGGTTCGCGCCGGCGGCGCGGGCCTCCTCGATGGCGGCGCCGGCCTCGTCGATGGCCTGCCGAGCCGCGTCGCTTCGCTCGGTGTAGTGGTGCGACTCCCAGCTGTCGATGGTGCTACTCGCGCCGCCGGACTGCCCGCGGGTGAGCTCCATCGTGGTGAACGCTTGGGCCGGGTCGTAGCTGTACGACCCGACTTCGGGGACGGTCCCCGTCACCCGGACCTCGACCTCCGCGGTGCCGGTGCTCGCCGCGATGTCGACCCCCGAGAAGGACTGGCCGGTGGGTTCGACCAGTTCGACCTGCGAGCCCGTCTGGTCGTAGAAGACGACCGTCCAGGACACGTCGGTCAGTTCGGTCGTTCCCGAGAGCTGCCACTGCTCGCTCTGGGGGTTCCGATACAGCTCGTCGAGGGTGACCGTCGCCGATACTTGCGTGCCGACCTGCCCTTCCTCCGGAACGTCCTCGCCAGTGACGGAGACTGCTGCCGCCGGGACGGTCGCGGCGAGCAGAACGACGATGGTGGCGAGGACGACCCTAGAAGAGTGATTCGAGTTCGTCCTCGTCATCTTCGACTAGATTCTGGAGATTAGCTTCGCTCTCTTCGCGGATTTCGTTGATGTTGTCCTGTGCTTCGATGGCGACCTGCTGGAGTTCCTTGATGCGGGGAACGTTCGTGACGCCGGAGAGCAGGATGGCGGAGGCGACGAAGTCGCTGTTGTTGATTGGGTAGTCGCCGCCGCGGACCTCCATGCTGCCGGTCTGCTCTTCGAGCCACTTGCGGCCACGCTCGATCCCTTTCCGATTCAGGTAGGCGGAGGGGCCGGCCATCACGAGGAGGGCGCGTTCCGTGCCGTCGATTTCGCAGGGAAGGGTGAGGCGACCGAGGGCGGCCTTGCGGACGAGGCTGGTGATGCGGTTGGTGGTGTTCGCGGAGTCGAGTTGGTCTTCGATCGATTCGTCGTTGCCCGTGAGCTTCGAGAGCAGGCCACCGGATTTCCCCTTGCGCTCGACCGTCTCGCGGGCGTAGCCGACGGTGGAGACGCCGCCGCCGGAGAGCGTGTTGATGATCTCGGAGCTGTCGACGACGGATTCGGCCACTTCCTGTCCCTGCCGGACCTCGCCGGCGCCGAACAGGATGCCGAAGCGCTTGACGATCTCCTCGTTGATCTCGTCGTAGCCGCTCTGGACGGACTCGCCGGTCTGTCGCCAGGCGTCGTTGTCGAAGACGAGGAGGTTGTCCACCTCGTTGACGAGCGTCTGGAACGAGCGGGCGGCGTTGAGCGTGTAGATGCCCCCCTCGTCGCTGCCGGGGAGGATGCCCAGTCCGTAGACGGGTTCGGTGTAGATGCGCTTGAGATGTTTCGCGAGGACGGGCGCGCCGCCGCTCCCGGTGCCGCCGCCGAGACCCGCGACGATGAGGAAGGCGTCGACCTCGTGGACGGGGATGCCGTCGATGGCCCCCTGCACCTCGCCGATGTCCTCCTCGGCGACCTCCGCGCCGAGTTCGTTGTCCGCACCCACGCCGTGTCCCTTCACGCGGGACTGGCCGATGAGCACGCGCTGTTCCTGTGGGATGTGCTCCAGTCCCATCAGGTCGGCCTTGGCCGTGTTGACCGCGACGGCCGCACGGACGATTTCGCTCCCCGTCCGCTGATCGTACTCCAGGAACTTGTCGACGATCTTCCCACCGGCCTGTCCGAAACCGATCATGGCCAGTTTCATAGTTTCAGACCCCTCTTCATTGGGAAGAACCCAGGCGCAAAACGGACATAAACCTTGTGGGCGATTGCTCGATTGACGGGCGGTTTCGACGACCGAATCGGCTGACTGCGAGGGGACGAGCGCCGATCCGGTCCCGTCCGACGGGCGTCTGCCGTCCGTCAGCGCTCGCCGAGGTAGTCACCGAGCGTCCGCAGGTTGGCCTCGTCGACGCCGAAGGCCTCCACGTCGTTGTGGGCGGTGGTGTTGTCGAACTGGAGCGACCGGTACTGATCGGCACCCATCGGGGCGCCGGGTAGCGATCCCAGCACCGACAGTCCGACCTTGGCGAGCGCCATCGGGACGGGAACGACCGTCGCCGGACGCCCCTCGCTCCCGTGAACGAGGCGCGCGATGTCCGCGAGCGTGCGCTTCTCCGGGCCGCCGATTTCGTAGACACCGCCGTCGTAGGCGTCGTCTTCGACGCCGTCGGCGAGCATGGGGGCCAGATCGCCGATCCAGATGGGCTGGAACCGGGTCTTGCCGCCGCCCGGCAGGGGGGTGAGATACGGCGGCGCGAGCTTCTTCGTGAACGAGACGAACTCGCCGCCGTCACCGAAGATGACGGACGGACGGAAGATGACGTAGCGCAGCGACGACGACCTGACGATCTCCTCGGCCTCGCCTTTCGCCCGGATGTACGCCGTCGCGCCGTTCGGGTCGGCGCCCAGCGCGCTCATCTGGACGATCTTCTCCACGCCCGTCTCCTCGGCCGCGTCGACGACGTTCTGCGTGCCCTGACGGTGGACGACGTCGTGCATTTTATCGCCACCCGAGGGTTTGAACAGCGGCGACAGCGCGACCAGGTTGACGACGGCGTCCATCCCCCGCATCGGTTCGAGCAGCGAGTCGTACGCCGTCACGTCGCCCATCGCCTTCTCGACGCCCCCGGGAAGGTCGCCCTCGCTCGGTCGTCGGGAGAGCGCCGTCACCGAGTGCCCCCGCGATTTCAGTTCGCGGCACAGGTGTCCGCCGACGAACCCGCTGCCGCCGGTTACCAGAATCTTCATAGCCGATACATATCCGCGTATCGACCTAAAGCTAACGCGCTGTGAACCGTTCACACGGCGGGTTTCGGTCGCCCCACGACGCCACCGAGATAGTATCAAAAAACAGATATTATCGCCGCGTCGGCGACCCGGATCGTTAAACGCTCGCTCCCGTATGCACCACTATGCTCCTCACGCTGGAGGGTCTCGACGGCAGCGGCAAGACGACGATCTGGCGGGCGCTCCGCGACCGCTACCCGTCGGCCGTCTTCACCCGCGAACCCACCGACTCGTGGTACGGCGAGGCCGTTTCCCGCTCCATCGCCGACGACGACGCCGACCCGCTGGCCGAACTCTTCCTCTACGCCGCCGACCACGCCGATCACCTCTCCCGCGTGATCCGCCCGGCGCTCGCCGACGGGTCGTTCGTCGTCTCCGACCGCTACTCCGACTCCCGCATCGCCTACCAGGCGGCGACGCTCGTCGACCACCTCGACGACCCGTTCGGGTACGTCCGCGACCTCCACGAGCCGTTCTCGCGCCCGCCCGACGCGACGCTGTATCTCGACGTCGACCCCGAAACCGCCGCGGAGCGAAGTGGCGGCACCAACAAGTTCGAGCGCGCCGACTACCTGCGGGCCGTCCGCGAGAACTACGAGCGCCTCGTCTCCAGCGACCCCGAGCGGTTCGTCCGCATCGACGCCACGCAGTCCGAAGCCGCCGTCGTCGACGAGGCCCTGGCCGCCGTCGAGCGACTCCGTTAACGTCCCGTCGTCTCGGGCAACTCGTACTCGTCCGGCGCGGGAACGTACAGCACGTCGATGGTCACGCCCAGTCCCATCGGGAGCCCGACCATCAGGCCGAGGACGGCCGCCGCGCTTCCGAGGTCGACGCCGACGCCGAGGCTGAACGCGACGATGGTCGTCACGACGAGGGCCAGCGGCACCAGCAACGCGGTGTAGACGACCGATCCCCACCGCGTCTTCAGCTGGAGGCGGAAAAAGCGGGTCATGACCGCGGCGATGGCCGTGTTGCCGGCGAAGACGGCGGCCATCAGGGCGAAATCCAGTATCGTCGCCATGGCGGTGATAGAACCTCGACCGGCTTTGGCCTGTCGACTCCCTACCGCTCGCCCGCCCCTCGCGCCCGGTCGACGAGCCCCGCCACCGGGTCGACGTAGTCGTACCCGGGGATGATCCCCTGGACGTACGTCCCCTCTACGTAGTTGATGATCGCGGCCGCGTCCTCGACGCCGCGGCGCTCGTCGATGTCGGTGTACGCGAACCTGACGACCACCTCGCCCGCCGTGGGGTCGACGCTCGGCTCGAAGTCGTGGTCGCCGCGCACGACGCCGTCGGCGTCGGCCACGCGGAGTTCGAACGTCTCCAGCCATCCCTCCTCGATCACCGGCGCCACGTCGCCGTCGACGGCCGTCGAGAGCGAGGGCACGCGAACGCCCACCTCGTAGTCGATCCGTCCGTCGGATTCACGCGCCGTCACGACGGCGTCGAACGCCGTCGTCGTCGCCTCGAACCGACCGTCGTCGGCGCGTTCGAAGCCGTCGTGATCGCGGAACGCCCGTGCGACCCGTCCGGATGTCTCGGTCATGTCCGTGACAGGCACCGCGCGGCCAAAAGCCCCTCGCGTTCGCCCCGCCGTCGCTTTCGGCACCCCCGCCATCCTGCCGACTGCGGCACGCTTAAGTTTCTCCCCCTGCTTTGTCCACGTGACGCTTCGTCTGGAGGGCCGAAGCGTCAGCGGGGACCAATTCAGGGCGGCAAGCGATTCGACGGACCCTCTTTCCCCGTCGAATCGCTTTTCGCTTTACCGCTTTCATCGTTCGAGCCGACGGCTCGTCGATGCTGTCCGTTTCGTACGACACGGTGCACGTTCCGTACTGCTAAGCGGGTGCGTGGGAGGCACACTGCACGCTCCGCACGTTCGTTGGACGGGGTGCGAGGAAGGGGATTCGAACCACGGTCGTTCCGCTACGCTCCACTCCCTGATTCGAATCCCCTCGGCACACTGCACGCTCCTCACGTTCGTTGGACGGGGTGCGAGGAAGGGGATTCGAACCACGGTCGTTCCGCTACGCTCCACTCCCTGATTCGAATCCCCTCGGCACACTGCACGCTCCTCACGTTCGTTCGGAGCGGCAGTGCGAGGGAGGGGATTCGAACCCCCGAACTCCTACGAGAGCGGGTCTTAAGCCCGCCGCCTTTGGCCTGGCTCGGCCACCCTCGCGCGCTACACTCCCCGTTTCCCGTTCCGCCGCAAGTGGCTTTCGGTCGGTGAACCGACGCCGGCCGGTTACTCGTCGTCCTCGTCGAACGTCCGGAACTCGACCGACGCGCCGAGGATGTCCGCCAGCGACGTGACGGTCGCCCGAAGCTCCTCGATCTGTCGGTCCTGCCGGTCGAGCCGGTCCGCCAACCCCTCGACCGACGTTTCCAGTTCCGCCAACTCGCCTTCCAACTCCTCGGGTACCCGCTCCGAGAGGTCCGCGACCGTCTCCTGTACCTCCTCGGCCTCCGACGCCGCGACGAGGCCGTGCTCCGACGGGTTGGTGAGCATCCGTCGGTGGGAGAGAATCGCCTCCGAGACGCTCTCGCTCCCGTCGGGCAACCCGATAGTCAACGGCTCCACCTCGCCCGTGACCGCGCTCTCGGGCGCCGACTCGTCCGAGCCGTCGATCACGGTCGCCTCGGCCGTGCCGTCCGTCGCCGTCTCCGATTCGTCTTCGTCGTCGACCACGGTCGCCTCGGCCGTGTCGTCCGTCTCCGTACTCCGCTCTGCCGGATCGATCTTCATACTCCCGCGTTCGGACCGTCTCCTGATAAATTATTGTCAGACAATGGTAACTTTCGAGACACGACCTTCGCCGTGCCGACCGACCTCACGACCGGTCGGCGGCCCCGTAGCACGCCTCGACCCGTCGGTCGAACGCGTCGGCGAGGGCGTCGGTGGTTGCCCCGCCGCCGACGGCGGCGCCGTCGACGGCCGCCACCGGCCGCACCTCCCACGTCGTGTTCGTCAGGAACGCTTCGTCGGCCGTGCGCACCGCGTCCACGTCGTAGGTCCCCGTCTCGACCGGAATCCCACGCTCGGCGGCCAGTTCGAGCACGACGGCCCGCGTCACGCCCGGCAGGATCGGTCCCGCGAGCGAGGGCGTCTTGAGCGTCCCGCCGTCGACGAAGAAGACGTTGCTCGTCGCCCCCTCCGCGACGGCGCCGTCCACGTCGCGGACGAGACACTCGTCTGCCCCCGTCCCCCGCAGTTCCAGTCGCGCCAGAATTCCGTCGAGGTAGTTGTGCGTCTTGGCGGCGGCGGGCATCGCAGTCTCCGGAATCCGGCGCCGCTCGACCGTCCGCACGTCGGCGGGGCCGTCCCACACGTCCTCGCCGTCGACGCCGCCGCGGGGGAGCGGCTTGACGATAATCACCACCGACGGCTCCACGTCGTCCGCGGGCGTCAGCTTCCCCGGCTGGACGCCGCGCGTGACCGAGACGCGGACGTACGCGTCCGCGAGGCCGTTCGCCGACAGCGTCGCGTCGATCCGGTCGTGGAGGTCGTCGGGCACGGCGTCGGGCATCCCCAGCGTCTGGCAGGTGTTCGCCAGTCGCGTCAGGTGGGCGTCCCACTCGAACACCGCGCCGCCGTAGGCGCGACACGTCTCGAACGCGGCGTCGCCGTAGAGGAACCCGCGGTCCTCGACGCTCACCGTCGCCTCGCTCGACTCGACCAGCCGGCCGTTCACGTGGTACTGCATAGCTCGAGGAAGTTGCGGACGAGCCGTTTCCCGTCGTCGGTCAGGATACTCTCGGGGTGGAACTGGACGCCGATATGCGGCTTCTCGCGGTGGCGGACACCCATCACGACGCCGTTGCCGTCGTCGGTGTGGGCCGTCTCCACCAGTGCGTCGGGCACGTCGTCGCGGCCGACCGCCAGCGAGTGATATCGCCCCACGTCGAAGCGCTCGGGCAGGCCGTCGAAGACGCCGCCGCCGTCGTGGGTGATCGTCGACCGCTTGCCGTGGACCACCTCCGGGGCGTGGCCGACCGTCGCGCCGTGGACCGCACACAGCGCCTGATGGCCGAGACAGACCCCCAGGGTCGGATACTCGAGGTCGGCGAAGACGGGCATCGACACGCCCGCCTCCTGCGGGGTGCCCGGCCCCGGCGAGACGACGATGCCGTCCGGGTCCAGCTTCCGAATCCCGTCTACGTCCACCGCGTCGTTCCGGCGGACGAGCACCTCGCCGGCCGCCTCGCCGACGTACTGGA
The DNA here is from genome assembly GCF_003342675.1 of Haloplanus rubicundus. Taxonomy (NCBI): domain Archaea; kingdom Methanobacteriati; phylum Methanobacteriota; class Halobacteria; order Halobacteriales; family Haloferacaceae; genus Haloplanus; species Haloplanus rubicundus. Next base: position 3,078,798 of record NZ_CP031148.1, on the reverse strand, counting down.
CGAGGTTGTACGCGAAGGAGTCGTAGTTGTCGACGACCAGAATCCGACTCATCCCCCCGTCACCTCCATCTCCATCCCGTCGCCGAGGGCGGCGTCGACGGCGTTGACCAGCGCCCGCGCCTTCGCCAGCGTCTCGTCGTACTCGCGGTCCGGCACCGAGTCGTGGACGACGCCGCCGCCCACCCGGAGGTGGTACTCGTCGCCGTGGCGCACCAGCGTCCGGATGATGATGTTGAGCGTCGCGCGGCCGTCGAAGCCGATGGCCGCCATGCTCCCCGTGTACGGCCCACGCCGGCGCGCCTCCACCTCGTCGATGATCTCCATCGTCCGTGGTTTCGGTGCGCCCGTAATGGTGCCCCCGGGGAACGTCGCGCCGATGGCGTCGCCGAGATCGTACCCCTCGGCCAGTCGCCCGGTCACCTCGGAGACGAGGTGAAACACCTCCGAGTAGCGGTCGACGCGCCGGTACTCGTCGACGGTGACCGAGCCGTACTCGCTCACCTTCCCCAGGTCGTTGCGTTCGAGGTCGACGAGCATCGCGTGTTCCGCTCGCTCTTTCTCGTCGCTTCGCAGATCCGATTCGAGGCGCCGATCCTCGGCGTCGGTGTCCCCGCGCGGTCGGGTGCCAGCGATGGGCTCCGTCCGCAGGTGGTCGCCGTCCCGCTCCAGCAACAACTCGGGACTCGCGCTCACCAGGTCGACGCCGGGGAACTCGACCAGCCCCGAATACGGCGCCGGGTTCACGTCCCGGAGCGCGGCAAAGGCCTCGACCGGGTGGACCGCCGCCGGCGCCGTCAGCCGGTGGGAGATGTTCGCCTGGAAGGTGTCGCCGTCGCGGATGTACGCCTGCACCCGGCGCACCCGGTCGGCGTACGCCGCCCGATCACAGGAACTCGTGAAGTTCACCGGCCCCGTCGTCGGCGGGTCGCCGACCGACGGATCGCCCATCGTCGCCGCCGTGGCCAGTTCCAGCGCCCGTTCGACGCCGCGTTCGTAGGCCGCCTCCGTATCGCCGTCGACGCGCGGCGTCGCGACGATCCGCAGCGTCGACTCGCCCGCTCGCCACGCCGCGAGACAGGTGTAGCGTGCGAGTTGGAGCCGCGGGAGTCCCCGGTCGTCGACGGCCGACGACGGCAGGTCCTCGATCTCCCGGACCGTGTCGTAGGAGAGCCACCCGAAGAAGCCGCCGGGGTAGGGAACCTCGCAGTCGCCGCGGGCGAGCGACTCGTCCGCGACGAGGTCGGTGATGGCGTCGAGGACGCCCTCCTCGACCTCGTGGACCGCGTCGGGGTCGACGCCGAAGTAGCCCCAGCCGGGTTGCCCGCCCGAGGTTTCGAAGAAGACGGAAGGGGCGTCGCCCCGTGCGCGGCGGTAGGCCTCGAACGGCTCCGCGCCCAGCCGAACGACGACCGGTACGCGCGTTCCGGGCGCCGCACCGGCCGCCGCGTCACGGAAGGTGTCGAGCGACGTCTCGACCGTCGCGTCGTCGCTCACGCGCGCTCCACCCCCGCGCTGCGGCGATCACCGCCCGCCGCCCGCGTCGCCCCCTCAGCGGTCCACATCGACGTATTCGAGGCGGACCTCGTCGAGTGGCTGGTCGTTCGGGTCCGTCTTCACCGAGCCGAGTTCCTCGACGACGTCCATCCCCTCGATCACTTCGCCGAAGACGGCGTGCTTGTCGTCGAGGTGTGGCTGGGCGTCGAGGGTGATGAAGAACTGCGAGCCGTTGGTGTCCGGACCGCGGTTGGCCATCGAGAGGACGCCCGGGCCGTCGTGGCGGAGTTCGGGGTGGAACTCGTCGTCGAAGGTGTAGCCCGGGCCGCCGCGGCCGGTGCCGGTGGGATCGCCGCCCTGGATCATGAAGCCGTGGATGATCCGGTGGAAGGGGATGTCGGCGTACAGCGAATCGCCGCGCGTCTCGCCGGTCTCAGGGTCCTCCCACGTCACCGTCTCGGGAGCCGGGTCGTCGTTCGCCGCCGGGTCGTGTTCGGCGAGGTTGACGAAGTTCTCCACCGTCTTCGGCGCCCGATCCGCGAACAGTTCGACCGTGATGTCGCCGTGTGTCGTATGCAGCGTCGCAGTCGGATTGCTCATACGAACTCCTCGCGGGCCGGCGGGATAACGTTGCTGTCCCGTCGCGGGGTCGTCGTTCCGTCCGGACGGTCCGCGGGGCGGTCCCGCCGTGACGTTACGACTCCGCCGTCACCGGCGCCGCGGTCGCAGTCGTGGTCGCGTTCCCCGACGGCGTCCCCGACTCCGAATCATCGTCCGCGCCGAGTTCGTCTTCCTCGTCCTCCTCGGGCGGCGCCTCGTAGTCGCCCTCGATCATGAACTCGGCGACGTACGCCACCAACTGCTCGTTGTCGGCGACGCGGTACCGGTCTCCCTGCATGAACGTCTTGTCGCCGAGCAGGAGGACGTTGTTTCGCTCCACGGCGACCGGATACTCGCCGGTCACCTCGTCGCTCCCCGACTTGATCGTGTTCGGCGCGCTCCGGAGGAGGACGCTCCCGTTTCGGGCGGTGACGGCCGCCGCCGTGTACATCGTCGTCTGCTCGACACCGTCCAGTTCGCCGCTCGTCGGCCGGGCGAGGACGTGTTTGAACGTCCCGTCGGCGTTCTCCTGGTTGTAGAGGTACTGGGTGTCGACGCTCATCCCGTACCGGGACGCGAGCGTCGTGAGCCGGCTCTCCTGTGTCGCGATGCTGGTTCCGAAGATGCTGGCGCTGACGGCCGTCCGGTCCGGCTCGCCGATCATCACCAAGCGACCGCCGTTGCCCGTGAACTGCCGCACGTCGTCGATGTCGCCGGGCAGGTACTCCGACCCGGGATCGATCACGAGGAACGCGTCCGCGTCCTCGAGCGCGACGGCCAGGTCGCCGTCGGTGTAGAACTCGACGTGATACCCCTCCCGAACCAGCGCGTCGACGAGCGGTTCGATGTCCGACCGGCTGAAGCGGTTGGCGTGCCCGCGGTCGATGACGACCGTCCCCGTGTCGTCGGCGTCGGGATCGGGGTCGGGATCGACCGTCCCCGTCGCTTCGATGGGGTCGGGGACGACGGCGTCGGGTTCGTACTCGGGGTTCTGGAGCGACGTTCGCCCGTCCTCACTCTGGAGGAGCGTCGAGCCCCCGGCGACCACCGCGAGGACGACGGCGACGGTCAGGACGAGGACGACCAGCCGCTTCCCCAGTTCACGCCACATGGGTGCCTCCCGACGCCGCGGCGACGGCCGGAGACGGCGACAGGCGGGTCGCCGCGGTCGGTCGCGTTTCCGCCGCCGAGTCGTTGGCCGGGTTCAGATACGTCGCCGGCACCATCAGGAACACCGGTCCGGACGGCTCCTCGCCGTAGAGATACGTGGCCGACACCATCGTCTTGTTCGGCGCGGTCGACGCGACGTAGTTCGAGCGCGAGAGGAACCGCGCGGTCCCGTCGGGGCGCATGACGCGCACGTCGTAGTTGTCGAGTCCCGCCTCGTCCGCGGCGTGTTCGACCGCCGCCTGCCGCCCACCGATGGAGTCGACGAGGCCGTTCTGGACCGCCTGGGTGCCGCTGTAGATGCGCGCCTGTTCGAGTTCGGTCCGGGAGAGCTGAAGCTCCGAGCCGCGCTGCTCGAAGATGGCGCCGATGAAGGCGTTACCCAGTGACTCCAGGATGTAGTTGAACTCGCGTTCGTCGCCGCCGGTCAGCTTGTTCGGGCCGGTGGTGGAGATGACCGTCGTCGGTTCCAGTGCCCTCGGCGTCGTCGCGAGCACGCCCACGCTCCCGACCGTCGAGGCCGGCTTGGCGTAGATGTGATCGCTCGGCGCGATGGTGTAGTACGCGCCGGAGGCCGCCGCGGCGTCGACGCTGGTGATCACCGGCATCTCCTGGCTGGTCCGCTTCGTCTGGAGATACAACTCCTCGCTGGCGGCGGCGCCACCACCCCCGCTGTTTACGAGCAACACGACCGCCTTCACGTCGGAATCGGAGCGGGCCCGCTGTAGCATGGCCGATACCCCGGCGGACGTCCCGCCGTCGATGGTTCCCGCCACCGGAACGACCGCGACCGTTCCGTCCGAGGACGTGGCGTTCCACGCGACGGGTGCCAACGCGAGGCCGACGACCACTCCGATGACGACGAACAGCACGTACGACCGTGCGATTCGCCGAAGGAGGGCCCCTATTCTGCTCGCCATGACGTACGTGAAGGTGTACCACTACAAAAAACGTCGGCTACGACCGATCACAGCGGTGAGAGTCTCGCCAACAGCTGTGCCCCGCGGAGGGCGCCGGCTCTGGCCGCCGCCTGCCCTTTGAGCGCCCCCGCCTTCGCGTAGTAGCCGCTCTTCCGCGCCGACCCGACGGCGTAGTGACGGGCCGAGGCCGGGATGGGCTGTCTGCGACCCTGCATCCGCGTCGAGCCGTTACGCATCGCGTCGAGCACCGTGTCACCGTCCAGGTCCGCCCGCGCCACGCCGTCGATGACGAGTTCGGTGAACGCCCGGCCGACGTGGGGGACGGAGTGGGCGTCGCTGGCGGCCAGCGCCGGGTAGCCGCGTTCGGCCGCGAACCGCCGCGCCCGCCGGTTCCGAAACCCCGTGAACAGCCACGAATTGAACACTTCGACCGCGTCGCAGTCGACGAGGTGGCGCCGCGGAATCCCGTGGCGACTCCGCTGGAACGGGTGTGGAACCACCGCCACGCCGCCGTGGTCGCGAACCCACTCGACCGTCTCGTCGAGCGGCGCGCGCCGCGGCGGCATCTCGGTCACGCCGATAGCCAGCAGGTGTCCCACGTTCGTCGACACCTCGACGCCCGGAATCCCGATCAGACCGTACTCCGGGGCGAGTTCGGCCGCCCGGAGCGACTCGTGGATCACGTCGTGGTCGGTGACGACGATGCCGTCCAGCCCGATTTCCGCCGCCTGCTCCAGCAGCAGCTCCACGGGGTCGTGGCCGTCGTAGGAGCCCTCGGAGTGAACGTGCGGGTCGATTCGGAGCGTGGTCTGCACACCATCTATTCGCTCGGCGAAAGGATAAGCCTCGTGGCTCGGGGCCGCAGGGGACGACCCGTCGTAACTGTTCACCGTCCGTCGCCGTCAGCGCGGGCGATGACGGACGGAACTGACTTCCAACACCCCGTCTCACTCGGCGACGGCGAGCGTCTCCTCGAGGACGTCCCGCACCGTCGCCACTTGGTCGTCGTCGAGTTCGACCAGCGGCGGCCGCACCCCGTCGTCGTCGATGACGCCGCGTTCGATCAGCGCCGCCTTCGTCGTGGGCGCGAAGCCGAACTCCAGGGACGTGTCGAACAGGGGCGCGATGTGGTTCAACTGGAGGTCACGTCCGCGCGACACGTCGTTTTCCGCCGCCGCGTCGATGGCCTCCGCCATCAGTCCGGGCAGGTAGTTCGACACCGCGTTGATGCCGCCGGTGGCGCCGAGCGAGACGGCGGGGACGAGCTGGCTGTCCCACCCCTGGAACAGGTGGAAGTCGTCGCCGGTCCGCCGGATCACGTCGATGAGGTGGGTCAGATCGCCGCTCGTATCCTTCATGCCCGCGAGATCGGGGTGGTCCGCCACCGCCTCGATCAGGTCGGCGTCGATTGACTGCCCGACACAGGAGGGGATGTTGTAGAGAACGATCGGGAGCGACGTGTCGTCGAGGACGGCCCGCAGGAACCGCTCGTTGCCCGCGGGGTCGTTCGCGCCGTGGAAGTAGGGCAGGACGATCAACACGGCGTCGGCGCCGGCGTCGGCCGCGACGTCGATGCGTTCGAGGGTGCCGGCGACCGACGTCGACGCGGCGCCGGGGAGGACGGGCGCGCCGTCCGCGGCGTCGACGCTCGTCGAGACGACCGTCTCGTACTCCTCGAGGGTGAGGCTGGCGAACTCGCCGGTCGTCCCGCAGGGGACGAGGCCGTCGGCGCCGTTCTCGAGGACGAACTCCGAGAGGTCGGCGACCGCGTCCGCGTCGACCGAACCGTTCGCGAAGGGCGTCACCGTCGGCACGAGGGACGTGCCGTACTCCGAGTCTGCGGGTGCAGTTGGCATAGTGGTTGGCGTCTCGGCGCGCGGATAGTTAGGCGTTCCCCTGTGGTTACGGCGCCGGATCGGCGCCCGCCCCCGACCGCCCGAAGGCGTCGAGAATTCGGTCCTCGAGCGTGTCGAGGACGACCAGCGTCGGGGGGAGCGTCGCCAGCGCCGCCACCAGCGTCAGGAAGATGACGCCCACCGTCAGGAAGCCGAAGTCGGCGAGGATGGGGAACGGCGAGAGCGTCAGCGCCGAGAAGCCGAACACCGTCGTCATCCCCGAGACGGAGATGGCCTTCCCCACGCGGGTGGCGGCCGTCTCCACGGCGTCGAGCTTGCTCGCGCCCGCTCGCGACTTCTCCTCGTAGTACCGCTCCATCACGATGATGGTGTACTCGGCGCCGATACCGACGGTCAGCGCCCCGAGGCTGGCGCCGAGCGGTGACACCGGAATGTCGAGCGCCGCCATGTAGAGGTTCTGCCAGCCGATGACGAAAAACATCGGCACCAGCGGTGCAATCGCCTTCACCAGCCGCCGGTAGTACGCCAGCAGCAAGCCGAAGATGAGGGCGACGCCGAGCCCCGTCGTGACGTTCCGGCTCTCGATCTGATCGACGATGGAGGGCGGGGAGATGGCGGCCGTTCCGGTGAGCTCCGCCTGCACGCCCGGCGGCGGGTTGCTGAACTCGATGGCCTCCCCGACGTTCGAGATGAACGAGAGCGTCTCGTCGGTCGTCATGTCCTGGGCCGCGATCACCGTGATGTGTGCGTAGCCGTCGCTGTAGTATCGGGCGCGCTCCCGGGCCGGAACGCGGTCGAGGACGCGCTCGACGCCCGCCTGCGTCTGTGGAATCTCGCCGCCGTTGTACTCTTTGACGAGCGTCGCCGGCGAGTCGACGCCCTGAACGAGCGGCGCGCCAACGGCCACCCGTTCGAAGTCCTCCATCCAGCGCAACACCGCCGGATGTCTGAGGTCGCTCCCGAGGAGTATCACGTCGTACTGGACGGCCGTCCCGCCGCCCGTCGCGGCACGGAACTGCTGGAGGTCGACGTACGCCGGCAGGTCCTGCGGGATGAACTCCTCGGTGTCGGCGAGGGTGTCGAGTCCGGTGCCGGCCTGAAAGCCCGCGCCCATCAGCAGGACGGCGACCAGCAGCACGACCGCCGGGTTGGCCGCCAGCGTCCGCGAGGTGCGCCCGAGCGCCCGGCCGAACGCGCCGACCCGTTCGGAGTCGGTGGGGTCGTCGTCGCCGTCGAACCCCGGTTGAGCCGGGCCGACCGCGTCGCCGTCGACGGCCGGGTCGGTGGGCGGCGTCCCGTCCGGCGTGTCGTCGTCGGTGCCGTCGTCCGCATCGGTCGACGCCTCGCCCGACATCTCCTTCCACCCGCCGTCGGCGAGTTCGTGAAGCCCGAGTTCGCCGAAGCCGCGCCGACGGAAGCGTGCGTATAGCGTCAGCACCGGCAGCAGGACGATCAACCCCGCGAGGAAGGTCAGGAGGACGCCGAAGATGGAGGTCTGGGCGAACCAGACGAATGCGGGCGTCCCCTGGGTCGAAATCCAGGTGGCGCCGAAGCCGAGCGCCGCGGCGAGCATCGCGACGAACACCGGCGGTCCGATCCCCGCCAGCGCCCGCGGGAGCGCCTCCCGCGGCGGCGCCGTCTCCAACTCCTCCTCGTAGCGCTCGTGGAACTGGACGGAGTAGTCGATGCCGAGGCCGATCAGGATGGGGAAGACGGCGCTCGTCAGGGTCGAGTTCGGCACCCCCGCGTAGCCGATGGCGCCGAACGTATAGAGGACGCCCACGAACACGGCGACGATGGGCAGGAGGCGCAGTCGAACCCCCCGGAAGAGGAAAAAGAGCGCGACGATCATCAGCCCGACCGCGAGACCGAGCAACTGGTTCGTGCTCTGCTGGATGAGCACGGACAGCTGTGCCGAGAAGGCGGCCGAGCCGGTGATGATCACGTCCACGCCGGCGGGGAATCGCGCCCACTCCTCGGCGGAGAGCGCCTCGGTGTAGATGGGCCGCTCCTCCGGCTGGGTGAGTCCCGGCTCGAACACCACCTGCACGAACGCCAGGTTCGGACGCCCGAGGACGCGCTCGATTTTCGCCTCCGAGTCCGGAATCCGGCCGTACTCCGCGCGCACCCGATCGGCCGGGCTGGAGACGTACGCGACGTTCTCCACCGTCGACATCCGGTCGTCGAACCGGGCCATGGCCCTGAGCGTCGCCGGGTCGGTCACTTCGCCCCTGACGAGGACGGATATCGACCCGCGGTCGAACGAGTCGCCGAACTTCTCGAGGGTGGGGTTCTCGGCGGTAAAGGCCTGATCGCCGGTGACGCTCGTGATCTGTGCCGCCCCGCCGAACGCGGTGACGAGGAGGAGCGCGGCGATCAGGAGCGTCGCGACCGGGTGGGCCTGAATCTCGTGGCCGACGGTCCGGAACAGCCGTCGGAGCGCGGACACGTCAGCCCACCCCCCGTCGCGGCCCGGCGGTCGTCACCCGTCGGTCGGACGCGTCGGTCATTGCCGACGGTACCAGACGACGCCACCGATCACGGCCAGCACGACGACGACGCCGATGACGACCGGCGGGACCGGCGGGCCGCCCGACGGCTCGTCGACCGGCACGCCGATGGGCATGCCGTCCGTGAACTCCGTGTCGCCGTCGGCCTCGTCGTATCGCACTTCGATCGAGGAGGCGTACTCCTTGGGGAGGGCGTCGCTCGTCGCGCTGATCCGGAACGTGGCCGTCGACGTCTCGCCCGGTGCCATCCGCCCGAGGAACGCCCCGTCGTCGGACGTCGAGAGCGGGTCGCTGGTGAACAGGCGGGCGTTGACCGCCGAAATCGGCTCGTTACCGACGTAGCGAACGTCGGCCGAGAGCTGTGCCGTCCCGCCCGGCGTCACCGTCGTCGAGACGTTCGACACCTCGAAGCGGTCGCGCTCGGCCTCGATCACCGCCGTCTTCCGGATCGGGTTCGACGCCGTCAGCACGTCGCCGTCGGCGTTCTCGTACTCCACGTCGAAGGTGAAGGAGTTCGCTCCCGGTTCGGCGTCGCTCGTGATGGCGGCGGTGAAGGAGACGTCGGCGGACTCGCCGGGGGCGAGCGTCCCGACCGCCGATTCGCCGTTCGTCGGCGTCACCGTCCCGTGGTCGCGCATCCTGACCACGACGTTCCGGGCGGGAGCCGGCCCGGTGTTCGTGATCTGTCCCGAGACGGTCGCCTCGTTCTCGTCGACGCGGAAGTTCGACGTGTCGAGATCGGACAGCGTGAATGTCCGCTCCGGGCGCACCGTCACGCCCGTCGTCAGCGCGTCCGAGCGCTGGCCGATGTCGTTCTCGTCGCGGTAGGAGACGACGGCGTCGACGGGGTACGCACCCGGCGTGACGTCGTCAGTGGCACCGACCTGTACCGACACCCGCCGTGTCTCGTTCGGGTCGAGCGACCGTACGAACACGCCCGTCTCCGCCGCCGGCGTCGCCGGGCTCCCGAAGAAGAGCCCCGACGCGCCCGAGGAGAGCCGGATCGACGCGTTCCGTGCCGTCTGCGTCCCCGTGTTCTTGATCGTGAATGCCAGCGACCCCGTATCGCCCGCGAACAGGTGGTTCGTTCCCTCGGAGACGATGTCGAACGACGCCCGTTCCTCGATGCGGATCGTCAGATCGACCGTCCGCTCCTTGTCGAGCCAGACGTACTCGATCTCCGAGGGTCCCGACGCCGTCTCGTCGTAGATCACCGCACGGGCGTGACGGTAGGTGACTTCGACCGGCACGGTGTACGTGCCGGGTTCGACGTCGCCGATTTCGAGGGCGAACGTGAACTCACTGACGCCGCCGGGACCGATGCTTCCGGCCGTCACCGTCCCCGTCTTCACGTCGATGGGCGCGTCGATCCGCCCCTGGCGGACGCGCATCTGGACGCTCCGTGCCGTCTGTACCTGCTCCTCGAAGCGCCCGACACCGCCGTCTTCGATGTTGCCGTCGTTGGTCGTGACGACGGTCAGCTGTGCCCGCTGATTCGGCTGGAACGTGTTGTCGGCGACGCTGTGACTCAACTCGGGGTTCCCGGTGACGACGCTCGACGCCACCGTGGGAACGACCGGCGCCAACAGCAGACAGCCGACGACCGCCAAAATCGTGATCCGCCTCATGGTGGCACCTGCGGTGCGCCGGGGATAACGATGACGATTACGTCGATACAACGACAACAGCATTCAACTAGAATCGAGTTGTTTCGGAGACGACGACGACCGCTGGCCCTGCTATCGGAACTCGCGGTCAGTACGACAGTCGAACCACTCGATCCGTGTCACCGTCGACGAGTTTCAACGTCTCGCGATCGTTGTCGAGGACGGGTGCCGAGGCGCCCCAGTAGACGTGTCCGTCGCGGTTCCGACCGTCGCCGACGTGGACGACGAGTTGCTCGCCCGGCCTGAGCGTCCGCCCGTCGAAGAAGAAGTACGTTCGGTCGCCGCCGTCGGTGAGGTACCAGTCCGAGAGGTCGACGCTCTCCTCGCCCGCGTTCTCGACGACGACGTACTCGTCGTCGAGCGCCGCCGCGTCGTCACCCGGCGGGTTGGGGTGGACGGCGGCGATGCGGAGGGCCGGTTCCGCCGACTCGCGGAGCGGCGGCGTCGGCTCAACGGTCGCACACGACCAGACGCCACGCCCGGCGCTCCGGGCCGCCCGCTCCGCGTCGGCGTATCGGTCGTCCGTGGCACGGGCGTACCCCCGTTCGACGAACCGGCGGTTGAGCGACCGCCCGTCGGCAGCCAGGACGGCGGTCGGCGCGCCGGCGCTGCCCGTCACCGAGCGAACCGTGACCGACTCGCCGACCACCGCCGTGCGCGCGTCGATCAGCGCCCGTCGGCCCACCTCGGCGAGACACGTCCGGCCGTAACTCCCGGTCACGACCCCGTCGAACCGCTCGGGGTCGCCCCCGCCGGCTCCGAGGGCGTCGATGCCCGCGAGTCGGATCGTCCGCCGCTCGCCCGCCGCGGTCCGGTAGGTGATCCGGCCGCCGCCCGCGACGCCGACGACCGTCGCCGACGCGTTCGCGGCCGCGACGGCGCCCGTCTCGCCGTGGCGCTCGGCGACCGTCCGGCGGTCGTCGCTCGCGGCGGGCGTCGTCGCGTTCGGGACCGGGTCGCTCGCCACCGTCGTCGCCACCTCGACGGGCGCGGGCGGTGCCGACTGCGCGGCCACCCCACCGACCGCCAGCCCCACCGCCACGACGACGAGCAGGGTTCGGTGGTCCAGGGCGTCGATCCGGGTGACTACGTACGCACCGACGGCGAGAACGACGGCGAGAACGAGCATAAACGAGGCGAGCGGAAGCATGATGAGAGACCGGCGACGTTGCTTCCGCTCGGTCGTCGACCGACTTAGTTATTCGCCCGCGCTCTCAGTCCCGATAACGCCCCGTGCCCGCGCCGGAACTCCCCAGTCGTCGACGGCCCAAACCGTGATCGCCAGACACCTCGCTAACTCGTTCGTGAATCATCGGGTGTTCGACGGCTCATACGTACCGAATTCGACGGATCGAGAGTTCGAGTTCGAACCGGTTCGGGGCGACCGAGTTCTGCGCCCGGCCGTCGCGCTCGAACCGCACCTGGTCGGCCACCGTCGTGGTGTCGTCGGTGTCGAGGCCGTCGTCGTCGTCCCCGTCGTCGAACCAGAACCGCGGGTAGTCGGTGGCGACGATCCGGGACACCTCTTCGTGTTCGTAGCGGACGCGCACCCGGAACTCGACGTCGCGTATCGTCCGGGTGCCGGTGTTCTCGACGCCGAACCGGTAGGAGACGACGGCGAACTTCTCCAGTTCGGTCAGGCGGACGGCGAGCCGGCGGTTTTGCACCTCGATGTCCTCGCTCGGAAGCGGCGCCGGCGTCTCCGTCAGGGGGGTTCGCGCGGGCGTCGCCGTGGGCGCCGGTGTCGGCGCCGGCGTCGGCGTCGCCGTCGACCCCGCGTCCCCGTCCCCGGAGCCGGGCGTGCCCGTCGTTTCGGGTTCGATGAACAGGCCACTACAGCCGGTCAGCGACGCGAGCAGCCCAGCCCCGGCGCCGAGAATCGTCCGGCGTCCGATACGGTCGTCGCCCATCGAGGCGGACATCGCGGCCGGGGAAGAATAAAGCTCGCCCTTCGATTCTCAGTGCCGAGAGCGAGGCCGAAGGGGGCAGAGCGACCGAGGCCTCGCGGTGGAGCGGGGAGCGGAGCGACCCGCGGAACGGTGGAGCAGAGCGACCGAGGCCTCGCGGTGGAGCGGGGAGCGGAGCGACCCGCGGAACGGTGGAGCAGAGCGACCGAGGCCTCGCGGTGGAGCGGCGGCGAGGCCAACGGTCAGTCGGTTTCGAATCGAGCGGGGAGAGACGACCCGCGAGACGAGCGTAGCGAACCGCGGGACGGTGGAGCACGGCGACCGAGGCCTCGCGAACCCTTTTGCTCACTCCCCACTACCATCACCTATGAGCTACGAGGCGGTGCTGTTCGACAACGACGGCGTCCTCGTCGAACCCGTCGGCCGGTCGGTCCTCCGGCGGGCGACGTGGGAGGCCTTCGACGCCCTCGGCGTGTCCGACCCTGACCCCGACGACGTCGACCGGATCTCCATCGGCGTCACGCCAGATCTGCTCTCGACGGTCTGTGCGACCTACGACCTCGATCCCGAGCGCTTCTGGCGCGCCCGCGACTACCACTCCTCGCACGCCCAGCGCGTCGAACTCCGCGCCGGCCGGGCCGCCCTCTACGACGACTTCGACGCCGTCCGCGATATCGACGCCCCGCGCGGCATCGTGAGTTCGAACCAGCAGGAGACCGTCGAGTTCATGCACGACTTCTTCGCCACCCGCGACCTCTTCGCCACTGCCTACGGGCGCGATCCGACGATACGGAGTCTGTCCCGGAAGAAACCCGATCCGTACTACCTCCACCGCGCGCTCTCGGATCTGGACGCCGACGCCGCCCTCTTCGTCGGCGACAGCGAGTCCGACGTGCTGGCGGCACGGAACGCCGGCCTCGACGCCGCGTTCGTCCGCCGTCCCCACCGCGAGTCGTACGAGCTCTCGGTCGAGCCCACCTACGAACTCGACGGGCTGGCCGACCTCCTCGACATCGACGGGGTGCCGGTTCGCGGGCGGTGAGCGGGCGCCGGGGCTATACCCCTCCAGCCCCTACCTCGCGTATGAGCGAGAACGAACGCTCCCTCGCGGACCTGTCCGACGACGAGTGGCGCGACCGACTCACCGACGACGAGTATCATATCCTGCGCGAACGCGGCACCGAACCCAAGTTCAGCGGCGACTACCTCGATCAGAAGGCGGACGGCACGTACACCTGCGCGGGGTGTGGCGCCGCGCTCTTCGACGCCGACACCAAGTTCGACTCCGGGAGCGGATGGCCGAGCTTCTACGACGCCGTCGACGGCGCCGTCGAACTGGAGACCGACACCCGACACGGGATGCGGCGGACGGAGGTGCTGTGTGCGACCTGTGGCGGCCACCTCGGCCACGTCTTCGAGGACGGTCCCGACCCCACGGGCGAGCGCTACTGCATCAACTCCGTCGCGCTCGAGTTCGGCGAGGACGCCTAGTCGCCGCCGATATTGACGGTCAACACGGGCGCGTCGGACATCGTGACCACCTTCTGTGAGACGCTCCCGAGCATGTTTCGCTCGTAGTCGGCGCCGTGAGTGCCCATGACGACGAGGTCGATTCCCGCCTCGTCGGCGTAGGCGAGTACCTCGTCGGCGGGGTTGCCCTGCCTGATCGCCGTCCGGACGGTGACACCCTCGGCCTCGAGTCGGCTCGCCACCTCGGTGGTCGCCGTCTCTCCCTCGGCCCGGAGGCCGTCGACCACGTCGCCTTTCATGTCCTCCTGCAGCGTCAGGAACGAGCGGTCGTCGATCACGTACAGGGCGTGGACGGTGGCCGACCGGCGCGCGGCGACGTCGGCCGCGTGCTCGATCACCACGTCCATCGACTCGCTCCCGTCCGTCGGGAGCAGGATGTCCTCGTACATCGTGTACGTCGTCGGTTCGACGCGCGGGCTCTCACCCTTTTCGGTTCCGCGGTGGGTCAGTGAGTCAACAGGAGCAGTCGCTCCGCCGTCCGCGCGAGACAGAACGGCGCGTCGGGCGGGTTGCCGAAGGTCACCCGGTCGTCCGTCGAGACGAACAGTCGCTCGAACGGCCGCCCGCAGGCCGGGCACTCGTATCCGTTCCGGTTCTCAAGATACATCGACGCGCCGTCCTGCGTGTGGAGTTTCAGCCCCGCGCGGTAGTCGTGGACGTCGAAGCCGTCCGAGAGGTCGAGACGCTCGGCCATACACGGGGACCGCGGGCGACGGCGTTAGGCGTTGTGGCTGGCGACGATCTCGTTTCGCAAGGTTCCGACGCCCTCGTACGTGATCTCGACCGTGTCGCCGGGTTCGAGGAGGCCCGGGTTGGCCGGGCTGCCGAAGGAGATCACGTCGCCCGGGCGGAAGGTGTAGCGCTCCGAGAGGAAGGCGACGATTTCCTCGGGGTGGAAGATCATCTCGTCGGTCGTCGCCGACTGCCGGTTTTCGCCCGAGATGACCGTCTCCATCGCCATCCCGTCGAGGTCGACGTCGGTCTCGATCCACGGTCCCAGCGGCGCCGATCCGTCGAACGCCTTCCGCGCCGTCCGGCGGTCCTGTTCGTAGGCATCGAGGTCGTTGAGGATGGTGTAGCCGAGGAGGGCGTCCTCGACCTCGTCCACGGTGAGATCGTGACACCGCTCGCCGATCACGGCGGCGAGTTCGCCCGCGTAGGTGAACGACTCCACCCACTCGGGGTACTCGATGGGTGCTTCCGGCGGGTGGAGGGCGTGGGGCGGCTTGACGAACCAGTCCGGGCGGTCCGGTCGGTCGCCCTCGCCCATCTGTTCGATCTTCGCGCCGAAGTTCCGGCCGGTACAGAAGATGGCCGCGGGATCACAGGGCGCCATCAGTTCGGCGTCCTCGCCGACGACGTACGTCTCGCCGTCGCCGTCGGTCGTGACGACGCCGTCCTCGTACTCGCCGGTGAAAATCCCCTTCGCCGTGCAGATGCGGGCCAGTCGCATGGGCCGACGACGACCGCCGGTCGGCTATCGGTTTCGGTTTCGTCTACGCCAGGCTCGCGAACGCGAGCGTTCCGCTGATGTTGTCGATTTTCGCCTCGACGGTCTGTCCCTCCTGTGCGCCGGGGACGAAGATTGTGTACTTGCCGCGCTCGGCGACGCCGTCGCCCTTGCGGCCAGTGCCCGTGACCTGTAGCTGGTAGGTCTTGCCCTCCTCCAGCGTGGGCGTACTCGCGGACGAGGTCTGTTTCGGCCGCTTCTCGACGGGTCGGAACGCCCCACACGCCGTACAGCGGAGCATGTCGACGCCGTCCTCGCGCACGAGGTTGGTGTCCGGTAGCCCACACTCCGAACAGGTGACGTACTCGGTGACGTAGGCGTCGATGGCGGCGTCGAAGTCGCTCGCGGTAAAGGAGCCGTTGTAGCGCGCCCGGTCGCCGTCGAACTGGCCGTTCGTCCCGAGTTCGCGCTGGATCGAGCGGTGGAGGTGTTCGGGCTTGCGCCCCAGCGCCTCCGCGATGTCGCCGAGGTTCGTCAAGCGCGTGAACGCGCCGTCGGTCTCGCCCGCCGGGTCGGGGACCTGCAGGCGGTCGCCCGCCTCACGGGTTCGCTCGGGCAGCGTGTCGTAGGCACGGTCGAGCGCAGAATCGTAGTTCATACTGTCTGGATGGTCTCACGTCGTAAATCGATTCCGTGAGTCGCGATGACACGTCCCTATAGGGAACATCGGAGATTCTCGCCGTGACGGCCCTGCGAGAATCTCTGGACAGTTACGATACCCCCTACTAGAACTCCGCGTCGACCAGCGCCGCCGCCTCGCGCTCGCCCATCGGTCCCCGCTCGGCCAGCAGGTCGAGCAGCCGCGCCACCCGGTCGTCGGTCGGCTCGACGCCCGCCCGCTCCAGCAGGGCACGGGCGCTCCCGCGGCCGCTCCCGGCGCCGAAGACGAGGCGGCGCTCCCCGCCGAACGTGGCGGGGTCGAACGGCTCGAACGTCCCCGGATCGCGGAGCATCGCCGCGGTGTGGATGCCCGACTCGTGGGTCGTCACGTCCGCGCCCAGCACCGGCGTCCGCGGGTCGACCGACTCGTCGAGGGCGTCGAGCGCCGCTTCGCAGGCGGGGACGAGTTCGGTGCGGTCGACGGCCGCCGCGCAGCCGCCGGGTCCGTCGACCCCGTCCGCGACGACCACCCGCTCCAGCGCCGCGTTGCCCGCGCGCTCGCCGAGCGAGGCGACGCTCACGTCCGCCGCCGTCGCCCCCGCGTCCACCGCGGCCAGCGTGTTCGCGACGGCGACGCCCATGTCGTCGTGGAAGTGGACGCCCAGTCGGTCGCCGTCGACGCCCCGGTCGACGAGGTCGGTCACCATCTCTCGCACGCTGTCGGGCGTCCGCGCCCCCACCGTGTCCGCGACGGTGATCGTCGGCACCGACGGGAAGCGCTCGTAGACGGCCGCGAGGTGGGCCGGATCGGTTCGGAACCCGTCGACGAGGGTGAGGTGGACCGCCGCGCCGCCGTCGCGGGCGCGGTCCAGCGTCCCGGCCGCCATCGCCATCGCCTCGTCCCGCGATTTCCCGAGGACGTGGTCGAGCTGCCGCTCGGAGGTGGGGACGAACACCTCGATCACGTCCGCCTCGGCGTCGAGGGCGGCCTCGACGTCCCCGGTCGTCGCGCGGGCGATGCCGACCACGTCGGCGTCCACGTCGCCGTCGCCTGCGAGCCGTCGGATCGCCTCGCGGTCCGTCTCGCCGACGGCGGGAAAGCCCGACTGAATCGCGTCGAGGCCGAGGCGGTCGAGCGCCCGTGCGGCCGCCAACCGGTCTTCGACGCCGTACTCCCGGCCGGGCATCTGTGCGCCCTCCCGGATCGTCACGTCGCGGAGCGATACGGTCATCAGATCACGCCCTCCTCGCGGAGTCGGTCGTACTCCGTCTCGTCGAGGCCGAGTTCCGAGCGGAACACCTCGTCGTTGTGCTGGCCGTGACCGGGGCCGGCGTGGTCGACGGTCCCCGGCGTGCGCGTGAGTCGCGGCACCGGCGCCGCCGTCCGCAGACTGCCGAGGTCTTCGTCGTCCATCGCCACGATGTCGTTGCGGGCCGCGTACTGCTCGTCCTCGAAGATGTCGGCCATGTCGTAGACGGGACCGACGATGGCGTCGGCGGCCTCCATCGCCGCGATGGCCTCGTCGGTCGAGCGCTCGCGGGTCCACGCCTCGATGATCTCGTCGAGTTCGTCCGCGTGGTCGACGCGCGCCTCGTTGGTGGCGAAGCGGGGGTCGTCGACGATGTCCGGGCGGTCGATGGCCTCGGCGACGTTCTCGAAGATGGACTGGGCCGACGCCGAGAGCGTCATGTAGCCGTCCTCGGTTTCGTAGACGTTCCGCGGTGCCGCGCTCTCGTGGTGGTTGCCGATCCGCTCGCGGACCTCGCCGAGGCGGTCGTACGCCTCGACTTCGGAGACGAAGAGTCGGAAGAGGGGTTCGTAGAGGCTCATATCGATCACCTGTCCCTCGCCGCTGCCGCCTCCGCGGCCGACGTCCCGCTCGAAGAGGGCGAACATGATACCCTGCACCGCGAAGTTCGCAGCGGTGAGGTCGCCGAGGCTGATGGGTGGCAGCAGGGGCTTGCTGTCCGGGAAGCCGTTGACGTGCGCCCAGTTCGAGATGCCCTCGGCGACGGTGCCGAACCCCGGCTTGTCGGAGCGGGGGCCGGTCTGTCCGTAGCCCGACTGCCGGACGACGATCAGGCCCGGGTTCTCCTCGTGCAACCGGTCGGGGCCGAGCCCCCACTTCTCCATCGTCCCCGGCCGGAAGTTCTCGACGAGGACGTCCGCGTCGTCGATCAGATCGAGGAGGAGGGCGCTCCCCGCCGCCGTGCTCAGATCGAGCGTCACGCAGCGCTTGTTGCGGGCGATGGACTTCCACCAGAGCGAGACGCCCTCGTCGTAGGGCGGCCACTCGCGGAGCGGGTCGGTGCCCTCGGGGTGTTCGACCTTGATCACGTCGGCGCCGAAGTCGGCCAACTGGGTCGTGGCGAAGCCGCCGGCGATCATGCCCGAGCAGTCGACGACCCGGAGGCCGTCGAGCGGTCCCTGTCGCTTACGTGCGGTCATGAGCGACCGCTACGGCGGGGGGTCCGATAAGCTGTCGGGATGGTTCGTTTACACGGCCTCGCTCCGCCCGTCGCCGTAGCCTGCGTAGCGGAGGAGTTCCGCGGCGCGGTCGGGTTTGGCGAGAAACACCTCGCGCCGGTCCGGAAGATCGGACTCGGCAACGTCCGGGGGGAGCCCCAGCGTCCCCGAGGGGACGCCCTCCTCGCCGAGGACGGGGAAGTGACGCCCGTCGAGTTTCATCACGAGCGGTGCGTCGAGGCGCTCGACGCCCTCGCCGGAGGCGTAGAGCCGCCGGTTCATCCGCTCGTGGTCCGTGCGGTGGATGACGGCGTGGCCGCCGTCGTGGGGTTCGACGTACAGTCGCCCGAGGTAGTAGCCCGCGGAGAACTCTTCGAACATGCGGTTCGGTAGATGGTACCACACCACACGGTATAAGTCTTGTCGGCAGCGTTTATATCGAACCGCAATGCAACCGTCAGGGGGCGTCTAACGGTCCGCAGTCACCGGCGCCGGTCGCGCATCGACCAGACGGCGATCAGGCCGAGGATCAAGGCGGGGATCATCGGGAGGACGAGCATCGCCGTGCGGTAGGTGGCGCCGAAGACGCGGCCGCCGGCGGGCCAGAGGTAGACCATCCCGGGGATCACGAGGACGGCGACGACGACGGCGGCGACCAGCACCCAGCCGGAGCGGCCGAGTCCCTCCTCGGGGAGTTCGGCCTCCGCCTCGGCGTCGGTCGGGACCTCGCCGGTGGTGACCGTCACCGTCGGTCCGTCACCGTCGGCCGCGTCGTCACCGCTCACTGTCGGGCACGACGACGACCTTTCCGAACCCCTCGCGGTTCTCCAGCAGTTCGTGTGCGCGGGCCGTCTCGCTCATCGGCAGCGTCTCCCGGATTCGTGGCTCGAAGGTGCCGTCCCACACCAGGTCGAGCACGTCGTCGAACTGGCCGGGCGTCGCCATCGTCGAGCCGATTACCTCCAGTTGGTTCCAGAAGATGCGATTGACGTCCGTCTCCGGGTTCGGCCCCGTGGTGGCGCCGCAGGTGACGAGGCGGCCGCCCTTCGCGAGGCTCTTCAGGGAGTCGCCCCACGTCTCCGCGCCGACGTGGTCGACCACCACGTCGACCCCGCGGCCGTCGGTCAGGTCCCGCACCTCGCCGGCGAAGTCGACGGCGGTGTAGTCGATGGCGTGATCCGCGCCGCAGTCGACGGCGTGGTCGAGTTTCGCGTCCGTGCTCGCGGTGGCGAACACCGCCGCGCCGAGGTGGTCGGCGATCTGGACGGCGGCGTGGCCGACCCCGCCCGAGGCGCCGAGGACGAGCACCGACTCCTCCGGGCCGAGGTCGGCGCGGTCGACGAGCATCCGCCACGCGGTGCCGAAGACGAGCGACGCCGACCCCGCGACCGTCCAGTCCACGTCGTCCGGAACGGGGACGAGGTTGGCCTCGGGCACCGCCACCTCTTCGGCGTGGACGCCGGGGACGTGTTCGCCGAGGATGTGATAGGAGACGCACATCGAGGGCTCGCCGTGGCGACAGAACTCGCAGTCGCCACACGAGACGCCGGCGGTGACGGCGACGTGATCGCCCGGCTCGAACCGGGTCACGTCCGCGCCCACCTCGCGGACGACGCCCGCCGCGTCGCTGCCCGGCGTGTGTGGCAAGTCGAGGTCGATGCCGGGCAACCCCCGACGCGTCCAGACGTCGAGATGGTTGAGCGCCGCCGCCTTCACGTCGACGCGTACCTCGTCCCGACCCACCGTCGGCGCCGGCGCGTCGGCGTACTCGATGACTGCCGGCCCCCCGTGTTCCACGAACTGAACCGCTTTCATACCACGGAGAACCACCGGCATCGACAAAACGCTGTGGTTCGACCCGGAGCGGTCGCGTGCACCGAGCGAGTCGGTCTATCGACTCGTCGTGTTCGTGCTCCCGCATTCGGGACACTGGGTGAGAGCGCCGAGCGACGGGTGGTCGGCCGTCGCCCACGCGTCGCTTCCCGCCGGCGTCTCGAACCCACAGTTCAGACAGACGACGCGACTCGCGGTGGTGGATCCGTCGACCATACCCGCGGGTACGGGTCGATCTGTCATAGGGTTTTCTCGTTTTGGGGCGGAACGCGGGGCTGTTTAGTGGGCGGCGACCGAATCGCGGGGCATGAGCGACCACGAACACGACGACCACGAACACGACGACCACGAACACGACGACCACCATCACCACCACGACGTCGAGACCCTCGGCGCCGGCATCGTCACCGTGTCGTCCTCGCGCACGCTCGACGACGACCCCGCCGGCGACGCCATCGCGGCGGCGTTCGAGGCCGCAGGCCACGAGGTAGCGACGCGGGAACTCGTCCCCGACGACTACGACCGCGTGCAGGCGACGCTCCGGAACGTCGCGC
This sequence comes from Haloplanus rubicundus, assembly GCF_003342675.1. NCBI lineage: Archaea > Methanobacteriati > Methanobacteriota > Halobacteria > Halobacteriales > Haloferacaceae > Haloplanus > Haloplanus rubicundus. The sequence goes on along the minus strand of NZ_CP031148.1, from coordinate 3,058,183 downwards.
GGCGGGGTGACGTCGACGCCGTCGTGAGCACCGGGGGCACGGGCGTGACGCCGGACGACGTGACCGTCGAGGCGGCCGACCCGCTGTTCGAGAAGACGCTGCCCGGCTTCGGCGAACTGTTCCGCCGGCTCTCGTACGACGAAATCGGGACGCGTATCGTGGGCACGCGGGCCGTCGCGGGAATCGTCGAGGGGACGCCCGTCTTCTGTCTGCCGGGGAGCGAGAACGCCGCCCGGCTCGGCGCCGAAGAGGTAATCGTCCCCGAGGCCGGGCACCTGTCGGGGCTGGCGACGCGGGAGGAGTGAGCCCGCCGGTCGGCAGGGTTTTAATCACCCGAGTGAGTAGGGGTGGCACATGAGCCAACAGCAAGAGCCCGACAACGAGGAGCCGTACGCCGGGAGCAAGGACCCGGAACTCCGGAGCAACGAGGTGACCGCGGGGCGTGACCGCGCCCCCCACCGATCCATGTTCCGCGCGATGGGGTTCGACGACGAGGACCTCGAATCACCGATGGTCGGCGTCGCCAACCCCGCCGCGGACATCACGCCGTGTAACGTCCACCTCGACGACGTGGCGGAGTCGGCCCTCGATGGCATCGACGACGCGGGCGGCATGCCCATCGAGTTCGGCACCATCACCATCTCCGACGCCATCTCGATGGGGACCGAGGGGATGAAGTCCTCGCTGATCTCCCGCGAGGTCATCGCCGACTCCGTGGAACTCGTCGCCTTCGGCGAGCGCATGGACGCTCTCGTCACCGTCGGCGGCTGTGACAAGAACATGCCCGGCATGATGATGGCGGCCATCCGGACCGACCTGCCCTCCGTCTTCCTCTACGGCGGCTCGATCATGCCCGGCGAACACGGCGGCCGCGAGGTCACCATCCAGAACGTCTTCGAGGGCGTCGGTGCCGTCGCCTCCGGCGACATGTCCGACGACGAACTCGACACGCTCGAACGGAACGCCTGCCCCGGCGCCGGCTCGTGTGGCGGCATGTTCACCGCCAACACCATGGCCTCGATCAGCGAGGCCATCGGCTTCGCGCCGCTCGGCTCGGCCTCCCCGCCCGCGGAGGACGAGGGGCGCTACGACGTGGCCCACGAGACCGGCGAACTCGTCCTCGACGTGGTGGACCAGCAGCGCAAACCCTCCGATTTCCTCTCCGTCGAATCCTTCGAGAACGCCATCGCCCTGCAGGTGGCGGTCGGTGGCTCGACCAACGCCGTCCTCCACCTGCTGGCGATGGCGGCCGAGGCCGGCGTCGACCTCGACATCGAGGACTTCAACCGCATCAGCGAACGGACGCCCAAAATCGCCAACCTCCAGCCCGGCGGTGAGCGGGTGATGAACGACCTCCACGAGGTCGGCGGCGTGCCCGTCGTCCTGCGTGAACTGCTCGACGCCGGCCTGCTCCACGGCGACGCCCGCACCGTGACCGGCGAGACGATGGCCGAGGCCATCGACCGCTACGACCCGCCCGCAATCGACGATCTGGACGTCGACTTCCTCCACACCGTCGACGACCCGATCCACGAGCGCGGCGCCATCCGCATCCTCACCGGCAACCTCGCCCCCGAGGGCGCGGTCATCAAGATCACCGGCGAGGACCACCTCCACCACGAGGGACCGGTCCGCATCTTCGACGACGAGGAGAACGCCATGGAGTACGTCCAGGAGGGCCACGTCGAATCCGGCGACGTGATCGGCATCCGCAACGAGGGGCCGCGCGGCGGTCCCGGCATGCGCGAGATGCTCGGCGTCACCTCCGCCGTCGCCGGACAGGGCCACGCCGAGGACGTTGCGCTCTTTACCGACGGCCGGTTCTCCGGCGCCACCCGTGGCTTCTCCATCGGCCACGTCGCCCCCGAGGCGTTCGTCGGCGGCCCCATCGCCGCGCTCGAAGACGGCGACGTGATCACCATCGACATCGACGAACTCGAACTCTCCGTCGACCTCTCGGACGAGGAGATCGAGTCTCGACTGGCGGGCTACGCGGCCGAACCGAACTACACGTCGGGCGTCCTCGCGAAGTACGGTCAGTTGTTCGACTCCGCGGCCAACGGCGCGGTGACTGATCCGGGCGCGAAGCGGGAGTAGGTCGAAGACTGCTGGCGAGCGAAGCGAGCCAGCAGGAAGTTTCGGTCCAGCGTTTGCGACGAGTGGTCGCGACGGGAGGGAGCGACCCGAGGATGGAAACGGTGGAACTGGGGCGGTGACTGATCCGGGCGCGAAGCGGGAGTAGGTCGAAGACTGCTGGCGAGCGGAGCGAGCCAGCAGTGGGTTTTCCGTTAGCGTTCGTCCGTAGCGACCGTCAGTCGTCCGCACCGGCGCCGGCGCCGGCCTCGATGCTCCCCATCTCGGGCGTGGCCCGCTCGCCGCGGGCGGACTGGAGTTTGCCCAGCACGACGGCACAGACGTAGATGGCCACGGCGAAGAGGACGATGATCCCGCCGGCCGTGACGCCGCCGTAGTAGGCGGCGCCGATGCCGAGCAACACCGCGAGTTCCGCGAGCACGACCGAGACGACGAGCGACTCGGAGAAGCTCCGGGACACCTGCGTCGCACCCGCGACCGGAACGACGAGCATCGCCGCGACGAGGATGACGCCCATGATCTGCATCGCGCCGACGACGACCATCGCCGTCAGCATCACCATCACCCGGTTGTACCAGTTGACGGGGATGCCGGAGACGGCGGCCGCCGTCTCGTCGAAGGTGACGTACAGGAGCTGGTTGCGCGTCACGGCCACCGTCCCCACGATGACGGCGAAGAGCACAAGCAGGATGGCCGCGCTCTGTGGCGATACCGTCGAGAGGTTGCCGAAGAGGAACTGGTTGACGCCGACCGCGAGCCCGCCCGCGTTGAGGCTGATGAGTGTCGTCCCCAGCGCGAACCCCGTCGAGAGGACGATGGCCATCGACACGTCGTTGTAGGCGTCCGTCACCTCGGAGATGAGTTCGATGAACAGCGCGGCGATCATCGCCACGACGACGGCGGTGAGATACGGCGAGACGCCGAGGTCGATGACGGCGTTCAGGAACAGGCCGACGGCCACCCCGGCGAAGCCGGTGTGGGCCAGCGCGTCGCCGATGAGCGCGAGCTGTCGGTGGACCAGGAAGGTGCCGATGAGTGGCGCCATCACGCCCACGCAGAGCCCGACGAGTATCGCCCGGTGCATGAACCGGTACCGCGGGTTCAGCATCTCCAAGCCCGTGACGTAGTACACCCAGTCCATCAGCCAGTACCACTGCTCCAGGACCCACAGGAGGACGCCGAAGACGGCGTCGCCGACGGCGCCCAGCCCGCTCTGCAACGGGAGCAGCACCGACGGGTCCACGGCGATGGCGGGGGCCACGACCGCGCCCGCGCTCATCCGTCCACCTCCGCGAGGAACCGCGCCTCGGTTCCGAACGCTCGGGCCAGCGCGTCGCTGTCGACGAACTCGTCGGTCGGCCCGTCGAAGTAGATCTCGCGGTTCAGGCAGACGACGCGGTCGGCGTGTTCGACGACCGCCCCGAGGTCGTGCTCGATCAGGAGGACGGTGATGCCCCGCCCGTTGAGCGCCGCCAGCAGGTCGTAGAAGGCGTCGACCGATTCGGCGTCGACGCCGACGGTCGGCTCGTCGAGGACGAGCAGGTCGGCCTCGCTCGCCAGCGCCCGCGCGATGAACGCGCGCTGGCGCTGGCCACCCGAGAGCTGCGTCACGCGTCGGTCGGCGAAGGCGCTCATGCCGACGGTCGAGAGGGCGTCGTCGACGATGGTCCAGTCCTCGCTCGACAGCCGGCCGATCCCGACGTGTGGGAAGCGGCCCATCTTCACCACCTCGCGGACGGTGATGGGCATCTCCTTGGCGGCGCTGGCCCCCTGGGCGACGTAGCCGATCCGTTCGCCGTCGTCGAAGCGGTCGGCACGCTCGCCGAACAGGCGGGCCGTCCCCGTGTCGGGGTCGAGTAGCCCGAGCATCAACTGCATCAGCGTCGACTTCCCCGACCCGTTTGGACCAACGATGGCGACGTACTCGCCCGCGTCGACGGTCAGCGACACGTCCTCGACGACGGGCGTCGCCGCGTAGCCGAAGGTGACGCTCGCGAGGTCGATGATCGCCCCCTCCCGGTCGGTCCCGGCGGTCGCCGCCGTGGCGTCGGCATCCCGCGTCATACCGGCTCGAAGTTCCGCCACTGTTCGAGCCAGCCCTCGGACGGGGCCGCGTTCTCGGGGGTCTCGTTGCCCAGGACGATCTCGAACGTCGGCATGTTGATGTTGTACGCGATCTCCTCGTACCCCCAGTTTTCCGCGACCCACTCCTCGCGGACGCCGGCGTAGGGAGTCACGGGGAAGTACGCGTCCACGGCCGTCTCGCGGACGAGTTGCTGGGCCGGGCGCTGGGATTCGAAGACGCCGTTGGCGATGTAGCGGATGTCGTTCTCACGGATGACCCGCGCCGCCTCGCGGATGTCCGCGGGTTTGACGTCGCCGCTCGCCGCGAGGTTCGTCACCAGCGGGCGCATCCGGACGCCGTAGCGCACGCCGATGTACTGGAAGGCGTTGTGCGCGGCCAACTGGACGATGTCGCGATCGGAACGGTCGAAGATGGCCTCGTAGTCCGCGTCGATGCGGTCGAGGACGTCGGCGGTGTACGACTCGGCGTTGTCACGGAAGGTGTCGGCGTACTCCGGTAGCAGGTCGACGAATCCCTCGGCGATGTTGTGGACGGATCGCTTCGCGCGCCGGGGGTCGAGCCAGAAGTGCGGGTCCTTCCCCCGCTGGGCACCGACGCCCTCCTCGTCCCGATCGAGCGTCGCGGCCAGGTCGACCAGTTCGACGCCCTCCCGAGCGTTGATGAGTGCCGTGTCGACGCCGTCGCCCTCGATCGTTTCGATGGCGCGGTCGGCCCACGGCTGGAAGTCCGCGCCGACGTGGACGAACGCGTCCGCCTCGATGATCCGCTGGGTGATGCTGGCGTTCGGCTCCCAGCCGTGGCCGTGCAGTCCAGTCGGGACGAGGTTCTCCACCGTCAGCGGGGTCCCGTCGGCGACCTGCCGGCCGAAATCGAAGAAGGTGAAAAACGAGGCCACCGCGACCGGCCCGTCGCCGTCGCCGTCGCCCCCGGTCTGTCCCGGCGCACTCGGCAACGACGTACACCCGGCCACCCCCGCCAATGCTGCCGCCCCGCCGGCGCGGAGCGCGTCCCGTCGCGTCACCGTTCGCTCGCCGTCTGTGTCGTATGTCATGATCTATCTCGAAACCCCAAATTAGACTTATCTAATCTTTAGATTACTCCGTGCGCATTTGTAGATTGCGGTTCCACAACAGCGCGTACGCCGACGCCGCGCCGTCGCCGACGAGTGGCGGTTCCGTGGCACCGCCGTCACGCTCGCCCCCAGTTCACTCGTCGAATACGTCCGCGAGCGTCTCGTGGACGCCGACGACCATCGCGGGCACGATCAGCATGAACAGGTGTTCCTCCAGCGGAATCCCCAGGAGTTCGACCCCCGTCCGCATCGGGATGGCGAAGACGCCCACTTCGAGCGTGTACCAGTCCCAGACGTAGGCGAAGGGGTAGAGAACGGCCGTCGTCCGGAGGGCGGCCCGAACGGCGTCGGCACGGACGACGAGCGCGACGGCGACGGTGCCCCACAGCACCTCGGTCGCGAGGTAGGTGTACGGTCCGAGGGCGGTGATATCGGGGAGCGCGAGGCCCGCGAGCGGCCGGAGCCACACGGCGACGACGAGGAGCGCGAAGAAGAGGTAGGAGGCACGGACCAAGAGCTTGGTCGCCAGTTCGGCGTCGGCACGGCGGGCCACGACGGCGACGGCGGCGAAGGGCACGACGGCGAGCGCCGATCCGCGGGGGACGACCGCGGTAACGGACAGGGCGACGACGGCGACCATCCCCGCCGTCATCAGCCCGGTCGCGAGGCGCCGCGCCGCCGGGGGACCGAGGACGACGGCGACGGTGCGTTTCTCGACCGAGCGGTCGTAGTCGTAGTCGGTCGTGTCGTCGATCACCTTGATCCCGGCGAGGACGACGACGAAGACGACGGCGAAAGCGACGGCAGCCGTCGAGAGCGTTTGGGTCTGGACGTAGTGGCCGCCGAGGAGGGCGAAGCCGATGCCGACGGGGTAGCCGAGCGTCGCGCCGAAGGGGTTGGTGTCCAACTGCGGTGCGTGGAGGACGGCCACCAGCCACCCCGGCAGGGTGAGGAGGGCGGCCACGGGGTCGACGAGGACGCCGAGGGCCGTGGCCCCGACGAAAAACAGCGCCGTCGACCCGGCGAGCGCGAGGTGACAGCCCCGGCGCGTGAGCGGGTGGTCGTCGTCCTCGCCGCGGTGGTGGAAGTCGACGAGGCCGTCCTTGACGTGGGCGGTGTAGAGCGCGAAGAAGGCGACACCCACGTGGAAGACGGCCAGACTCGGGTCCTGGAGGCCGCCGAGGACGGCGCCGAAGCCCGAGGCGGCGAGCGGCGGCGTCATGAAGACGGGGTGGATCTGCGAGGCGACGGCGCCGAGGGTCGCGCGCGGACCGGTTCCGTGCCGGGCGATAGCCATGCCACCGTGGATACGTGTTACACTCACATATACTGCCGGCCGCAGGGTAGAAGGCGCCGGGGGTCGGTCGTACGTCCATGCTCGACTCGTTGCTCGGCCGCGCCGAACTCAAGGCACGGATCGAGGAACTCGAAGAGGAGAAACGGCACCTAGAGCGCCGACTCGACGCCGAGAGCGAGCGCCGCGCGGACGCCGTGACCGCCCGACAGGAGGCCGAAGAGCGGGTCAACCGCTTAGAGGACCGCATCGCGGATCTGGAGGGCCGTCTCGACGACGCGGAGGAGACGGAGGCGGCGACTCTCTCCCCCCGCGGGGTGGAGTCGCTCCGGGGCGACCGTCTCGACGCCGTCCTCGACCGTCTCCGGAGCGTCGGCGCTGGACCGGAGGGGGCGCTGACCGCGTTCGTCGACGACGACGTCCCGGCCGGCGTTTCCGACCTCCTCGGCGACCGCGCACCCCTCGTCGCCCGCGCCGCGCCCTGTCTGGTCTGTGTCGACGACGCCCGCCTCGTGAGCGTCGCCCTCGACCCGCCGCTCGCGCCCGACCCGTTCGTCGAGTGGGGCGCCGGCTTTCGCCTCGACGACGACTGGTTCCACCCGACCGACGGTCTCACCGTCGCGCTGGTTCGCTCGGACCGTTTCGCCGTCGGCGTCTACGACGACGGCGCCCTGACCGACGTGGAGACGGTCGAGACGGACGTGAAATCCGCCCACTCGAAGGGTGGGTTCTCGCAGTCGCGCTTCGAGCGCCGCCGCGACGAACAGGTCGCGACCCACCTCGACGACTGCGCGGCGGTGCTCGACCGGCGCGACCCCGAACGACTCGTCCTGCTCGGCGAGCGGACCGTCCTCGACGACGTGGATCGGGACGCCGTCGCCGTTCAGGCGGTGGACGCGAGCGGCGATCCGGCCGCGGCCCTCGACGACGCCGCCCACTCTTTCCTCACGACGCGGTTGACGCTGCTGTGACGTTCGAGGCCCGCGCGCTCGTTTCGATCGACACGCCGGAGACGTAGTCGCCGTCAGGCCCGACGTACACCCCGTCGCGCCCGCAGTCGGTGGTGAGCGAGCAAATTTTCACCTCGGGCGGCCAGATGACACGGATATCTCGCACCGTCCGGTCGACGCTCGCCGTCTGCCGGTAGGTCACCGTCGTCCCCTGCGGTTCGACGAAGGTGACGAGGAGCGTCACCCGACTGACGCCGGCGGGAAGCGGTGCCGTCGCCGCCGCGGTGCCGTTCGGGGCGAGGACGCCCGCCGTTCCGTCGGTGGAGTCGACTCCCCAGTCGACGGTCACGGGGCCGTCGACCGGTCCGAGCGCGTACCGCGCGCTCCCGTCTTCGGTGACGATGCGGGCGCGGGCACGGGTGGCCCGCGCCGGCACCCCGACGGTCGTCGTCGCGCGCACGCGGTCCCCGCGTTTCACGTCGAGGGGCGTCAGCGCCGGTTCGGTCGGCGTCACGGCGCCCGTCCACTCCCCCTGATACGTGAATCGGTACGGACGGCGGTCGGGGGCCGCGTCGATGGCCTCGAACCGCTCCACGTCGCCGTCGTTGATGACGTAGAGGGCGTCGCCGTCGAAGCCGGGGTCGTTGCGGAGGTGCTGGAAGGGGTGATGGAGCCAGTCGCCGTAGGGGTCGGGGACGAACACGAGGGCGCGCTCGGGCGACCACGACTCGAAGGGCTCGTAGGTCTCGGACAGATGCGACGTGCGCAGGCGGTTCTCGTCGTACGGCTCCTCGACGGCGTCGACGGCCGCGACGCCCCCGACACCCGCGGACAGGAGGAGGGCGACGGCGAGGATGGCCCCCCGTTTCGGCGCGTCGAGGTCGGCCGTCGCCGTCCGCAGGCGGTCCCAGCAGACGAGCGCCCCCGCGGCGCCGAACGCCGAGAGCGGGAGGAGGAGGTCGAAGTGGTAGTACGGGCCGAGCAGGCCGATCAGGCCGTTCTCCAGCCCGTTGAGCGTCCCCCAGAAGTAGGCGTTGCCGAGGACGACGGCGGGGACGAGGCCGACGAGGACCACCCGGAGCGCGGGCGCGGAGAGCCTCGGGTCCGCGAGCGCCTCCCGGTCGGTCGGGAGTTCCGCGAGGCCGACGAGCGCGAGGAGGGTACCGACGGGGCCGGCGACGGTCCACTCCGTCGTCAGGAGTCGGAGGAGACGGACCGTCGTCTCGGCGGCGAGTGCGGGGGAGTAGACGCGGTCGTAACCTAGCAACTCGTGGCGGCCGAAGCCGATGCCGTCGTTCGGGCCGAACGCCTTGTAGGGGAAGACGAGGGGGTCGCCGGTCATCACGAGGTTGTACGCGAGGGTGACGGCGACGCCCGCGACGCCGAGGCCGGCGACGGCGAGGAGGCGGGTGAGCGTCGGGCGGAACTCGTCGGTGCCCCACGTCCACCACAGCGACCCGACGGCGTGGGCGATGAAGGGCGACGCGAAGAGGACGGCGGTGTAGGGGCGGGCGAAGAAGGCGAGACCGACGGCGGCGCCGGCGACGAGGCCCCACCGCGGCGAGTCGCGGCGCATCGTCCGCACGTACGCGAACGCGAACGCGAGGTTGAGAAGCGTCGTCGGGGCGTAAGGGAGGAAGACGGCGGAGGTAAAGAGAAAGAGCGGGGCGCCGAGGAGGAACGCGACCGAGAGGTGGCCGGTCCGGCGGTCGAAGGCGTCGGCCGCGAGCGCGTAGATCAGCGCGGCGTTGCCGGCGGCGACGAGGCCGAGCGAGAGGTTCCAGTCGCCGAGGACCTTGCCGACGGCGAAGACGCCGGCCGCGACGGGGGAGTACTTCGAGTAGTAGCGGAGGTCGCCGCCCGCGGTATCGGCGACGAAGAACCACGGCCGGACGAGGGGACCGAGGTCGCCGGGCCGGAGGAACAGCCGCCCCTCCAAGAGCATGGCCGCCTGCGTGAGGTAGACGCCCTCGTCGTCGTTGACGGAGTGGTACGGAAAGAGATCGACTGCGAGCCAGTAGACGACGACGCCGGCGAGGAGCGCGAAGCCGGCGGCGACGAGTCGGTCGCGTCGGGGCCGCGGGACGGACACTATTCGTCGGGTTCGGGCGGCCGCTGGTCGGTCGGGAACCAGGCGAGTTCGTGGTCGGCGTCGAGTTCGATCCGAACCTCGGTGTCGAGTGGGATGGACTCGTCGTGGTTGTGCATACACTGGACGGCGGTGTCGTCATCCAGGCGGACCTCGTAGAGGACCGTCGGGCCGAGGTAGCGCCGGGAGACGACCAGGCCGTCGCCCTCGCCGTCGACGGGGACGGCCCGGATGTCGTCCGGACGGACGAGTACGTCGATCCGGGTGCGGTCGTACGTCCCGGCGAGCCCGTTGATCTGGTCACGCGGGATGGGGCCGAGGCCGGTCGTCACCTCGCCGCCGTGGACGTAGCCGGGGAGGAAGCTGGCGTGGCCGAGGAAGCCGGCGACGAAGCGGGATTCGGGCTGTTGGAACACCTGTTCGGGGTCGCCGACCTGCTCGATCCGGCCGTCGTTCATGACGGCCACGCGGTCCGAGATGGACATGGCCTCCTCCTGGTCGTGGGTGACGGAGATGGCGGTCACGCCCGTCTCCTTGAGGATGCGCCGCACCTCCTCGCGCATCTTCACGCGCAGGTCGACGTCGAGATTGGAGAAGGGTTCGTCGAGCAGGAGCACCTCGGGTTCGGGCGCGAGCGACCGGGCGAGCGCCACCCGCTGTTGCTGGCCGCCGGAGAGTTCGTCCGGGTAGGAGTCGCCCTGGGCCTCCAGTCCCACGAGGTCGAGGAGTTCGTCGACCCGTCGCTCGCGGGCGTCGGCGTCCCAGGCCTCCAGCCCGAAGGCGACGTTCTCGGCGGCGGTGAGGTGGGGAAAGAGCGCGAACTCCTGGAAGACGACGCCGATGCCGCGGTCCTCGGGTTCGACGAAGCGGTCGGGACTGGAGACGGCCGCACCGTTCAGCGCGACTTCGCCACCGTTCGGGCGTTCGAGCCCCGCGATGAGGCGAAGCGTCGTCGTCTTCCCGCAGCCGCTGGGCCCGAGGAGCGTGAGGATTTCGCCCTCGTGGACCGAGAGCGAGAGCTCCTCGATGACGCGTTCGGTGCCGTAGGACTTCGAGACGCCGTCCAGTTCGAGGACCGGCGCGTCGCCGGCGGTCGGTTCGTCGGTCCGTGCGTCCGTCGCGTGCATCGTCCTATTTGACATCGTATCCCTCCTGTGAGAGGATGACCAGCATCGAGAGCGCCGAGACGCCGAGGAGAATCAGGGCGGGGACGGCGGCGTGGCCGTAGTAGCCCGACGCCGTCGCCGTCCAGATGTGGGTGACGAGCGTCTTGAACCCCGACGGCCGGAGCAGGAGCGTCGCGGGCAGTTCCTTCATCGTGGTGAGAAAGACGAGCGCCGCGCCGCCGAAGAGACCGGGTGCGATGAGCGGGAGCGTCACCGCGCGGAAGGCGCCGAAGGAACTGCGCCCGAGGGTCCGCGCCGCCTCGGGGAGTGCGGGGTTGACCCGCAGGAACGACGCCCGCATCGACCCGACCGCCTGCGGGAGAAAGCGGACGACGTACGCCGCGATCAGCAGGTAGAGCGTCTGGTAGATGGGTTGGGCGTACGACGTCCCCAGATACACCAGAGCGAGGCCGAGCACCACGCCGGGGACGGCGTAGCCGACGTACGTCGCCCGCTCGAAGGCTTCGGTCAGGCGCGAGCGGTGTTTGGCGGCGAGGTAGGCGACGGGCAGGCCGGCGACGGTGGCGACGAGCGCCGCACCCGCCGAGACGCCGACGGAGTTGAGGGCGTAGGAGGGCTGGAAGGCGAGCGCGCTCCCGACTTCGGCGCCGCCCTGTGCCAGCCAGGTCAGCAGGATGCCGAGCGGGACGAACAGCGCCAGCCCGGAGACGGCGAGACACGCCGCCATCGCGACGTACTTCCACTTGCCGAGCCGGACCGTGCCGCTCGTGCGGCCGCCCTGCCGCCCGGCGTACAGCGGTTCGTTCCCCCGGATGTGCGACTCCAGCCCGAGAATCAGCAGGGTAACCGCGACCAACTGGAGCGAGAGCAACGAGGCCACGTCGCGGCCGAAGGTGGTGAACTCGACGTAGATGACGCGCGTAAAGGCGTCGAACTGCATGATCGCGGGGGTGCCGAAATCGGAGAGGGCATAGAGCGCAACGAGGAGGGAGCCGGCGCCGACCGCTGGCTTGATCTGCGGGATGGTCACGCGGCGGAACGCCTCCCACTGGCCGTGTTCGAGCGTCCGCGCGGCGTCGATGAGCGTCGTATCCAGCGACTTCAGCGCCGCGCGGGTCGTGATGAACACGTAGGGGTAGGTGTAGAGCGTGATGACCAGCGAGGCGCCGACGAAGCCGTAGATTTCGGGCAGGCGCTCGACGCCGAGGGGGGCGAGCAGCCGCTGGAACGCGCCCTGCGGGCCAAAGGCAGAGACGAAGGCGAAGGCGCCGATGTAACTCGGAATCACCAGCGGAAGGGAGACGGCGACGGTGAAGCCGCGGCGGAAGGGGAGGTCGGTCCGCACCGTCAGGTAGGCGAGCGGGACGCCGATGAGCACCGAGGCGACGGTGACGACGACGACGAGCGCGGCGCTGTTGACGAACACCTGGATCGTCGACGGCCGCGTCGAGATGTCGATGGCCTCCGACAGCCCCACGTCGAGCGCGGTTCGGACCAGCCACACCAGCGGCAGCAGGACGGCTGCGGCGACGGCCCCGCTCGCTATCGTCGTCGGTAGCGGCAGGTCGTCGCTCGCGTCGTCGATGGTGGGGTGGTCCGTGGCCATAGGGGGTGTGTCAGAGCACGCCGACGTCCCGGAGGAGATCGACCGTCCCCTCCAGATCGGACAGCTGAGTGAGGTCTAAATCCTCGGGGGGGTTCAATTCGTCGATTGTCGGCAGGCGGCCGATGGGTTCGACGCCGGGCACCAGTGGGTACTCGAACGTCTCCCGCGCGAAGTAGTCCTGTGCCTCCGCCGACAGCAGGTGCCGGACGAAGTTGGCGGCGAGGTCGGTGTCCGAGGCGGTGTCGAGGACGCAGGCGCCGGCGACGTTGAAGATGGCGCCAGCGTCGCCCTCGGTGAACGCGGTGGCGATGGGGGCGTTCGGTCGCCCGGCGAGCACCCGCTGGATGTAGTAGTGGTTGGCGAAGCCGGCGCGGAGTTCGCCGTCGGCGACGGCCTGACTCACCAGGAACTCGTCGGCGTAGTTGGTATCGAGGCCGAGTTCGAGCATCCCGTTGAGCCACTGCCGGGTCTCCTCCTCGCCGTTGAGCACGCGCATCGCCGTGATGAACGCCTGGAACGAGCTGTACGTGGGGGCACAGCCGATGGCGTCGCGGAACGCCTCCGTCTCCGGGAACGCGAAGATGTCGTCCGGGACGTCGGAGTCCGAGAGTTCGTTCGTGTTGTAGGGAATCGTCCGGGCGCGCCCCGAGGTGCCGATCCACGTCCCGTCGCTGTCGTGGAACTGGTCGGGCACCATGTCCAGCACCTCGGTCGGGAGTTCGACCGTCCGTTCGCGGTCCTTGAGCGCGCCGAGCGAACCGGCGTTGACGGAGTAGAACACGTCGGCCGGGCTGCCCGATCCCTCGGTTTCGATCTGGTTTACCAGCTCCGCGGCCGAGTTGTACCGCGGCCGGATCGTCAGGTCGGGGTAGAGGTCCTCGATGAAGGTGATCAGTTGGCCGACGAGCGGTTCGCCGCGGCCGGAGTAGAGGGTCAACTCGCCGCTCAGGTCGGGCATCTCCGCCATCGAGACGCCGCCGGAGATGTCCCGTGAGCCGAACGGGGAGCGCCCGGAACCGATCTGTCCGACGACGTTCTCGCCGCCGGTGCCACCGCCGCCATCGCCGCCGTTCGTGCCGTTACCGCCGCCACCGCCGAGGAGTCCGCTACAGCCCGCGATCGATGCCAGTCCGGCGGCGCCCCCGAGTTGGAGGACTCGACGCCGGGAGCTACGGTTTTCCTTCATGGTTTGATTTAGGCTACCCTAAAACACTTATATTTGCCGATTCGGAAACTCTGCGAGGAGTTCACGAGAGTTACGGCTCAACACGAGAAATTCCCGTTGGAACTCGTGTGACGCCCCTCAGTCGTCCGCCGGCACCGCCCGCTCGGCCGACTGCAGGTCGTCGAGACACGCCAGCCAGTCGTGCATGTGTTCGCCGACGTACGCGAGGAAGTCGCCGTTGCGGTAGTCGGCCTCCGCGTCCAGCAGGGCGTCGGCCATCGCCTCGAAGACGCCGGCGTAGGTGTCGGCGTCGGCGCCCGCGCCGTCGATCAGTTTCCAGAGATGTTCGTTCAGTTCCAGCCCCGCCACCTCGTTGTGCAGGTCGTCGAACGTCGAGCGCGGCGCCTTGTCGTGGCGGCAGAGTGGGTCGCCGGTCAGCACGTCCTTGCCCAACACGTCGGCCGCGCGCTTGAGGAAGACGCCACTCCAGATGTCGTCGAACCGGCCGACCGACCACTCGTTGTCGTCCATGGGACACTGGTAGAAGGCGGGGACGACTTCGCGCTTGAAGCCGAGGTTCATCGAGCAGACGGTGAGGTAGTGGCCGGGTTCGACGACGAAGTCGGGGCCGAAATCGGCGGCCGTCAGGCGCGTCTCCGCCTGCCCCTGCAGGTCGCCGTCCATCAGGATGCGCACCGCGTCGAGGTCGGGCACGTTCGTCCACAGGCCCTGCGAGGCGACCACCTCGTCGACCTCTCTCTCCCCCGTCTCGATCGTCTCGTCCATCGCGGCGTACGGGTAGCCGCGGGGGTAGAGGCCGTGGTTCTCGGCGTCGTGGTACAGGACGTTCACCCAGTTCTCGTCCGACTGCACCGACTCGACCGTGCGGTCGGCGGTCAGGTTGTCCAGGTGGGTGCCGAAGAAGTCAACGGTCTCGTGCGGGCGCGTGTCGTCGTCGATGAAGACGCCGTAGGGGTGGTCGTGGGCCCACAGGTAGAGGAGGCCGAAACTCGTCTGTGCGTGGCTCCGCGCCGGAATCAGGTGGTCGTAGTCGCCGACGCCGTGGTCCTCCAGCCACGCCTCGCGCCGACTCCCGTCGAACACCTCGCCCGCGACGCCCAGGTCGTCGAGCATCGCCGCCATCTCCTCCGTCGGACAGTGGTCCTCGGTCACCAACACGAACTCCAGTCGGTCGGTGTCGAAGCCGTGGTCCGCCGCGTTCGCGACGTACGACCGCACGCACTCGTACTCCCTGATCGTCGGGACGATCACACAGACGTCTTGGCTCATGCTCATCCCTCTTTAGGGCCACCTAAAGTAACTGGCGATTAGGCTCGCCTAAAGTAACTGTCACGCCGCAGTGGCGATATATATTTCTCGATAGAACGACGTAGAAATCATACCAACGGCTTTCCGTGGTGTCGCCGTCCGGGACGGTGATTCGCGCCACGGCGCCGACGCCGTGGCACCTCCCAGCCATGTCAGATTCAGACGATTCGGACGGGTCACGCGGCGACTCCCCGGACCTCGACGACACGCGATACTACCTGAACCGCGAGTTGAGCCACCTCGAATTCCAGAAGCGCGTCCTCCACGAGGCGCTCGACGAGCGGACGCCCCTCCTCGAACGCGTGCGGTTTCTCGGTCTCTTCACCAAGAATCTCGACGAGTTCTTCATGAAACGGGTGGGCGGCCTGAAACAACAGATCGACGCCGGCGTCACCGATCCGACGGTCGACGGGCGGACACCCCGCGAGCAGTGGCGCGAGATTCTCGACACGACCGGCCCGATGTTCGACCGCCAGACGGACTGTTACCGCGAGGTGATCCGTCCGGCGCTCGCCGAGGCGGGCGTCGAGATCGTCGACTACGACGGCCTCACCGCGGCCGAACGCGAGCGGATGCGGGCGTACTTCGAGGAGTCCGTCCTGCCGACGCTGACCCCGCTGGCGTTCGACCCCGCCCATCCCTTCCCCTTTATCTCCAATCTCAGCCTCTCGCTCGGCGTCTTCGTCCGCCACGACGCCGACGAGGACCCCATCTTCACCCGGATCAAGGTGCCCCAGAACCGCCCGCGACTCGTCCCCGTCGAGGAAGGCTCGCGGTACGTTCTCCTCGAGGACCTGATCGAGGCCCACCTCGACCTCCTGATGCCGAACGTCGAGGTGCTCGACACCGCCCCCTTCCGGATCACGCGCAACGCGGAGGTGCACCGCGACGGCGAGGTGGCGGAGGACCTCATCGAAGCCATCGAGGAGGTGATCGAACAGCGACGCTTCGCCACGGCGGTTCGCCTCGAAATCGGCGCCGACGCGCCCGAGGCGATGATCGATCTGCTCCGGAACCAACTCGACCTCGACCCCGAGGAGGTGTTCCGCCGCGCCGGACCGCTCGACTACCGCGACTTCTCGACGCTCGTCGACCTCGACCGCCCCGACCTGAAACGCGAGCGGTGGTCGCCGCTCCCCCACCCTCGGTTCGCGGAGGGGCCGAACGCCGACGTGAGCCTCCACGGCGCCGACCTGTTCGACGAAATCGCGAGCGACGACGTACTCCTCCACCACCCGTACCACTCCTTCGACGGCACCGTCCAGCGCTTCCTCGACGCCGCCGCCAACGACCCCGACGTGCTGGCGATCAAAGCCGCCATCTACCGCACGGCGAGCGATTCTCAGGTGATCCAGCGCCTGATCGACGCCGCGGACAACGGCAAACAGGTGGCCGTGATGGTCGAACTCAAGGCCCGCTTCGACGAGCAGAACAACCTCCAGTGGGTGCGCAAACTCGAGGAGAACGGCATCCACGTCGCCTACGGCACGGTGGGGTTGAAGACACACACCAAGACGGCCCTCGTCGTCCGCGAGGAGGACGACGGCGTGAAACTCTACTCTCACGTCGCCACCGGGAACTACCACTCCGAGACGGCGAAAGGCTACGTCGACCTCGGCCTCCTGACCGCCGACCGCGACGTCGGGCAGGACCTCGTGACGGTGTTCAACTTCTTCACCGGCCCGTCGCTGGACGAGGAGTTCCGCAAACTGCTCGTCGCGCCGGTGACGATGCGCGAGCGCTTCACCGACTTGGTGCGCCGCGAGGCTAGGTACGCCCGCGCCGGCCGCCCGGCACGGATCGTCGCCAAGATGAACGCGCTCGAAGATCCGGAGATGGTGAAAGAGCTCTACTGGGCGTCGATGGCCGGCGTCGATATCGACCTGCTCGTCCGCGACATCTGTCGCCTGCGCCCGGGCATCGAGGGCGTCAGCGACACCGTCACCGTCCGCTCGGTCGTCGGACGCTTCCTCGAACACTCCCGCATCTACTACTTCGAGAACGGCGCGGGACCGGACGACCCCGACGACGGCGGGGAGCGACGCACCCCGGGCAGTCGGCCAGCGACCGACGATGGCGGCGAACCCCAGTACTTCGTCGGCTCCGCGGACTGGATGACGCGCAACCTCGACTACCGCGTCGAGGCCGTCGCGCCCGTGACCGACCCCGACCTCCGCGAGCAGCTCCGCTTCGTCCTCGAAGTCATGCTGCACGACAACCGCTCGGGCTGGGAGATGAACGCGGACGGGAGCTACGACCAGCGGACGCCCGGCTCCGACCCCGTCTGGGGCACTCAGGAGATTCTGATGGCCGCGGCCCGGGCCGCCCACGAGTGCGACGACGACCGCGGCATCGATACCGACCACCCCGCGAGCCCCGGCGATCTGTTGGTGACGGGTAGCGCCGGCGGGACTGGCGACGCCGACGCGACGGACGACGCCACGGACTAATGCGTCAGCGCTTCCAGCAGGAGGACCGCCGGCTCGGGCGCTAGCGGCTCGTTCGCGTTGCCGCAGTGTGGCGACTGGACGCAGGCCGGACAGCCGTCCGCACACCCGCAGGCGTCGATCATCCGCCCCGTCCGGGCCAGCAGGGGTTCGATCCGCTCGTGGGCGCCGCGCGCGAGGCCGACGCCGCCCGGATGGCCGTCGTAGACGAAGATGGTGCTCGCGCCGGTGTGGTCGTGATACGGCGTCGAGAGGCCACCCACGTCCCCCCGGTCACAGAGGAGTTCGAGGGGGAGTAGGGAGATGAGGCCATGTTCGGCGGCGTGGATGCCGCCCGCGAAGTCGCCCACCTCCCGCATCGCCATCTCCACGTCGTCGGGGACGGTGACATACAGCGCCGTCGTCGACAGGGTCGTCTCGGGGAGGTCGAGGGCCTCCCGACCCAGCACTTCCCCCCGCTTCGCGTCGCGCCGTTCGAACCCGGTCACGCGCTCGGCGACGGTCACGTCCGCGAGGCACACCTCGACGTCGGGCCGGGCCGACAGTGGGGTCGCCGCCCGGTCCCGGTCCACCGTGATCGACTTCTCGGTCAGCACGCGCGTGTAGTAGTCCGCCCACGTCGACTGGAGCGTGGCCACGTCGCGGTCCAGGTCCAACTCCCCCACCTCGTAGGACTGCCCCTGATGGTGGTAGACGGCACCGGGGTGGGCGTCACGGAGCGCGTCGCCGAAGCCGAGGGAGGCGATCACGTCGCCGTCGGCCAGCAGGTCGATTTCGCGGTCGTCGACGGTTCGGAGGTTCGTCTCGTGCTGTGGACTGTGGTCGCCCGCGTGGGTCCACCGGACGCCTTCGGCCGTCTCGCGGCGCTCCAGTACGCCGTCCGCTTCGAGGTCGGTGACGACGTCGGGAAAGCCCTCGCCGAAGTGGGCCTCGTCGGCCCGCGACAGCCAGTTCTCCGCGGCCGCCGACGCGACGTGGGCGGGCAACAGGTGTTCGTTCTCGGGGTCGACGGTCGCCCGCTCCGGGTCGCCGGCAAAGAGGTCGTCGGGGTTCGCCATCAGATACTGGTCCAACTGGTCCTCGCCGGCGACGAGGCCGACGAGCGCCGGGTCCGATCCGCGACCCGCCCGCCCCGCGCGCTGGAACGTCGACATCCGGGTGCCGGGGTAGCCGTCGAGGAGGACGGCGTCGAGTCCCCCCACGTCGACGCCGAGTTCGAGCGCGCTCGTGCTCCAGACGCCCCGCACGTCGCCGTCGTGGAGGCCGTCCTCGATGTCGCGCCGGCGGTCGTCCCGCAGCGAGGCCTGGTACGCCTCGATCCGGTTCGCCAGGTCCCGCTCGCCCCGGTCGCGGAGGGTGTCGGCGCTCTCGGTGGCGTAGCGTTCGGCGGTCTGTCGCGCCCGCGTGAAGACGAGGCTCTGGTGCCCCTCAGCCACCAGGTCGGCGAACAGTCGCTTCGTCTCGACGTGGCTAGACCGGCGCCGTCCAGAGCCCCCGTCGCCCTCGTACTCGGGGGGGTTCCAGAGGAGCCAGTGGCGCGGCCCCCGGCCGCTCGTCTCCTCGTCGACGAGCGCGAACCCCGACTCGGGCCGGTCGGTCAGGCGCGCGGCGTGTTCGACCGGGTTGCCGATGGTGGCCGAACAGCAGACGAACTGCGGGTCGCTCCCGAACCGCTCACAGAGGCGGGCGAGCCGTCGGAAGACGAGGGCGACGTGGCTCCCGAAGACGCCGCGGTAGCCGTGGACCTCGTCGACGACGACGAGGTCCAGCGAGGAGAAGAGCCACTCCCACAGCCGGTGACCGTGGGGCAGGAGGCCGTAGTGAAGCATGTCGGGGTTCGAGAGGAGGACCGTCGGTCGTCGATCGCGTACGTCCCGTTTCTCGGCCTGCGAGAGCCGGCCGGTGTAGGTGTCGACGGAGACGCGGCTCCCGAACCCCAGGTCGCACGCGAGTTCGGAGAGGCTCTCGGCCTGATCGGCGATGAGGGCGTTCTGCGGGCCGAGATACAGCGTGCGACCCCCGTGATCCATCGCCCGCTCGAACGCGGGGACGGTGTACGCGAGGCTCTTGCCGCTCGCCGTCGGCGTCGCGAGCACGGCGTCCCGGCCGTCGCGAACGGCCTCGATGGCCTCGACCTGGTGGCGGTAGAGGCGGTCGATCCCCCGGTCGGCGAGCGCACTCGCCAGTCGCGGTTCGAGATCACAGTCGGCGTACGTCGGCTCGCGGCCCGGGAGGCGGCGGTAGTCGGCGAGCTGCCCCTCGCCGGCGCGCGCACGCAGTCGGTCGACGGCGTCCACATCGCCGCTCGGGACGGCACGGTCATACCGGTTGCGGTCCCGCCGACTTCGGCGTCGGGGGTGGGCGACGCGCGGCCGCGGATCACGACACCGTTTTCCTCCCCGACGCCGCACGCGGCCACATGGACGACACGGACGCCGCGGGTGGCACCTACACCCTCCTGTTGTCCCTGCCCGACCCGGCCGAAATCGCCGTCGGCGCGCTCGGTACGCACGCCCTCCCTGCCGGCGCGTACGCCTACACCGGGAGCGCCCTCGGCAGCGGCGGCTTCGCCCGCGTCGACCGTCACCGGCGCGTCGCGGCCGGCGACCACGACACTCGACACTGGCACGTCGACTACCTGACCGGGCACCCGACGACCGAACTGGTCGGCGTCGTCACGTCACCCGGCGTCGACGCCGAGTGTGCCGTTGCCGCCCGCCTCCCCGACGGCCCGGTCGCCGGCTTCGGCGCCTCGGACTGTGGCTGTCGCTCGCATCTCGCGGTCGGTCGGGGTATCGAGTCGATACGGACGGCCGTCGAGGCGGCACATCGAGACGCTCGCCGAGCGGTGTAGAAGTATGGGCGACCGGGGACGCCCAACCGCCGGCCGATCCGGGCGAATCGGCCGTCGGTCGGGCAACGGTCGGGAGGCGGGCCGGGCAACCCGCCACGACCCTTCGTGTCAGAGGCACCCCGGCACTATTAAACACATTCGACGATAGCTTCATGTTACCGCCTGGAGAATACGTCAGCGGGTGAGTTCAAATATATAAAAATATCGGTGGTGAGGGTCGGTGACCGACTCCTCGGCCGTGGCCACCGTCGACCGGCGTCTCGACACGCTTCGTACCCTCGGCGAGGCGCCGGCGTCGAAGGCCGGACTGTCGGAGCGAATCGACGTTTCGCGGTCGACGGCGGAGCGGTCGATCCGCGAACTGGAGACGCACGGTTTCGTGGCGGCGTCGGACGAAGGGTATCGGGTAACGGTCGCCGGTCGGCTGGCGCTCGCCGCCCACGACGAGCGGCGGCGGCGGACCGCCACCGCCGCTGCCGTCGCACCGCTGTTCGACGGCGTCGACCTCTCCTTTGACGTCGACCTCTCCGTTCTCGACGGGGCGCGCGTCGTCGAGGCCCATCCGCACGCTCCGAACCGGCCGGTCGAGTGCGTCGCCGCGCTCGTCGCGGACGCCACCCACGTCTCGGTGTACACCGGTCGGTTTCTCTCCCGCCACGCCCGCCTCTACCACGACAGAGTGCTCGACGGCATGACCGGCACGTTCGTGGCGACGGATCGCGTGATCGATCGACAGCGCTCGGCTCGGCCCGGGGAGATGCGGGAAGCGATGGACCTCGGCCGCGTGGCCCTGTGCCGTCTCGACCGGGACGACCCCGTCTCGCTGGTCCTGGCGGAGACGCCCGACGGCCCCGAGATGGGGCTGGTCGTCTACCGCGACGAGACGCCGCGGGGGTTCGTCGGCAGCGACGACCCCGCGGCGACGCGGTGGGCGCGTGACCTCCACGAGCGTCTGTGGGCGGCGGCGACGCCGCTCTAGTTCAGCGCCTCGGCGAGCGCTTCGACCGGCGTCGGCGGTTTCTCGTCGTAGTGGTCGCCGAGTTGGGTGCGACAGGAGGCGCCGGGGGCGACGATCCGGTCGCCCGGACTGTCGTCGACCTGATCGAAGAGGATGCGGCCGATGGCCTTGCTCATCGAGAGGTGTTCGGCCTCGTAGCCGAAGGAGCCGGCCATCCCGCAACAGCCCGAATCGAGGGGGTCGACCGCGTAGCCGGCGCGGCGCAACACGCCGACCGCGTGGTGGTCCTTCCGGGTGGACTTCTGGTGACAGTGGCCGTGGTAGGTCAGCGTCTCCGCCGGCGCGTCGACGTCCAGCGACTCGTCGAGGCGGAAGGCGTCGACGTACTCCATGATCCCGTAGCTGTTGGCAGCCACCGTCTCGGCGTCCTCACCCGAGAGGAGGTCGAGGTAGTCCGACTGGAACATCACCGCGTCGGACGGTTCGACGACGACCACGTCCCACCCCTCTCGCACCCGGGGTGCGAGGGCGTCGACGTTCGTCGCCGCCTGCTCCCGCGCCAGGTCGAGAAAGCCCTTCGAGAACGGCGGGCGACCGCTCCCGGTCACGTCGTCGGGTATCTCGACGTGGACGTTCGCCGCCTCCAGCACTCTGACGGCGGCCTTGCCCGCCTCCGGCGCGTTGTACGTGGTGTACGAGTCGGGAAAGAGCAGGACCCGGCGGTCGGCTTCGCTCGCGTCCACCTGTGCCCCGCCGCGAGCCTCGAACCAGTCGACCAGCGACTCGCGGTGGAAGGTGGGCAGCGAGCGGTCCTTCGCGATGCCCACCGTCTTCTCCATGACCGTCCGGGCGCCCGGCACCT
Source organism: Haloplanus rubicundus (assembly GCF_003342675.1). Classification (NCBI taxonomy): domain Archaea; kingdom Methanobacteriati; phylum Methanobacteriota; class Halobacteria; order Halobacteriales; family Haloferacaceae; genus Haloplanus; species Haloplanus rubicundus. Next base: position 3,036,250 of record NZ_CP031148.1, on the reverse strand, counting down.
TCGCCGCCCAGTTCGAGAGGGGAGCGAGTGTCGACCCCAGCGCGTTCAGCGCGTCGATGTTCGCGAACAGTCTGTCGCGGAGCGTCGAGCCGTGGCGCTGGTGGTGTTCGTGGGTCACCTCCGCTTTCAGCTTGGCGAGGTCGACCTCGCTGGGGCAGTCCTTCGAACAGCCCTTGCAGCCGATACAGAGGTCGAGCACCTCGTGCATGAACTCCACGTCGAACTGCTCCTCGTCGTCCAGGTCGCCGCTCATGGCTTGCCGGAGCAGGTTCGCCCGGCCGCGGGTGGCCGTAATCTCTTCCTGACTGGCGCGGTAGGTCGGGCACATGACGCCGCCGGTGGTCTCCTGTGGGCCGCGACAGCCGCCGCAGCCGTGACAGAGTTCGACCATGCCCTGGAAGCCGTTTTCGTTGTCCCAGTTCAGCGCGGAATCGAACCCGGCGTCGAAGTCGTAGTCGGGACCGAACCGGAGGTGCTCCGTCATGTCGGCATCGCCGCAGACGTTCCCCGGGTTGAGCAGCCAGTCGGGATCGACCGCCGTCTTCAGGTCGCGGAAGACGTTCCAGAGGTGGTCGCCGTACAGCTTCCGGTTCCACTGCGTGCGTGCCCGGCCGTCGCCGTGTTCGCCCGAGACGGAGCCGTCGTATTTGACCACGAGGTCGGTCGCGGCGTCGGCGATGGACTCCATCTCCGCGACGCCCTCGACGGTCTTCGTGTTCACCAGCGGGCGGATGTGGAGGACGCCCGGCCCGGCGTGGGCGTAGTAGCTGGCGAAGGTATCGTGGTCGTCGAGGATGTCCTGGAAGTCCGCGACGTAGGCGGGCAGGTTCTCGGCCGGGATGGCCGTATCTTCGATGAAGGCGATGTGTTTGGCGTCGCTGGTGCGACCCAGCAGGATGGGGAGACCGGACTTGCGCATCTTCCAGAACTTCTCGCGGGTCTCCGGGTCGTGGGCCTCCATCGCCGCGCGGGCGCGGCGCGGTTCGGGCGTCAGGTCGGCGGCGCCGTCCGAGGGGTCGGCGTCCGACTCGCCGTCGGGCACGCGGTCGGCGATCAGGTCCGCCACCTTCTCCCGGCCGTCCGCGTCGCTCTCGGCGTAGAACTCGACGAGGAGTACCGAGTCGGTCCCCTCGGGGAGCATCCCGACAACGTCCCGGAACTCTGCCGTCTCGCGGGCGAGGTCGAGCAACACGTCGTCCATCACCTCCACCGCCGCCGGGTCGTGCTCCAGAATCGGCGCCACGTCCTCCATCGCGTCGAGCAGGTCGTCGTAGGTCAGCAGGCCGATGGCCTTCGTCTCGGGGACGGGTTCGAGCGAGACGGTCGCCTCCGTGATGATGGCGAGGGTTCCCTCGCTCCCCGCAAGCAGTCGGGCGAGGTTCACGGAGTCGGATTCGGCCTCGTCGATCAGCACGTCGAGGTTGTAGCCGGAGACGTTGCGCTTGAGGTTCGGGTACTTCTCGCGCACCTCGTCGGCCTCCTCGTCGACGATGCGGAGGGCTTCGGCGTAGAACCGCTCTTCGAGCGACCCGTCGGGATCGGCCCCTGCCCGGAGTTCGTCCATCGTCACCTCGCCGAGCGTCGTCACCGTGCCGTCCGCGAGGACGACCTCCACCTCCTCGACGTAGGCGTCGGTCTTGCCGTATTTCAGCGAGTGCGAGCCGGTGGAGTTGTTGCCGATGGCGCCGCCGAGGACGCTCTTGTCACCCCACGCGGGGTCGGGCGCGAACTTCAGTCCGTGCGGGGCGAGTTCGGCGTTGAGGTCGCCGAGTTTCACGCCGGGTTGCGCGCGGGCGCGGCGGTTCTCCGGGTCCATCTCCAGCACGTCGTCCATCTCCTTGGAGAAGTCGAGGACGACGGCCTCGTTGACGGTCTGGCCGGCGAGGCTGGTGCCGCCGCCCCGCGGCAGGACGGGAATCTCGCGCTCGGCGCAGTAGTCGACCACCGCGGCCACGTCCGCCGTCGAGGTGGGAAAGACGACGCCGATGGGCGTCATCTCGTAGGCGCTGGCGTCGGTGGCGTACAGCTGTCGGGAGTAGTCGTCGAAGCGAACGGCGCCCGCGATCAGGTCGTCCAGGTCGTCGACCATCCCCGGCCGGTCGACGTCGTCGCTCCGGTAGTCGTAATCGCCCGCCGACGCGGGATCGTCGGCGGCGTCGCCTGTCGTTGCCATTGGCGGCCTCTTGGCGTAGGGGCGCTTAAAATGCAGGTACTGCTGGGCGTCGGGTTAGAAGACGCCCGGGAACAGCACGTAGCCGAACAGGAGCGTCAGGGCACCCGTCGCGGCCGCGTAGTACGCGAGAGGGATGAGTTCGTAGCGGATGACCCGTCCCTCCTCGCCGACGAGGCCGACGACGGCGAGCGCCGCGACCACGTTGTGGACGGCGATGAGGTTCCCGATGGCGCCACCCACGGCCTGCGCGCCGAGGATGATGGTGTGCGGGAAGCCGATCTGATCGGCCACGCCGTACTGGAAGGTGCCAAAGAGGATGTCCGAGACGGTGTTCGACCCGGCGAGGAAGGCGCCGAGGGCGCCGACGAGCGCCGCGAAGAACGGGTAGACGCCGCCGGCGACGGTCGCCATCGTATCCGAGAGGACGATCAGCATGCCGTCGGTTCCAGTCGCGGTCCCCGACTGGAGCATGATCTGCACCGTCGCCACCGCGAACAGCAGGGCGATGACGGCGGGCATCACCTTCTCCGCCGTCTCTGCCCACGCGCCCGTGATCTCGTCGGTCGACATCCCGTGGATGGGGATGGTCAGGAGGTGGACGGCGACGAACACCGCGCCGGGTAGGTAGAGGACGGCGAGCGACCCCGACAGCGACGTACCGAGGATGCGCGTCCACTCGAGGACGAGGTTCGACTGCAGGAACCCGGTCACCGGGTCGACGACGCGCGTGACGACCAGCAGGACCGCCACGAGGGCGTAGGGCGCCCACGCCCGCGGGAGCGACATCGTCTGCACGGTGCCGCCGTCGGCGGCGACGTGGGTCCCGCGGGACGAGGACTCGCCGGGCTGGATGTCACCGACCCAGTGGTCGGGCCACCCGGACTGGTCGCCGAAGTCCCACTCCTCGTCGGGGTGGAAGAAGCCGGCCTTGAGCGCGCCGACCGTGACGAACAGGCCGACCATCGCACCGATCAGGCCGGGGAACTCGGGACCGAGGAGGTACGCCGTCGCCCAGTAGGGGACGGCGAAGGAGGCCCACGCGAACAGACAGAGCGGCAGGACCTCCAGTGCGGGCTTGATCGAGCGCTCCTCGCCGAAGAAGCGAGTCATCATCGCCACGCCGATAAAGGGGAGGACGGCGCCGACGACGACGTGGAAGGAGGCGGCCCACACCGCGATTTCGGCCACCCAGCCCTCGATGGTCATGCCCTGGGCCGTGACGGCCGAGTTGATGACCTCCACGTCGCCGAAGATGTCGATCATGCCGATGATCAGCGGCGTCCCGACGGCGCCGAAGGTGATGGCCATCAGGTTGCCGGTGAGCGCGACGACGACGGCGGCCAGCGGCGGGAAGCCGAGTCCCACGAGGAGCGGGCCGACGATGGCCGCGGGCGTGCCGAACCCGGCCGCGCCCTCGATGAACGAGCCCATCAGGAAGACCAGCAGGACGACCTGCACGCGCCGGTCGTCGCTGATCGAGGCGAAACCCTGGTTGATCGCGTCGAACGCGCCGGTGCGCTTGAGCGTATAGAGCAGCAGGATCGCTCCGAAGACGATCCAGAGGATGCTCGCGGCGGTGATGAAGCCGTTGACGGTGGCGGCGCCGATCCATCGGAGCGACATGTTCCAGCCGAAGTAGCCGGCGCCGATGGCGACGACCCACGCGACGGGCATCGCCCGCGTCGCAGGCCAGAACCGCCCGACCATCAGGTACGCGATGGCCGCGAGCGGCAACACCGCGATGGCGACGTCGATCGCCGCCATCACACCCTCCGGCGCGGCACGACGGCCGCGCGGTTCGTTCCACAGTCGTTCTCTAATCGTTCTGGCATCGTTCCATGGCACCGTTTGCCCCGATATATATCCGTCGTTCCTCGCTTTTCGTGACGTTTCGGCGGTCGGCGCCGACGCGCTACGCGCCTGATATCTTCGAGTGAACTGGAATAATTTCGGGTTTTGGGGCTTTTGTGGCGGTTTTAGTGGATTTGGCGATGTCCTATGCACACGAGAATAATGGGTGGTACATACGTGTGCACTCGATGTTCTTTCGTGTGTAAAGGCTTATGCGCACGTCTGCACTGGTGTTCGGCATGAGCGACGGCGGCGACCGACCCCGGAACGACGACGGCCAGTACGCCGACCACATCCCCCCGGAGGCGGCGCTGGACGTCTTCGACGCCCGGGACGATCTCGCCCGCCCCCTCACCGCGAGCGACGTGATGGAGGCGCTCGACTGCTCGCGGCGGACGGCACACAACAAACTCTCGACGCTCGTCGACCGGGGGACGCTCCGGACGCGGAAGGTCGGCGCCCGGAGTCGGGTGTGGTGGGTGCCGATGGAACGCGGTCCCGATCCGGACGACGACCGGCCGCTCGCCGTCGACAACGCCATCCGGGACGCCACCCTCCCCGGGAGCGGCCCGACGCTCGACGCCCGCCGGGAGGCGCTCTCGGCCGCCTACGACTACCTCGCGGCACATCCCGAGGCGAAGAAGGCCGACTTCCTGCGGGACGTGTACCACGACAACCCCGCGGGCTACGAGTCCGCGGAGGCGTGGTGGAACGCCATTCAGCCGGCGCTGAAGGACCTCCCGGGCGTCGATCCGCCGGCCGAGCGCGGCCACCTCTGGCACTTCCTCGGCGGCGACTGATCGGTCCCTTTTTTTCCGCGCGACGCCGACCCCCCGCTGTTCACCCCATGCACGGACCGCCGCCCAGCGACTGCCGGACGCCACGCGACGCCCCCGACCGTGGCTGACGGCGGTTCGCGCTCCGAGGCCGACGCCGACGCGCCCGACGCCGACGACGGCCCCGTCTACGCGTCCGCCATCGAGGGGCGTCAGTACCGGGGCACGTGGTACTGTCCGCTGCCCTACGAGGACCTGGAGCGTGCCCCGGAGACCGACGACTACCCCGCCCGCGGCACCGGCGGCGCCTTCCGCCTCGCCGAACTCCCGCGGGTGCCGCGGGTCCGCCACGTCGTCGGGCCGAGCGCCATCATGCTCGGTGCCTCCCTCGGGAGCGGCGAGACGCTGTTCTGGCCCGGCCTCATCGCCCGCCACGGCTGGGCCATCTACTGGGCCTTCGTCGTCGGCGTCCTCACCCAGTTCGTCGTCAACACCGAACTCCAGCGGTGGACGCTCGCCACCGGCGAGAGCGTCTTCCGCTCCTACGTCCGGGTCACCCCCGCGTGGCCGTGGGTGTTCCTCCTCGCCGGCCTCCTCAGCCTCGGATGGCCGGGGTGGGCCGCCGGCGCCGCACAGGTCGCCGCCACCGCCACCGGTCTCGCCGGGACGACGCTGTTCGGCTTCCCCGCGTGGAAACCACTCGCGGTCGGTCTCCTGCTCGTCGTCTGGCTCTCCTATCAGGTGTCGTCGGTCGCCTACAACGCCGTCGAGGCGTTTCAGATCGGCCTCCTCTTTGTCGCCATCGCGGCCGCCCTCGCCCTCGCCGTCGTCAGTGGCGCCGTCGCCGACGTCGGCTCCCTGTCGACGGCCGTGACGGGCGTCGGGACGCTCCCGCCGGAGATGGACGTGGCCGTCTTCCTCGGCGGCCTCGCCTTCGCGGGCGCGGGCGGCTACCTCAACCTCTCCCAGAGCCTCTGGGCGCGCGAGAAGGGGTACGGCATGGGCAACTACCAGGGCCGCGTCCGCAACCCCCTCACCGGCGACGACCCCGAACCGATCCGGCGCGACGGCTTCACGTTCCGTCCCACGCCCCTGCACCTGCAGCGGTGGCGTGGCTGGTGGCGGGTGATCCAGGCCGAACACCTGCTCACCTTCGTCGTCGGCCTCCTCCTCGTCGCGACGGTGTTGATGGCCGTCGCTCGCCGGCACGCGCCGGGCGCGGACGCGAACGCACTCGACATGTGGCTCGGCGCCATCGCGCCCGCCCTCGGCGGTCTCGGCGCACTGCTCGTCTTCCTTCTCCTCTTCGTCGCCCTCTTTACCACCGAGTACGCTATCGTCGAGTCGTTCGTCCGCAACTCCGCGGACGCCGTCTACGAGGCGTTCGCGCGCGACGCCGGCTGGGACCTCTCGCGGCTATTCTGGTGGCTCCTCACCGCCTTCACCGTCTGGGGGATCGTCGTCATCCTCCTCTTTTCGGCGCCGCTCGGCACGCGTGGCCCCTTCTTCCTGCTCGTCGTCGGCGCCGCCCTCTCCGGCGTGATGATGTGGCCCTACACCGTCCTCACCCTCCTCGTCAACACGCGACGCCTGCCCGAACACCTCCAGCCGAGTTGGGGTCGGGTCGTCGCCATGTGGTGGGCGTCGGGCTTCTACGGCTACTTCAGCGTCCTCCTGATCGGCCAGACGGCGACGACCGCGGGCGTCGACGCCCTCGGGACGACCGTCGGCGTCGTCGGGAGCGCCCCCGGCGGCTACGCCCTCTGGGTCGGCTACGCGCTCGTGCAGGGGTACGCAGTCGCTCGGTCCGTCGGCGCCAAACGCGCCGCGGCGGGCACCGTCGTCGCCGAGCGCTGATCGCGGACCGAAGCTACAAAGCCGCCGCGTCCCAATCCACCGGACATGGCAACGACGACCACGAATCCGACGCTCTCGACGTTCGAGGAGTCCCTCGCCGACCTCGGCGTCGACTGCACCCGGACGACGGCCGCGGACTTCGCGACGACGCTCGCGGACATCGTCCGCGACCCGGCCGTCGGCGTCCCTCTCCCCTTCGACGTCGAGTACCCCGACAGCGTGACCGTCGACCCCACGCCCGCCGAACTGGAACGGGCCGAGACGGGGATCACGCCCGCCTCCTACGGCGTCGCCAACTACGGCAGCGTCTTCCTCCCCGCCACCGACGACGGCGCCGAACTCGTCTCCCTCTACCCCAAGCTCCACGTCCCCGTCGTTCGCGCGGACGACGTGCTTCCGGCCCTGCCCGAGGCACTCGATCGCTTCGGCGACGCCGCCCGCGAGGAGGACCTGAGCGCCATCGTCGCCACCGGTCCCAGCGCCACCGCCGACATGGGGAAACTCGTCCTCGGCGCCCACGGTCCCGAGGCCGTCCACGTGGTGATGCTCGATGAGTAAGGGTCGAGGCGACAAGGCGGCCGAAATTCGCCGGCTGATGGCGACCGAAGGCCCCGCCATCGAGGAGAACACCAAGGGCTTCAACCGGAAGCGTCGGGAAGCCATCGAGGGCCTGGAGAACTACGAGGAACTCCGGGACCGCGCCCGCGAGATCAAGGAGGACGCCATCGACCGCCTGCCCGAACTCCTCGATGAGTTGCGGACGGCGGTGGAGGACAACGGCGGCCAGATGTACATCGCGGACGACGCCGCCGACGCCAACCGCTACATCCGCGACGTGGCGGCGGAGAAGGAGGCCGAGCGCGTCGTCAAGAGCAAGTCGATGACCACCGAGGAACTGGAGGTCAACGACGCCCTCGCCGAGGACGGCGTCGACGTGGTCGAGACGGACCTCGGCGAGTGGGTCGTCCAACTCGCCGACGAGACGCCCTCGCATCTCATCGCGCCCGCCATCCACCGCTCTCAGGAGAGCATCGCGGAACTGTTCAAGGAGGTGTTCGACCCCGCGGACCCGCCGGAGACGGCGAGCGAGCTGACCAGCTTCGCGCGCGAGAAACTGGGCGAACGCATCCGCGACGCCGACGTCGGCATGACCGGCGCCAACTTCGTCACCGCCGACAGCGGGACGATGGCCATCGTCACCAGCGAGGGCAACGCCCGAAAATGTGCCGTCACGCCCGACACCCACGTCGCCGTCACGGGCGTCGAGAAGGTGATTCCCTCCACCGACGAGCTCTCTCCCTTCCTCGAACTCCTCGCGCGTTCGGGCACGGGACAGGACCTGACGGCGTACGTCTCCCTGCTCACGCCGCCCGTCGACACTCCGACCGTCGACTTCGACGACGACGAGACGCCGCTCTCCGAGCGCGACTCGGACCGCGAGTTCCACCTCGTCCTCATCGACAACGGACGGATGGCGATGCGCGAGGACGACCAGCTCCGCGAGACGCTCTACTGCATCCGGTGTGGTCAGTGTTCGAACTCCTGTGCCAACTTCCAGCACGTCGGCGGCCACGCCTTCGGCGGCGAGACGTACTCCGGTGGCATCGGCACCGGCTGGGAGGCGGGCATCGAGGGGCTGGACACCGCCGCCGAGTTCAACGACTTCTGTACCGGTTGTTCCCGGTGTGTCAACGGCTGTCCCACCAAGATCGACATCCCGTGGATCAACACCGTCGTCCGCGACCGGGTGAACCGCGGCAAGGAGCCGGACGGCTACGACTTCCTCGTCGAGGGCCTGACGCCGGACGAGGAGCCCGGTGGCCTCGACCTGGACAAACGCCTGTTCGGCAACTTCGAGACGCTGGCGAAACTCGGGAGCGCGACGGCGCCCGTCTCGAACTGGGTCGCAAAGACCGGCCCGGCCCGCTGGGCGCTCGAACGCGTCGCCGGCGTCGACGCCCGCCGTGACCTGCCCGAGTTCCAGCGCGAGACGCTCGTCGACTGGTTCGAGAACCGCGTCACGGCGGTGTCCGACCCCACGCGCGAAGTCGTCCTCTACCCCGACGTCTACACCAACCACGTCCAGGTCGAACGCGGGAAGGCCGCGGTCCGGACCCTGGAGGCGCTCGGCGTCTCGGTCCGCGTCCCCGACGTGCGCTCCAGCGGGCGCGCGCCCCTCTCGCAGGGTATGATCGCCACCGCGGAGGAGCACGCTCACGACGTGTACGGGAGGCTCGCGGAACACCTCGATGCCGGCCGCGACGTGGTCGTCATCGAACCCTCCGACCTCGCGATGTTCGACCGCGAGTACGAGAAGTTCCTCCCCGAGGCGTCCGTCGAGCGCCTGCAGGAGCACAGCTACGAGATCATGGAGTACGTCTACGGCCTGCTGGAGAACGGCGCGGACGCCGATACGCTCCGCGGCGGCGACGGGGACGGCGTCGCCTACCACGCCCACTGCCAGCAGCGGACGCTCGGGCTGGAGGCCCACACCGTCGCGGTGTTGGAGGACCTCGGCTACGACGTGCTCACCTCCGACGTGGAGTGTTGCGGCATGGCCGGCTCCTTCGGCTACAAGGACACGTACTACGAACTGAGCATGGACGTGGGCGACGACCTGGCCGAACAGTTCTCGACGACGGAGGCGCGGGACCGTACGGTGGTGGCGAGCGGGACCTCCTGTCTCGAACAGCTCGACGCCCTCCTCTCGCGGCCCTCGACGCACCCGGTCGAGTTGATCGCGCCGTAGTCAACCCCTTCCGCGAACTATTAAGACCCGCGACGAACAGGGAGGCATATGGACGGCACGCCACAGGAGATAACGACGCTCGTCGGGCGCGAGGTGTACTCGAACAACGGGGTCTTCGTCGGTGAAGTCGAGGACGTACGGCTGGATCTGAGCCAGCAGGCCGTCACCGGACTCGCGCTCGGCGAACTGAGTCAGGAACTGTTCGCCGGCCGCATCGAGGCCGGGAAGGGCGTGATGATCCCCTATCGCTGGGTCCGTGCCGTCGGCGACGTCATCCTGATCAACGACGTGGTCGAACGGCTGGAAGACGAGGACGAAGACGAGGAAGTCGTCGCCTAGCTCCCGTTTCCTGCCTCGCTCGCGCTACTCTCGACGCCCATCGCGTCGAACAGCTTCTTGCGGACCGCCTCCTCGGCCAGCGACAGGAGCGTATCGCGGTTGTCCTCGCTGGCCTCGATGCCGGTGAAGAGTCCGAGCGGAATCTCGACGCTCCCCTGCGTCGAGTGCCCGCCCGTCTCGCCGATGGCGCCGTAGGCGTCGTCCAAGATGTTCCCGATGTTGATCCGGATGTCCTTCGAGCGCGCGGCGAGGTAGATGGTGTCGTCGGCGATGCCGAAGACGGCGGTGGTGGTGATCCCCTCCAGATTCAGGAGGTGTTGGGCGGCCTGTGCCAGCGCGTCCCGGTCGCGGATGAACCCCGCGTTCGAGACGAGGTGGCTCCCCTGCACCTGTCGGTTCTGGATGGCCTCCGCGAGGACGTCGAGCGTCTCGGGCGACATCGACGGCGACTCCACCTGTTCGAGCGTGTCGTGGTTGGCGAAGGGGTAGAGATACGCCGCCGCGGTCAGGTCTGCGGGCGTCGTGTCGCGCTTGAAATCCAGCGTCTCGGCGCGAATGCCGTACAGGAGCGCCGTCGCCACCGCCTCCTCCGGCGAGAGGTCGAACTCCTGAATGTACTTGGTGAGGATGGTGGAGGTGGAGGAGACGTTCGGCCGCACGTCCATGAACTCGGCGTCGTAGTCCGTCTCGGGTTCGTAGTGGTCGATGAAGATGTCGACGCCGGTGTCGAGACCCACGTCGCCCGACTTCATGTGATCGACCAGCGCGACCAGCGCGTAGTCGTCGAGCGCGTCCGCCTCCGAGAGCGGTAGAAGTTCGATGCCGAGGAGGTTGACGAACGCCCGGTTCTCCTGATGGCCGATGTCGCCGTGATAGAGGATGTCCGCCTCGACGTCGTGGGCCTCGGCGATGGCCTGTAGCGCCACCGCGCTGGCGATGGAGTCGGGGTCGGGGTTGTCGTGGGTGAGGATCGCGAGGCGCCCGCCGCCCGAACGGAGGATGTCGGCGAGTTGCTGGGCCTTGTACTCCAGCTCGCCCGTCTCCAGCGCCCGGAGGGCGGACTCCGCGATCACCTGCGAGGGGGTGATCACCACGTCCGCGCCCGCCTCGGTGAGTTCGTCCTCCGAGACGGGGTCGGATGCGCGGACGATGATGAACTGATCGCCGCCGCGTTCGCGGATCGTCGAGACGGCCGCCTTGTTCGCCTCCACGTCGGAGGCGAGGATGAGGAGTACGTCCCGTCCGGCGACGAGGTCCGCCACCTCGTCGTCGCGGATATCGGTCTGGCGGGCGTCGAGATCCTGATCGCGGAGCGCTTCGACGCGGCTCTCGTCCCGGTCGAGGATCAGCACGTTCTTGCCCTCGTCCGCCAGGTCCTCGGCGACCGCGTGACCGACGCTCCCACAGCCGAGGATCGCGTACGACGACATCGTCGAGACCGTAGCCGCGTTGCTCATGCACGCCGACGTATCGCGGCATCTCACTTAACGTCGTCCCTTCCACCCACCGGACGGGAAGGGAAACGCCTTTTACCGGGCCACCGATAGCGAAGGGTGAGGGCCGGTAGCTCAGTCAGGTAGAGCGACGGACTCTTAATCCGTCGGTCGGGGGTTCAACTCCCTCCCGGCCCGTGCACTGAACCGCCGAGCGACAGCGAGGCGGTGAGGGAACCGGCAGGAAGGAGTTGAACCAGAGAGTGACGCGAGCGAAGCGAGCGGAACGACCGTGGTTCAACTCCCTCCCGGCCCGCTTCCGCGCCATCGAGCGACGAGCGGAGTCGTCCTACTCGACGGTGTAGTTGCCGTTCGATCTCCGTTCGACTGCGGCGTCGTCGAGGTACGCATCGACCGTCGACCCGCTCGTCACACAGTCGGCGGTGGCGGTTTCGTCACTCTCGCCGGCGACGGATCGACAGACTCGATCCCGCTCCGGAATCACGACGATTCCGAGCATGTCGCCGTCGGCCGTCGTTTCATCGACTGCCGCCGGTGGGAGAACGATTGTGTGCAACTCGTCTCCGGACTCCGTCCGGTGTTCGTATATTTCGACCCCGCTCGCCGTGGCCGACGAGTGGGCCGCCGAGACCGGGCGGTTCTCGGCCAGTCCGACACCCGACAATCCGGCCATCACGACCAGTAATCCCGCGGCGGCGACGACGACGCCCGTTCGAACTGAACTGTTTCTTTTCACAATTGTCTAAAATTGGGAATAAACTGAAAAAGCTAATGTAGTTATGCATATTAGTATTAATATCGATTGAAAAGTTCACTATAATTAAACATTACTGTATCTCAAATCGCGCTCCGTGCGAGCCGCGTCACGTCGCTCCGGCGAAGGAGTTAGGGCCGGCGGATGGGTAGGGCCGCCCGTGACAGCCGATTCGGACCCCGACCCGGCGCAGGTCACCGTCTACACCCGCGAGAACTGCCACCTCTGTGCGGAGGCCATCGACACCGTCGAGCGCGTCGCGGCGTCGTCGTCCCGACCGGTCGAGATCGACACCGTCGACGTGGACGCCGACCCGGACCTGCGCGAGCGATACGGCGAGCGCGTCCCCTACGTCACCGTCGACGGGCGCCCGCGATTCAAATACCGCGTCGACGCCGACGAACTCCGAGCGATCCTGCGCGAGTAGCGCGACCAGTTCGGCGCGTCAGCTGTCAGTTCGACGAATTTCGAGTGTGTCAGGGATTGGTGAATATATGTTTATGGCCCAACAGGACGTACCGTGTGAAGGAGACACACGATGACAACAACGTGGGAGATTTCGGGGGAGTACGCGGAGGCGTGTAACTGTGACGTGGCCTGCCAGTGCGTCTGGATGGAAGCGCCGGACGACGACCACTGTACGGCGGCGCTCGCGTGGAACATCACCGACGGCGGGTACGGCGACGTCGACCTCTCCGGGCGACGGGTGGGGATGCTCATCGAGTCGGACGAGGGGGTCATGTTCGATCCGTCGACGCAGTGGGACGTGGTGTTACTCGTCGACGACGAGGCGACCGACGAGGAACGCGCCGCCATCGAAGACATCTACTTGGGTCGCGCGGGCGGCATCTGGGCGCCCGTCGCGGACGGTCACTTCCGGTCGACCGAGGTGGCGACGGCACCCGTCGAGTTCGCCGTCGATGGTGACCGGACGACCGTCTCCTTTGGCGACGACATGGAGATGGACGTGGTCGAACGGGTCGGCTTCAACGAGGAGGCCGGCACCGTCTCCCCGCACCCGCTCACGGCGGATTTGACGATGAAGACCGGCGAGTCACGGAGCGCGACCGTCTCGTACGACGACCGGTTCCAGTGGGATGTGGGCGGCAACAACGCCTACATCTGTGACTTCGAACTGACCAACGCCTGAGTCGATGGCGCCCGGATTCGCCGCACGGGTGTTGCCGGAGGGGCGCCACGAGCGGCGGGTCGTCGCCCTCGGCGTGTACGCCGCCGCGCTCGTCGCGTGGCTCTCGATGCTCGGGCGGTGGCTGCCGATGCCCTCGTCGAACATGGCGATGGATATGACCGACCCCGGCGTCCCGGAGGCGATGGCGACGGGGTCCGGACCGACCGGTTGGGCGCTCTACCTCCTGATGTGGGGTGTGATGATGGTCGCGATGATGTACCCGTCGTCCGTGCCGCTCGTCAGCATGTACCACCGGACGCTGGACGGCCGCGGACGGGGCGAGCGACTGCTTCGCGTCGGCGCCTTCCTCGGCAGCTACACGCTCCTCTGGACGGCCGTCGGCGTCGTTCCGCTGGCGGCGAACTACGCCGTCCCCGTCTCGCGGGTCGCGTCGTCGGGTATCTTCATCGGCGTGACGCTCCTCCTCCTCGCGGCGTATCAGCTCTCACCGTACAAGGAGCGGTGTCTCGATCACTGCCGGACCCCGCTCGGCTTCCTGCTGACGCACAGTCGCCCCGGCGTTCGGGGTGCGGCGCGGATGGGTCTCGACCACGGGGCGTACTGTCTCGGCTGTTGCTGGGCGCTGTTTGCCTTCATGGTGGTCGTCGGGACCATGAACCTGGTGTGGATGGCCGGCATCACCCTCGTGCTCTCCGCCGAGCGGACGGTGTCGTGGGGTGACCGACTCGCGCGAACGGTGGGCGTCGCCGCCGGCGTCGCGGGCGTCGCCGTCCTCGCCGCGACGGCTGTCGGCGTCGCGTGACCGACGGGAACTGATAGCCCCCGTGGCGGTCAGTTTATGCGCTCGGCGCCCTGAATGCCGACGATGCGGCCCGACGCGACGCTCTCGATACTCCACGTCGACGACGACGACGCGCTCGGCGACTTGGTGCAAGCCTACCTCGAACGCGACGACGCCCTCGACTGTACCGTGACGACGACGACGACGCCGGCGGACGCGCTCGACCGACTCCGCGACGCCGACACCGACTTCGACTGCATCGTCAGCGACTACCGGATGCCCGAGACCAACGGCATCGAGTTCTTGCGAGCAGTCAGGGAGACCCACCCCGAACTCCCCTTTCTCCTCTTTTCGGGCGAGGAGACGGGCGACGTGGCCGCGGAGATGATCCGGGCTGGCGTGACGGACTACCTCCACAAGAGCAGCCCCAGCCAGTATACGACCCTCGTCCGCCGCGTCGAACACGCCGTGGACTCCGACGGGCAGTTCGATTCGGAGGCGGCGACCGAACTCGACGCCGTCGGCGTGGTGGGGCCGGACGAACGGTTCGACCGCGTCGACACCGGCTACGCCGACCTGTACGACTACGACGCCGACGAGGTGACGGGGAAACACTGGACGGAACTCCACCCGGACGACGAGGTGGAACACATCCGCACGCACGTCCTCCCGGTGGTGCAGGAGGGCGGCAAGTGGACGGGTCGAAGCACCGGCCTCCGCGCCGACGGGAGCACGTTCACCGAGTCGAAGATGGTCACCACCCTCGACGACGACCACCTTCTCATCGCCGTCTCCGAAGTCTCGCCCCCCGACGCCGACGAGTGAGCCACCACCCCGGCGCCGGATACGCCGCCACCGCCGAATAAACAGGAACGTTTATGATAGATGCGCATCTCGTGTGAGTCGATGCGTGCTCACGTCGTACCTGTACGCGACTGACCTTTCTCGACCCCCAGGTATCGACGTTCGACCGACCCCCGACCCCAAACCAATGAGCACATCCACCCCGACGACCGACCGCACTGCACCGACCCTGACCGACGGCACGTGGCGTTCCGAGACGACGCCCGAACCGGAGCCCGATCCGACGCCGCGGGGCGCGCCCCGGCAGTTCGCCACCGACTGCGACCTGCGGCTCTACAACCTGATCGACGACGAAAACCGCGCGATGCTCTAGTCGAGGAAGTCCGGTTCGATCCGTTTCTCGTCGCGTTCGGCCCGCAGGTGCGCCGCGAACGCCTCGCGGTCGACGTCCTTGCGCTCCCGTTCCTTCCGGTCCCGCACCGAGACGGCGCCGCTCGCCTCCTCGTCGTCGCCGACGATGAGCATGTAGGGCACGCGGTCGCTGTGGGCCTGTTGGATCTTGCGGCCCACGGTCCACGAGCGGTCCTCGATTTCGACCCGGAAGTCGTCGAGTTCGTTCTTGAGGCGGTGGGCGTAGCCGAGGTTGTCGTCGCTGACGGGGAGGATGCGCACCTGTTCGGGCGCCAGCCAGAGCGGGAACTTCCCGTCGAAATGTTCGATCAGCACCATCAGGAACCGCTCGTAACTGCCGTAGAGCGCGCGATGGAGCATGACCGGGCGGTGGTCCTCGTTGTCCTCCCCGGTGTAGGTCAGGTCGAACCGGTCGGGCATGTTGAAGTCGAGTTGGACCGTCGGACCGTCCCACTTGCGGCCGAGGGCGTCCTCGAACGCGAAGTCGATTTTCGGCCCGTAGAAGGCACCGTCGCCCGCCTCGACGTCGTACGCGATGTCCTGTGAATCGAGGACGTCCCGCAGTTGCGACTCGGCGCGCTCCCAGATTTCGTCGCTCCCGACCGACTTCTCGGGGCGGGTCGCGAGCGCCACCTCCGCGTCGAGACCGAACGTCTCGAAGACGCGGAAGATGTTGTCCATCACGAGGTTCACTTCGTCTTCGATCTGGTCGGGCCGGACGAAGACGTGGCCGTCGTCGATGGTGAAGGCCCACACCCGCGAAAGTCCGGAGAGCTCGCCACGCTGTTCCTTCCGGTACACCTTCCCGTCCTCGAAGTAGCGGACGGGAAGGTCGCGGTATGACCAGGAGTTCTGCTCGAAGATGGTGGCGTGGCCCGGGCAGTTCATCGGCTTCAGGCCGTACTCCTCGTCGTTCACGTCGAGGAGGAACATGTCGTCGACGTAGTTCTCGTAGTGCCCCGACTTCTTCCACAGCTCCGTCCGGAAGAGGTGGGGCGTCTCGACGGGGTCGTAGCCGGCGTCGAGGTTGAGGTCGCGCGCGAAGTCCGAGAGTTCGTCGAGCACCCGCTTGCCGTTCGGATGGTAGAGCGGGAGGCCGGGGCCGGTCGTCTCGTCGATGGAGAACAGGTCGAGTTCCTGCCCGAGTTTCCGGTGGTCGCGCTCCTGGGCCTCGCGGCGCCGTTCGAGGTACGCCTCCATCTCCTCCTCGCTCTCGAAGGCCGTCCCGTAGACGCGCGTGAGCGTGTCGTTGTCCTCGTCGCCCCGCCAGTACGCGGAGGAGATGTTGAGGAGTTTGAACGCCCCGATCTCGCCCGTGGATTCGACGTGGGGGCCCTGACAGAGGTCCTCGAATTCGCCCTGTCGGTAGATCGTGACGGGGTCCTCGCCCGCCGCCTCCGTTTCGAGGATGTCCCGCTTGTACGGGTTGTCGGCGTACCCCGCTACGACCTCCTCGCGCGGCCGTTCCTCGCGCTCGATGTCGAGGTCTTCCGCGATGATCTCCTCGGCTTCGGCCTCGATGGCCGCTAAGTCCTCGCTGTCGAGGTCGACGTTCGTCACGTCGTAGTAGAAGCCGTCGTCGGTCGGAGGGCCGATGGCGAGTTTGGCGTCGGGATACAGGCGCTGGAGCGCCTGCGCGAAGACGTGGGCCGCGGAGTGGCGGAGCACGCGGAGATACTCGTCGCTGTCCTCGGTGACGATGACGAGGTCGGCGCCGTCCGACAGGGGCGTGGCCTTGTCGACGAGGTCGCCGTCGACGACGCCCGCCACCGTGTCGCGCCCGAGACCCGGACCGATCTCGAAGGCGACGTCCTCGACCGTCGACCCCTCCGCGACGGAGAGCTCCGACCCGTCGGGAAGCGTCACTACGATTTCGCTCATACCGGTGGAAGTCGGACGAACGGAATAATACTGTCGAACACGCTCACGCCCGCGCAAGCTATTTTTCCCTGCCACGCCCCGTGTGACCGTGTCCCGCGACCGTCCGCTGGGCGTCCGCCACGCCGTCGCCGTCTCGCTCGGCCTCCCGCTCGGTGCGGGGGTGTTCGTCCTTCCACACGGCGTCGAGAACCTCGGCGGTCCCGCCACGCCCGTCGCCTACGTCGCCGGCACGCTCGCGATCTGTTCGATCGCCGTCGCCTACGCCGTCTACCTGTCCAGCCCGCTGGCCGAGCGCGACGGCCTCGTCTTCGCCGCCGTCTCCCGGACGGCGGGCGCGCGCTCGCTCGGCTTCCTCGCCGCGTGGCCGATGGTCGGCGCGTACGCCGCCGTCCTCGCCACCCTCATCGCCGCGCTCGGCCAGTCGCTCTCCGGGCTCGTCTCCCTCTCTCCGAATGTCGCCGCCCTCGTCGTCCTCGCCTGTGTCGTCGCCGTCCACGCCCTCGGTCCTACCGCCGCCGGTCGCCTCCAGCTCTACGCGACCGGACCCCTGCTCCTCTTCCTCGGCGGGATGGCCGTCGCCGCCCTCCTCGCCATCGCCCCCGACAACTTCTCGCCGCTCTTCCCGACGCCGACGCTCCGCGACCGACCGCTGGCCGCCATCGGCGCCGCGGCGGTCGCCACGCTGTTCGGCTTCGTCGGCTTCGACGCCGCTGCCGCCGCCTCGGCGGTCACGCGCGACCCGCGGCGGACCGCGCCGCGGGCGGTCCTCGTCGGCGTCCTGATCGCCGGATTCGTCGCCGCCGTCGCGGCGTTCGTCACGCTGGGTGTCATCCCGTGGCCCCGGCTGGTGTTCGCGACGGCCCCCTTCGCCGACGCCGCCGCCAGCGGCCTCGGCGTCGACGCCGCTCGCCTCGTCGTCCCCGGCACCGTCCTCGCGACGATCAGCGCCGCCCTCGCGACGACGTGGCTCCCGACCCGGACGCTCCGTGGGTTCGACGAACTCGTGCCGGGGGTCGCCGCCGAGACGCGGCCGGGACTGCCGGACCCCGCGCTGGCGCTGACTGGCCTGCTCGCGGGCACCGTCGTCGCCCTCGATCTGGTCGGACAGGCACTCTACCTCTCTATCGCGGGCGTCTTCGTCGGCTACGGCGCGCTCGCGGCGGCCGTCGGACTCCTCCCCGTCCTCCGGCCGGCGCTCTATCGCCGGTGCCGGTTCCGTCCTCCGGCGCCGGCGCTGGCGCTCGTCTCCCTCGTCGGCGTCGCCACGGCCCTCGTCGTCCTCTCGCGCGTGCTGGTTCTCGACCCCGCTACGTCCCTCGTGTTCACGCGCTGGGCACCGGCACTCGTGGCCGTCGACGAGGCCGTCCTCGTGAGCGACCCGCTCTCGACCGTCGTCCCCGCGCTCGTTCTGTGGGAACTCGTCGGCGTCGCCGTCCTCGCCGTCGCCGCGGACTACCGGGCGGACCGCGGCGTCGAGCAGCGCCCCCTCGCGGCGGCCTACGACGAGGAGTAGAAACGAAACCGGGAAACCGGCGGGGGCCAACCCCGGTCCATGGAACGCGGCGCCATCCCGCTGGCCGACCTCGACGGCGACTTCGACCTGCAGGCGACCGTCGAGAGCGGGCAGAGCTACCTCTGGGACCGGTCGGACGGTGGGATGTACGAGCGGATGGATGCACACGGCGGCGACGCGTGGTACGAGACGGTCGTCCCGCCGCTCGACGCGGTAGGGAACGACCGCGCCGTGGTTCGGGTGCGCCAGACCGAGGGGCGACTGGAGTGGGAGTCGACGACCGACGCCGTCCCCATCCTCACCCACCTCCTTCGGCTGGACGACGACTTGGAGGCCATCCTCGCGGCGACGCCGGACGACCCGCTCCTCGATCGCGCCTACGAGACGTATCGAGGGATGCGGCTGGTTCGGGACCCACCCTTTCCCTGTCTGATCTCCTTCATCTGCTCGGCGCAGATGCGGGTGTCGCGCATCCACGGGATGCAGACCGCGCTCGCCCGCGAGTACGGCGACCGGCTCGCCGTCGACGGCCGGACCTACCACGCCTTCCCGACGCCGGCCCAGCTCGCGGCGCGCTCCGAGGCCGAACTCCGCGACCTGAAGCTCGGCTATCGGGCGCCGTACGTGCAACGGACTGCGGAGATGGTCGCCGAGGGGGAGGCCGACCCCGCGGCAGCCCGGGGACGCGACTACGAGGCGGCCCGCGACTACCTCACGGGGTTCGTCGGCGTCGGCGACAAGGTGGCCGACTGCGTGTTGCTGTTCTCGCTGGGGTATCTCGAAGCCGTGCCGCTCGATACGTGGATTCGGTCGGCCATCGCGGACCACTATCCCGACTGCGACAAGGGGTCGTACGCAGACACCTCGCGGGCGATCCGCGAGCGACTCGGCGGCGAGTTCGCGGGCTACGCCCAGACGTATCTCTTCTATTATCTCCGCGCAGGCGGGGAGTGAGCGCCCTACGCGCTCGCTCCGCGTTCGGCTTCGATCTCGTCGAACAGCGCGCGCACGCGGGAATCGATTTCGTCGCGGATGTCGTGGACGCGGTCGACGTCCTCCCCATCGGGGTCGTCGAGTGCCCAGTCGCGCACGTCGACGGTGGGCGTATCGTCCAGTTCGAGCGTCGAACAGCCCATCGTCGCCACGTAGTCACACGACCGGAGTTCGTCCGTGGTGATCTCTCGGGGCGTCCGGTCGGAGAGGTCGATCCCGAGGTCCGCCATGGCGTCGATCACTTCGTCGTGGACCGCGTCGGCGGGGTGGGTGCCGCCGGTCAGGATCGTCACGTCGAGGCCGCGACGCTCGCGTTCGCGCTCGGCGAAGGCGGTCGCCATCTGCGAGCGGCCGGCGTTCTGGACGCAGACGAAGGCGATACGGGTCGGTTGGGTGGTGGTGTCGGACATGATCAGTCGTCGGTGGGGTCGGTCGTCGCGGCGTCGATACCGCCGGGTGTGGCGTCGCTCCAGTCGAACCGACGCTGGAAGTAGAGCGCGACGTTGACCAGCGCGAGCAGGACGGGCACCTCGATCAGCGGACCGACGACGGTGGTGAAGGCGATACCGGAGCCGACGCCGAAGACGGCGACGGCGACGGCGATGGCGAGTTCGAAGTTGTTCGAGGCGGCGGTGAAGCCGATGGCGGTCGTCGTGGAGTAGTCGGCGCCGATGCCCTTGCCCATCCCGAAGCTCACGAGGAACATCACGACGAAGTAGATGGTCAGGGGCACGGCGATCAGGAGTACGTCACCGGGCGCGGCCACGATGTTGCCCCCCTGCGTGGCGAACATGACGATCACCGTGAAGAGCAGGGCGACCAAGGTGAGCGGATCGATCTTCGGGACGAACGACTCCTCGTACCACTCCTGCCCCTTCGTCCGCGTGCCCACGTACCGGGTGAGGAAGCCACCGGCGAAGGGAATGCCGAGGAAGACGACGATGGCCTGGAACACCTGCGTCGGCGAGACGTTGAACGCCTCGATTCCGGCGACGAGGCTCTCCATGCCCAGCAGCGGTGGGAGGACGAGCCCGAAAAACCAGACGTAGACGCCGTAGGTGACGATCTGAAAGAGGCTGTTGAACGCGACCAGTCCGGTGACGTACTCGGTCGATCCGTCGGCCAACTCGTTCCAGACGAGCACCATGGCGATACAGCGGGCCATGCCGATGAACACGAGGCCCAGGAAGTATTCGGGGCGGGCCGGGAGACCGGGCACGAGTCCGCTGAAGAAGACGACGGCGAGGCCGAACATGAGCGTCGGCCCGATGAGCCAGTTCTGGATCAGGCTGAGGCCGAGGACGCGCCAGTTGCTGAAGACAGTGCGCAGCTGCGAGTAGTCCGCCTTGGCGAGGGGTGGGTACATCATCACCACGAGGCCGATTTCGACGAGGTGGAGGTCTCGGATCGGCTCCGTCACCGACGGCGCGACGTAGCCGAGACCGACGCCGACGGCCATCGCGCCGAAGATCCAGACGGTGAGATACTTATCGAGAAAATCCATCGACCGCGGGTCGCCACAGCTCTCGCAGCCGCAGTTCGGGCCGTGCTCGTGGGCGCTACTCACCGACGGTCCCCTCCAGCACCGTCACCAGCGCCACCGCGCGGTTGGTCGCGCGGTACTTCTTCCACCGGCCGTCCTTGTGCCCCTCGACGAGGCCCGCGTCGACGAGCGTCGAGAGGGCGTGGCTGAGGCCGCTCTCGCTCACGTCGACGACGGCGTGCAGTTCACAGACGCAGAGTTCCTCGCCCGCAGCCACGAGGACCCGGGTGAGGGTGTACCGGGTTTCGTTGGCGAGCGCCGAGAGCACGTCGAGTTCGGCGTCCACCCGCGCCCGTCCGAGCGCCGCTTCGAGCGCATCGAGCTCGTCGAGTCGCCTGTCGACGTCCTCGCTGCGACACTCGTCGAGTTCGTCGTCGAGATACCGTCTGAGCCGTTCGGTCCCGTTTGCCATCGAAATATAGTTCATATTTTGCTCAAGTAACTGTTTCGGTTCCTTTCGTCACGATATCGAAATACGGCGTACAGTGGTAACTTTAGCCGTAATTTGTGTCCTCACCGTTGTCTAAGACTTGAACGAGTAGTGAACCAAAAAACCCGCCGGGCACGCACCCATCGAGACGGCGCTAACGCAGCAGGCGAAACTTCATGACGGTGGACGTACAATTTAGGTGTGGTATGGACTGTCGAGTCGTCGTCGAGGCAGCGGTTCCGGTGTACGACGTAGAGACTCCCGACGAGGCGATACGGATCGCTATCGCCAAGACCGGCGAGATGTTGAATCCGGACCTCAACTACGTCGAAATCGAGATGGGGTCTCGGACCACCCCGTCGGGTGAGGAACTGCCCCCCGCCTTCATCGCTGCCGACGAGGCGCTCGTCGCCCTCGAACTGGAGATGAAGGTGTTCAACGTCGAGCAGGAGGAACACGCGTCCCGGATCGCGCGCAAGGAGATCGGCCAGCGACTCGAGAACGTCCCGCTTTCCGTGTTACGGGTCGACCCCATGGAGTCCGACGACGAGGACGCGGACGAGGCGGACGCCCCGGCGGACGAGGAGACGGACGACCAGGGGGACGACGACCTCATTCCGGAGTTCGAGGAACTGGTCGACGAGTGATACCGCGACGTTTCGGCGCTACACGACGGACAGCCGAGGCTCGTCGGGAGTAGCGTTCCGGGGGAGACTGCGCCGGGTCGTCGAATTCAGTCCGCGTGAGGAGCGACGCGCTCCTCGGTCGTTTCCAGCGAAGAGGTGATTCCGTTCGCCAATTTAAAAACAGCCGCCTTGTGGTCGGTCTTCGATTTGTGGATCGATGTGGGTCGTACCCCCATGTCCTCGTAGGCGGTCAGGTCAATTTCGTCGTCGTGCCATGCTGCGCACTGTTTCTCTACCTCCGCGAGGAGGCCGTGCAGGTGAATGAGCTCCTGCTTCTTCATAACAACCATCCATAGCGAGTGGAAGGTTATATTATTATCTTGAGTGGAGTTAACATGCGACTATCGGTATTGACACACATCCCCAAAGACGCCCGGAGGAGCCCAGAACCCCGCGAATCCAGCGGTAGGCACTGCTTACTCTTCGGGTCGAACGCCGGCCATCGAAGTGCCGGGCCGTGTTCACCCGTGTGAATGAATATCTCCACCATTGTTATCCTCTTGGAGCACATGAATGTTTATGTCATTGATGCTTTCTCCGGCGATAGCCACCGCTAGCGGACTGCGAGCGGGGATGTGTGCCCGGCGATACCCGCTCTCATGAGTTCCACGGGAGCCGTCGAAGCGCAGACGCGTACGAGGGAGTCGCCGGAGCCATCGGCGGAGCAACTGGATCGGATCTTCGCCATCCTCCAGAACCACCGGCGGCGACTCGTTCTGGAGTTCCTTCGGGACCACGACTCGACGACACAGGGTGACCTCGCCCGCCACGTCGCGGCCGTCGAGAACGGGATTCCGGAGTCCGCCGTCAGCTCCACGCAGCGCAAACGGGTGTACGTCTCCCTGTATCAGGCACATCTCCCAAAACTCGACGATTTCGGCGCTATCTCGTTCGACCGTGATCGTGGCACCGTCGAGCGGACGGCCCGAACCGACGAACTGCTCCAGTATCTCGACCGGTTCGAAGACGAGCCTCAAACGATGACGCTCTCGGAGAACCAGTTCGGTCTGAGCACCGTCGTCCTCCTCGGGAGTGCACTCTTCGTCGTCTTCGTCGGCGAATTCGGGATGGTGCCCGCCGACCTCTCGCTCGGCGCGGCCGTGCTTCTCTCACTGGTCGGAATGAGCGCCATCGCCTACGATATCCGGAAGTGAGAGGGAGTATCGGGCGACGTGGGAGAGTTTCGCCGGGACGGTCCGGCGAGAATCTACGGACAGTTCCGATACCCACTACGAGTCGTCGCTCGTCGCCAGATCGCCGCAGTCGCAGATGGGTGTGGGGAGATCCCTGCCGGCGTACTGCCGAACCCGGTACGCGAGGAGGCCGGCCACCAGCGCCGCCCACGGGACGGTCCAGACCGCGCCGAAGAGCGCGAACAGTCCACAGAGCGTCGCCACGACGACGGCTCCCGTCAGGACGAGCGCCGTCCGTCGGTCGACGGTGTCCGCGCCGTTCGGGTCGATACCGACGATCCGCAGGAGCGTCTCGGTCCGTCGGTTGTGGGCGAGCCGAACCGTCCGCTCCGTCTCGTCGTAGTCGACGATTCCTTCGGCGGCCAGCTGTGGCGCGTGCGTCTGATAGAGCGAGACGTAGACGCTCCGGTACACCTCGTCCGTGATCTCCGTCGAGTCGATGCCTTCCAGCCGGCCGACGATTTCGCGCGCGGCCGCCCGCAGCGACCGCGCCTCCCCGCTTCGTGCGAGCACGCACAGCAGTTGTCGGCGTCGCCGGTTGCTCAGGAGCGAGAACGCGGCGTCCCGGGTGATTCGGTCCTCCGCCATCGACCACCGATACGTGCGCAGGTGAAATTGTAAACCGGCACCTTACCGACCCGTAACCAGTCGAATACGGACGACTCTCCGAGTGTACGGTCCGATGACCGACGGCCCGTTAGTAGGCGTTCGCTTCCACCCATTCGGATGTTTCAAACGACACGTTAGCGCTCGAACCGGATCCGACCGACTCACTTATGGCTTCGTTAGTTCGGTAATCCGGCACATAACGAAGATGTTAGTCGATTGAATTGAGAGGTAGCTCCCGGAGACGAGTCAGGGAGCGCACAACTATGACAGACGACGACTCCGCCGCACTCAACATCTCGCGGCGCAAGACACTCGCAGCACTCGGAACGATCGGCGTCGCCTCCGCCGGGGCAGGGCTGGGCACGTCCGCGTACTTCTCCGATCAGGAGACGTTCCAGAACAACTCGCTCATGGCTGGCGAACTCGACTTGAAGGTCGACTGGGAGGAGCACTACTCCGACTGGTCGTCGGACGAGGAAGTCGGCGAGGACGGCGACGTCACGATGCTCGACATCGGCGAAGACCCGCCGACTGGAGCACGGGCGTTCCCGACGTGTGCGGACAACAACGTCCCGCGCGTGGCGGTCGCAAACGATCAGGTGGCGAACTTCATGCGTGCGACGGCCGTCGAAGCGGCGCCGGACGTCGACGGCGACAACCTCGCGGACGGTGGCGTCTACGACCTCGTGAACGACGAAACCGAGGAACCGTGGGAGGTCATTCCCTGTGAGGACTACCCGGACCCCGACGACCTCGGTCGGCCGCTCATCGCCCTCGACGACGTGAAGCCGGGCGACTTCGGCGAGGTCACGTTCAGCCTACACCTCTGTGACAACCCCGGCTACCTGTGGGCGAACGCGATGAACATCGAGTGGGCCGAGAACGGCCACACCGAACCGGAGGACGACGACCCGCAGTCGGTCGGCCCGGCCGACGAGGAGGGCAGTACTGCCGACGGCGACAGCCTCGACGACGCGCAGGTCGAACTTCTCGACACCTTACAGGCCTGCCTGTTCTACGACGACGGTAACAACCTGTACGACACCGCACAGAACAATCCGGCCTGCATCTCCTTCGTCCTCGACGACTCCGGCTCCATGGCCGGGACGAAGGCCCAACAGACCCGCGACGGCGCCAAGGCGGTCATCAACGATCTCGACTTCGACGACGACGGCGACATCGACCCCCACCAGGCGGCCGTGACGACGTTCGGGAGCGGTGCCAACCTTCAGCAGGCCCTGACGAACGACGTCGGCGACCTGGAGACGGCGATCGACGAGGTCGACGGCGACGCCGGACTGACGAACATCGACGACGCCATCGGCATCGCCGGCGACGAACTGTCCGAGTGCCCGGACGACGTTGACACGATCATGGTGATCCTCTCGAACGGCGCCGAGAACATCGGCGACGCCCGAGACGCCGCGCAGGACGAAGTCGACGCCGGAAACGTGGACACGTTCTTCACCATCGGCGTCCAGGCGGGGACGGCGGGCGACGATCTGCTCCAGGACATCGCGGACCTGAGCCCGAGCGGGAACGGCGTGTTCCTCGACGTCACCGACCCCGACCAGATCACGGGCGCGTTCGGACAGCTGGTGCAGGCAATCGGCGGCGACACCGAAATCGTCTCCGGATCGCTCCGTGACGTGCTCATGGCGCTCATGGCCGACCCGTCCGCCGGCGACTGGGGCCTCGGCCTCGACGCGTTCCCCGAGACCGAGGGGCGCGACTGTTTCGTCAACTCGTCCGACGTCTACCTCGGTCTCGAGTGGTGGCTACCGGTCGACCACGGCAACGAGGTGCAGGGTGACTCCGTGGAGTTCGACCTCGGCTTCTACACCGAGCAGTGCCGCCACAACGACGGCGAAGGCATGAACAGCGAGACGGTCGACGGCGAAGCCTGATCCCGGACCGACGGTCGTCGACACGACGGAGCCGCGGCAGTCAGTGTGTTTCCCCCTTGCGGGTTTTTATCTGATCCTTCCACGAGCGGCTTCTGAAACGTTTTAGTCGCCCGCGGTGCCACATCGACCCATGGATTACGAAGACAGTCTCGACCGCGCGCTGACCGAGACGCCGGAGGTGGGCGACGCCGCCGACCGGTTCCAAGTCCCCGCCCCGGAGGTGCGACCCGAGGGCAACGTCACGAGCTACGAGAACTTCCAGGCGACTATCGACCGGCTGAACCGGACACAGGAACACCTCCTCAAGTTCCTCCAGTCGGAGCTCGGAACGAGCGCCAGCATCGACGACCGGGGACGGGCGCGGTTCACCGGCGACTTCAGACAGTCCCGCGTCGCCGACGCCCTCGACGAGTACGTCGAGTCGTTCGTGACGTGTTCGGAGTGTGGCTCGCCGGATACGCGGCTGGTGGAAGAGCGCGGCGCGACGGTCCTGAAATGCGACGCGTGCGGGGCGCTGTCGGCCGTGCCGGACCGCTGATCACTCGAACTGTTTTACGAGCTCCAGGTCGCGTTCGGTCCGCATGAACTCCGCGAGCCGACGCGTCGCGTGACAGGTCGGACAGCTGAAGTTCTTCCGGTGACCGGGAAGCTCCGTCGGGCCGTCCTCCCAGTCTTTCCCACACTCGGGACACAGTAGTCTGACGAACGCTTCGACCATACGCGGTCTGTGTCACGGAGTCTCATTAAACGTTCGGCGACTCCCGGTGTCCGAGGACGCGTCGTGGCCCGCGAACGCATTCACCGCACGGTCGCCCAGAACCGGAGGGTCCGGGGCACCTTCGCCATCAGCGACGGCCGGTTGCTGTCGAGCGGGTCGTCGTCGTACGCCTCGGGGTCGTCGCTTCCGGGTTCGAGGACTCGCCGCACGTCGAACCCGGCGTCGACCAGCGCGTTGTGCAGGTCGCTCACCGGCCGGTCGAAGACGATCAGGTTCGCGTCGTACCTCTCGTCGATCGTGATCTCCCGGTGCGGTGGCCCGTGATAGCTTCGCTCGATGGACTCGGTCGCCGGGTCGAAGCACTCGTAGAACGGGTGCGGCACGTCGAACCCGAGGACGCCGTCAGCCCGGAGGACCCGCCGGGCCTCCGACAGATACGCGTCGAGGCGCTCGATCATCTGGACCACCCAGCCGGAGAACGCCACGTCGAACGCGTCGTCGGCGAGGGGGAGGGTCGTCACGTCGCCGGCGACGAACTGGGCGTCGACGCCGTAGCAGTCCCGCAGTCGCCGGGCGTGGTCGAGCTGTGCCGCGGAGAAGTCCACGCCGACCACCCGGTCGGCGCCCTCGGCCGCGGTGCCGACGCTCGCCTGCCCGCCGCCACACCCCAGTTCGACGAACTCGACGCCCGCCGGCGCGGGGACGACGTCGGGGTGGGCGCCGTCGGCGTCCGGCGTGAGGGGACAGGGCGCCGGCGGCAGGCCGCCCTCGGCCGTATCGGCGTTCCACAGCGCCTGGAAGGCGTCGCTCCACTCGTTCCAGAGTCGTCGATTCGTGTTGGGGGTGTCGCTCATCGGGGACCACCGGTGACCACGACGGATAGCGCGCGTCGCTATTCAGCGTTTTCCCGTGGTGGTCCGGGGGTCGGCGCGTCGCGACGATTTCAAAACCCTTAACGCCGCCTCGGGGGTAGCGTTCGGTAGCGGGATGGGATAGCCAGGAGATTCCGCCGGGCTCATAACCCGGAGATCGGTAGTTCAAATCTACCTCCCGCTATTTTCGAGCGAACAACGCGACCGAGGAGCCTTGCGACGAGGGAGCCGTTCGCTCGAAATCGCCCAGTAGATTTGAATCAGGGAGTGAAGCGAACGTAGTGAGCGGAACGACCGTGGTTCAAATCCACCGCCCGCTATTTTCCGGCCGACAACGACGACCGAGGAGCCTTGCGACGAGGGAGCCGTTCGCTCGAAATCGCCCAGTAGATTTGAATCAGGGAGTGAAGCGAACGTAGTGAGCGCAACGACCGTGGTTCAAATCCACCGCCCGCTATGTTCGAGTGCCCTGCAGACGCCCGATCACCACGCTCCGTCGCTCTCACCCTGCTCCGTCCGTCCGAGATACGCGTAACAGTTCGGACACTGGATCGGACGGGAGCCGTGGCGGTCGGGTTCGCCGACGAAGCGGGTGTGAGCGTAGCCCCGGCCGCACTCCTCGCAGGTCACGATGACGACCACACCCGTCACAGTCGCCCCGGCCCCTTGGAGGTATCTATCCGTCGTCGCCGTCGTCGTCGGTCGGCCGCACGAGGTTCGCGAGCGTCACCAGCAGGCCGAACGCCCACCCCACGGGCACGGCGAGGCCGCCCCACATCGCGACGTACGCGAAGCCGGCGAGGTCGAACCGCTGGCGGAGGACCGTGTTCAGGTTCCGGTACGTGAGGACGTTGTCGAGCAGCCAGATGGCGAGCGTCTCGCTCCGAGGGAAGACGACGGCCGCGAGCGTCGGGGAGTAGAGCGCGGCCACCACTGGCGGGAGGAAGACGGCCACGACGGCGAAGGGGTAGGCGATCAGGACGGTGATCACCCGCCCGCCGAGCCACCGGAAAAAGAGAGCGAGCACCGTCGAGACGACGGCGACGGTGCCCGCGGCGGCGACGGCGAGGAAGCCCTCGGTCGAGAAGCGCACGCGTGCGAGCGCGGTCAGCCCACCCCAGACGAGGACGGCGAGGACGACGGTGCCGACGGCGCCGAGTCGGGTTGCGGTGCGGTCGAACCGGCGGACGTGAAACCGGATCAGGAGGCCGAGGACGGCGAGCGGGTAGCCCACGAGGAGTCCGAGCGAACCGACGAGCGCCCACGCCCGATACAGGACGCGTTCGCGCGTCGTCTCGGGGCTCCAGCGGGACACGACGGGATGGGAGTCGCGTAGCTGTGGAAAGAGTAGCGCCATCCAGAGGCCGTGAAGCCGCCGCAGGTCGTATCCGATATCGGCGACGAGGCTCAGTACCGTACCCATCGCTCCTCGATTCGGCTGGACGGGGTGTTAACGGTTCGGTCGGGAACGGCGTCCCGGGAACGCCCGCCGCGTGGCATGTCGCGGTGTCGCGGGCGTCCCGATGAGCCACGCCGCCACTCGCCCTATCGTGCTATGACACATCACACCATGAGCGTTGTGGCGGCCGGCCGTCCCGAGACGTGGCCCACCTCGATCCCCAGCCGACGACAACGACCGGCTAGTATTTACAGTCAGGTGAACAACATTTGTGTGTGATCGCACCGATGATTCAGTTCCCCGCTCCGCAGACCCATGGACATCGCTAATCTCGTTTCGGAGGAGTACGTCGAGTTCACGCCCGAGACGCGTGTCTCGAAACTCGCCGGCTCCTTCGAGGACCCGTCCGTCGTCGGCGTCGTAATTCGGGGCGACGAGTTCGAGGGCGTCGTCACCCGGCGACAGCTCGCCACGTCGCACCACCCGCCGACGGAGAAGGCCGGATCGGTGGTCCACCGCGTCCCCCGGCTCGCCCCCGACGAGGACGTTCGGAAGGTCGCGCGGCTCATGATCGAGAGCGACTCGCAGCTCCTGCCGGTGTTCGAGGGCGAGACGCTCGTCGGGGTCGTCACCGCCGACGACGTGCTCCGGCAGGTCCAGCCCTTCCTCGACGCGGTGACCGTCGCGCAGGCCTACACCGCCGATCTGGTCTCCCTGTCGCCGGAGTCGACGTTCGGCGACGCGCTCCACACCTTCCGCGAGCACCACGTCACCCACCTGCCAGTCGTCGAGGAGGACGCGGCCGTCGGCGTCCTCAGCCTCTACGACGTGGCGGGGCTGACGGTCCGCGCCGCGAGCAAGAGCCAGGGCGGCGACCCGAGCGAGGCGGCGTCCGTGGGCGGCGGCCGCTCGCGCGGCGGCTTCGGCGCCCGCGAGGGCGAACTCGAACGCGTCCTCGATCTGCCGGTCCGGGATCTGATGGCGTCGCCCGTGCGAACCATCGGTCGGGACGAGACGCTGGAGGCGGGCGTCGAGGAGATGTTCGCGGCCGGCACCTCGTCGCTGATCGTGACCGCCGACGGCCGCCCCGACGGCATCGTCACGAAGACGGACGTACTCGACTCGCTCACCTGGGAGGCCGGCGGCAACCGCGCCGTGCAGGTGTACGGCACCGATCTCCTCGACGACACGAGCTACGAGGACGTCGTGGCGATGATCGACAAGTTCGACGACCGCGACAGCGACATGACCGTCCTCGACGCGAAGATTCATCTCCACGAACACGACGAGACACTTCGTGGCACGCCCCTCGTCCTCGCTCGGATTCGTCTGTACACCGACCGCGGCCTGTACATCGCCTCGGGCGAGGGCTACGGCGCGAGCCACGCGATCAACGAGGCACGCGACACCCTGGAGCGACAGCTTCGCGACCGGAAGACCCACCGGCGGAGCAAGAAACACCCGGACGAGGAGTTCTGGAGGAAGCGCTTCGGATGGATGGTTCTGGAGGACCGAGACGACTCGTCGTAACCGCGCACCGGTGCTTCGTCGGACCATCTGGCGGAGCACCGGACTGACCGATAAGCCACACGAGCCACCCGTCCCGAGCATCGACACATTGAGGAATCCTGACCTCCTTGTATCGACAGGATGATGCTCCCGACCCACGCCATCGCGGGGATGGTGCTCGCCCTCCCGGTGGCGTACGTCCGTCCGGAGTTCGCCGCCGTTGCACTCGTGGCGGGGTTCGTCGGCGGCGTGGTGCCCGACCTCGACCTCTACGCCGGTCACCGGAAGACGCTCCACTATCCGGTGTACGCACCGCCGTTGGCGGCGGTGGCACTCGTGATCGCGGCGTGGCATCCCACGACTGCGACGGTCGGCGTCGCGTTCGTCCTCGGGGGCGCGGCCGTCCACAGTCTGGCCGACGTTCTCGGCGCCGGGCTCGAACTCCGTCCGTGGGAGGCCACCTCGGATCGGGCCGTCTACGACCACCACCGCGGCCGGTGGATCGCACCCCGCCGGTGGGTGCGCTACGACGGCTCGCCGCGCGACCTGTTTCTCGCCGTCGGTCTCGCTACACCCCTGCTCGTGACGCTCGACGCCACGCTCCGCGGAGTCGTGCTCGCGACGCTGGCCGTCGCCGTCGGCTACACGGCCGTCCGGCGAGTCCTCCCCCGTCTCGCGGTGTTCGTCGTCGAGCGCCTGTTCGTGCCGGTCGTTCCCCACAGCGCCTTGGCGTACGTCCCCGCGCGCTATCGCGAGCACGCGGGCGACGGCGCGCCCGCGGACGAGTTAACACCCCGGTGACCCGCGTGTCGTTCCCACGCGATTGGAACGGCGTCGCCCATTCATCTGATTGGCGAACGAACACGATCCTATGAACATTCTCGTCGCCGTCGACGGCTCCGACGAGTCGACCGCCGCGCTCGAACGCGCCCTCGACGTCGCGGACGCGATGGGCGGCTCGGTCACGGTGGCCTACGCCGTCGATCCGTCCGTCTACGATCTGGGGGGTCCCGCCCCCGTCTCCGGGCTCTCCGACGCCGACCGTCGACTGATCATGGAGAGCGTCGAGGACACCGAACGGCGGGGGATCGACGTCCTCGACGACGCCGCGGCGTTCGCCGCCGACCGCGGGCAGCCGGTCGAGACGGAACTCCTCTACGGCGACCCCGTCCGTGCGATCACGGCGTTCGCCGAGAGCGAGGGGTTCGACGCCATCTACGTCGGGCATCGGGGGCGCTCCGAACGGACCGAACGGCTGGTCGGCAGCGTCGCGAAGGGCATCGTCGAACGAACCTCGATCACCGTGACGGTCGTGCGCTGAGACGGGGCGTGGCGACGCCGCGGCGCCGGCTCCCTATCCGGTCACCGTCACCGGCCGCTCCGCGGAGAGCAACACGTCCTGCACCGTACTGCCGAGGAGCACGTTCTGGACTCCGGATCGCTTCCGCCCGCCCACGACGATGCCGTCGACGGCGTGGTCCTCCGCGGCCCGCAGGATGCGGCGGGCGACTTCACCGCCCTCCGCGACGCGGTTCACGGTCACGCCGGCGTCTTCGAGCATCTCGGCGGCCGTCACCGCGCTGTCGACGTCCTCGAACTCGTGGGGCGGCGCGCCCGCGTAGTCCTG
Organism: Haloplanus rubicundus; assembly: GCF_003342675.1. NCBI lineage: Archaea > Methanobacteriati > Methanobacteriota > Halobacteria > Halobacteriales > Haloferacaceae > Haloplanus > Haloplanus rubicundus. The sequence goes on along the minus strand of NZ_CP031148.1, from coordinate 3,004,271 downwards.
GTGGCGGAAGACGTAGAATACGGTCGCCTCGATGGTCGACGGATCGCCCGGCAGTCCCGCGACGTACCGCGCTTGCTGTCGCGCCCGCTCCTCGCTCCCGTCGACGGGGACGAGCACCTTTCGCGTCCCCTCGCCGAGGCTGACCCGCTCGCCCGTGACCGTGACCGGCCGCTCCGTCGAGAGCAATACGTCCTGCACCGTACTGCCGAGCAGGACCGTCGTCACCCCGGAACGCTTCCGTCCACCCATCACCACCTCGTCGGCGTCGACGTCCGCGATGGCGTCGACGATGGCCCGCGAGACGCTTCCGCCGTCGATGCGACGGTCCACCTCGACGCCGGCGCGTTCGAGTTCCTCGGCGGCGGTGGCGGCGCTGTCGACCTTCGAGAACGACGCTTCCTTGGCCGACTCGAACCGATCCGGCGGCGACACGTAGAGCACCGTCGCCGCGACCGCCGAGTCGGCGTCCGGGAGACGGGCGACGTACTGGGCTTGGTGTCGGGCGCGGTTCGTGTTCGAATCGACGGGGACGAGCACTCGGTACATGCTAGCGAGAAATTATTGCTCGAGTGTCATATAGGGAAGGGGGAGTTTTTCGTGGGTGGGAAGGGGTGGATTCGTCTCGAACATCGGGGGCCCCGAACGCTTATCGGCGCACTCCCACTACTACCAGCCATGAGTACGGGGCGCGAGATTCGACTCGTCGAAGAAGACGACGGTCGATGGTCGGCCATCGACAAGGAGACGGGCGTCGCCAGTCATGGCGATACCCGCGAGGAGGCGCTGGAGATGCTCGACGAGGCGGTGGCGCTCCACAAGGGTGAAGCCGGCGATCTCATGACCGACGAGAATCTACGGGAACTCGGCATCGACCCCGATTCCGTCCCCGACGAGCCACGGGAACCGGACGCGCCGTGGTTCGATTCCGAGGAGTAGGCGAGGTACGGACGCGATTCACCGGCCGCGAAATCGTGAGCGTGTTGACCGACATGGGCTACCAGCCGGTCGGCCGGACGGGGAGTCACCTGAAACTTCGCTACGTGCATCCCGAGACGGGCGAGATCCGAAACGTGACGCTCCCGCTCGGCCACGAGATCAGTGGCGACACGCTCCGGAACATCGCCAGCCAGTGTGGCGCCGACGATTTCCGCGCGTGGTGTGCGTGGATCGACGAGCATCGCTGACCCTGCCGTCCGGCTTTCGACGCGGAGCACGCTCTCGTCGCACGGAATCGAACGCCGCGAGAACCCCGGCTCAACCCAATCGCGATATGCACTTCTGTTCGGGGTAGTTCCGAACGAAGTTAGGTGGCTGGGGAGGAATCAGCCCCTAACGCGTCACGGCCAAAGACCGTGGACGCTGTGGATGGGCCAACGCGGATTTGAACCGCGGACCTCCCGGTTATCAGCCGAGCGCTCAACCTGACTGAGCTATTGGCCCAGGTGAGCGCATCAGTTGCTTGCGCGGTCGGTTGTTTAAGCGTTTCTTTTCGGTTCCCGTCGGACGCGTCACACCACGGTTACTCGTCGTCGACGCGGTACGAACTCCCGTCCACGTCGTAGACGTCGTCGTCGTAGGTGTCGCCCTCGTTCGGGAAGCCGCCGGTGTAGACGGTGCCGGTGACGAACCCGCCGCTCTTCTTGTCGAGGTAGGGCCCGACCACGAACCGTTCCAGTCCGGCCCGGATCGGCGCCCGGGTCAGCGGCACGCCGATGAGGAAGCCGATGGCGTCGGTGACGAGGCCGGGCGTGAGCAGGAAGGCGCCCGCGGCGATCAGCAGGCCGCCGTCCATGAGTTCCTTCGTCGGCACCTCGCCCGTCGCGAGCTTCTCCTGCAGGCTGCGGATCGTATGCCGCCCCTCGGCCCGGACCAGCAACATGCCGACGAGACCGGTGAGAACGACCAGAGCGACGGTCGCCGGGGCGCCGATGCTGTCGGCGACGACGACGAGGAACAGGGCGTCGGCGAGGGGGATGAGCAACAGCAGCGCGAAGACCCAGCGCAGGCGCATACTGACCGTTACCGGGTGGTTACGGATAGCCCTTTTGACCGTCGCGTCGGGACGAAGCCCTTAGGCCCGCCCGCCACCGACACCCGGTATGACCGACGGGACGCGCGTCGAGTGGCGCGACTGGGGCGCGGCCGCCTTCGAGGAGGCCCGTCGCCGTGGCGCGCCGGTGTTGCTCGCGCTGACGGCGACGTGGTGTGGGGACTGTCACGAGATGGACGCCCGGACGTACGGCGAGCCACGGATCGCCGCCAACCTGAACGACGGCTTCGTCCCCGTCCGGGTCGACGTGGACCGCCACCCGCGGGTGCGCGAACGGTACAACGTCGGCGGCTTCCCCTCGACGGTGTTCTGTACGCCGGACGGGAACCGCATCGCGGGCGCGGGCTTTCTCGGCCCCGACGGCATGCGACAGGTGATCGACAGCGTGCGCGAGCGCTGGGACGCGAGCGGGATGGACGCGGGCCGGGTGCCGCGCGCCCTCGCCGGCGACCCCACGCCCGCCGGCGAGGTGACAGGTCGCATCGAGGAACACCTCGCCGGCCAGCTCGACGCGCAGTTCGACGACGAGTTCGGCGGCTGGGGCGACGCGCCCAAGTTCCCGCTCCCCCGGACCGTGGAGTTCGCGCTCAAACGCGACCGGGCGAAGGCGCGACAGACGCTCGACGCCGTCACCCGCGGCCTGTTCGACGAGGCCGAGGGCGGCTTCTACCGCTACGCCCGGACGCGTGACTGGGGCGACCCGGACCGCGCGAAGCTCCTCGCGGACAACGCGGCGCTGGTGCGCGCGTTCGCCCACGCGTACTGTTACACCGGCGAGGACGCGTACCGCCGCCCGGCCGACCGGACCGTCGAGTACCTGATCGACGCGCTCTGGAACGGGTCGGCGTTCGGCGGGAGTCAGGGACCGGGGGCCGACGACACCGGGCCGCGAACCGATCTGACGGCGTACGCCGACGCGAACACCCTCGCGGTCGACGCCCTCCTCGTGCTCACGTCCTACACCGACTCGGACGACCCCCGCGAGTACGCCCGTCGCACGCTCTCGACGCTTCGCGAGGACTTCGTCGACGACGGGACGGTCCGTCACTGGGACGGCGAGGCGGCGCCGACGCTCGTCCTCGACGATCAGGCTCACACGGTGGCGGCTGGCGTCCGCGCGGCGCAGGTGCTCGGCGACGACGACGCGCTGTCGATGGCGCGTCGGGTCGCGGATCGGACGATCACGGAACTCGCGGGCGACGACGGCGCCTTCCGCGACGGGCCGGCGTCCGGGCCGGGGCTGCTCGACCGGCCGCTGCGTCCCCTCGATGGCAACGTCGCCGTGGCCGACGCCCTCATCGATCTCGCCGTGCTGACCGGGGAGACGCGGTATCGCGAGGTGGCCCGCGACGCCGTCGCGGCCTTCGCGGGCGCGTGGGATCGCTTCGGCGTGCAGGTCGCGGGCTACGGTGCCGTCGCGGCCCGACTCCGCCGCGACCCGTTGACGATCACCGTCGCACCCGGCGCCGGTTCGGACCTCCACCGGGCGGCGCTCCGGGTCGCGGACCACGAGGCGGTGGTCGTGCCCGGCGCGACGGGACCGGACCCCGGGACGGCCGTCGTGGCCGTCGGCGACCGCTCCCGGACGGTGTCGACGCCGGCGGACCTCGCCGACGCCGTCGCGGCGCTCGCCGCGTAACCGAGTAAACGGCCGATTCGTTTTTACTGCGTCGGCGCGAGGCCGATGTATGGCATCACTTCGTGATCTCGGCCTTTCGGAGTACGAATCGCGGACCTACCGCGCGCTCCTCGACCGCGGGCCGGCAACTGCCAAGGAGTTGTCGTCGTCGAGTGAGGTACCGATGGGCCGCATCTACGACGTGCTCAACGGGCTGGAGGGGAACGGGCTGGTGCGGAGTCAGGCGGCGAGTCGCCCGAAAAAGTACGTCGCGGTCGAGCCCGACACGGCGCTGGATCGGCTGGTCGAGACGCGCAAGCGGGAACTCGACCAGCAGGCCGAGCGGTACGAGTCGGTCGCCGCGGAACTCGTGAACGACCTCGACGCGGCCGCTCCTGTCGAGGGGCAGTTCTGGACGGCGGCCGTCGGTCCCGAGGAGACGGTCGAACTCCTGCTCGAACGGCTCTCCGCGGCGGACGAGGAGATTCACCACGTCGCTGGGCTCCCGTCGGCACAGATCGACGTCGACGCGGTCGGCCAGCGGATGCTCGACGCGTTCGAGTCGGCGCTCGACCGGGGCGTCTCGGTGTCGATTCTGATCCA